>NZ_JBGFFE010000001.1:0-387294 GCF_041224415.1 Clostridium lapidicellarium | reverse complement strand
AGATAAAAGATGAAAATATTTTGGGATCTGTTTTTGAGGATGCCGCCAGGAGCAGCTCCATTGGAGAGTTCAAAGAAAAACTGGAGCAGAGAAAATTGAATTGATATACAGGGTTGATTTCCGGACGAAATCCGGAAATCTTCATTTTTTATTTTTCGGACTGCCAGGTGGACATGCAGCCGTTGGGATTTTGCCAGGATTTTGCCGGGATTTGACATGCAACCCCCGGGGGTCATGAATAAACTGTGAACAAATCTCCCAAACATTCATCTGCTTTTCGAGCCAAGCCATAGACTCATATGACCTTGGTATCACAGCAGTTATCGGGGATCAATCTGGACTGAAAATAGCCAGACTGCCACAAATATTGTGAATAAAGTGTAAATGATTGGACAAGCAATCAGCCCCAGGAACACAAGCAGGACAAGCAACCAGTCCCGGCAAGTTCAGTGAGCTCAGCAAGTAGACAAGCGACTGTTTCTAAACCAGCTGTTTCAACCGAGATAATTGCTTACGTAGCTGTTTTCACATCTCTTACAATTTTTTCAGACGGATAAATATTTGCAGAGTGGGCAAAAATGATAAATTTTTGGGGATTGATGTTCAGATTGCTTGATTTTCAGCTGAAATTGAAAATTATCTTCTTTCTTTGAACTTTTCTACAGTGATATGTTATAATGAAAAAAGTGAGGCTTTTAGCGTGGTGAAGAAGTTTGAACTTGATAAAAAGCTTAAAGAAAAAGGCAGGGAAAAAGGTATAGAGTAAGTTTATATTAAAACAGTATGCAAAGGGTCTTTCAGTAGAGTATATAACAGATATAAATGATATTGACGTTGAAGATATAAAAAAATTATATTCAAATAATTTTAACGCAGGCATATAATGTTAATTTGGTGAGTTAAATGATGTTATAGGGAACGTATCTGGATTTGTGTAAATCAAATCCAGGTACGTTGTTTTTATATATGTATAACTATCAATAGTGGTAATAGAGTGGAAGAACATCTTAAGACAATGTCAGATTTTTGGACTCATGTGTGTTAATCTGACACTTTGTTTTTATTTCGCTGAAAGCAGCAGCAGCAATGTGTTTAAAAAGATAATTGGAGTATGTTAGAAAAATATTGTGTGGATTTGGACAAATTTTTAACAAGTAAGAGTTTTTTCTATATATATAAAATATATTGAAAAAATGAAAGATTGTTGATTTTGCAATGGATTACATATGGGAATATTTTTTTAAATGGGTTTTTATGTGGTTTGGCACATAAGTTGCTGTTAACATAGCAATGTAAAGGGCGAGTATAAGATGTTACTAAAACAAAAAATAGTGTAATGCTAGTGTAAAAAATAAAAAAAACAGAGAAATGTATGATAATTTATACAATTATCTGTTTTTTCAGAAAGCAGGTGGATAGTTGTGGATTTTGTTTTTCTACTCAAACAGCATGTTGGAGCTCCATCCGAGGCGTTGGTTCAGGAAAATGATTTTGTAAAAAGAGGTCAGATTATAGCAGAAAAGCCGCAAGGGGCATTGGGAGCCAATATTTTTTCTAGTGTAGATGGAAAAGTGAAAACTGTTGATACAGATCGGATTGTAGTTGAAGAATCACAGACAGATTTTACAAAATACATACCTTTGCAAGGTGCAACACCAAAAGAGCTGATTGAAGAATCCGGAATCGTAGGATTAGGGGGTGCTGGATTTCCGACTTCTGTAAAACTGAATCTCCATTTTGAAGGAAAAGGAACTGTCATCATCAATGCAGCTGAATGTGAACCAATTCTGTCGCATAATATAGCACGAATCGAGAAAGAACCGGAAAAACTTTTGGATGGACTGGCTATTATCATGAAGCTTGTCAATGCCCAAAAAGGGATTGTGGCTGTGAAAGGAATCCATAAAGAAGTGATTGAAAAACTGGAGAAGGCAAATACAGACAGCCGGGTTTCCATTCATGAACTGGATAATATTTATCCCATGGGTGAGGAACGTGCAATTGTAAGGGAGACACTTGGAATCCTTCTGGAGCCAGAGCAGCTTCCGATGGCAGCAGATGCAGTGGTTGTTAATTCAGAAACCACATTTCGTATCCGGGAAGCGGTAGAAGACAAAAAGCCACTTATCGACAAGGATATGACAGTAGCTGGGAAGCTAAAGGAAAATGCATCTATTCATGTATTACTGGATGTTCCCCTTGGGATGAGTGTTGCAAAGGTATTGGAAAAGGCAGGAGGACTTGGCGGCGAATACGGTGAGCTTATTATGGGAGGACCGTTTACCGGTAAGAGGACTTCTTTGGAGGCACCTATTATCAAGACAACTGGAGGAATTATTGCAGCTGAGAATTTTATGCCGGGACCGACAAAGATCGGACTTTTGGTCTGTGCCTGCGGGGCAAACAGAGAACGTCTGGAAGAACAGGCATCGAGTATGGGCTCCAAGGTAGTGGGAGTTGAGTATTGTAAACAGGCAAAGCAGGTTAAAAATACCCGTAAATGTGAGAATCCGGGAAAATGTCCTGGACAGGTGCAAAAGGTGATGGCATTGAAAAAAACAGGAGCGCAGGCTCTGCTGATCAGTAACTGTACAGACTGCACCAATACCGTAATGTCCTGTGCACCACAGCTGAAATTGCCGGTTTATCATTGTACTGACGGTGCGCTGCGTGCTGTCAATTATAAGCTGATAAGAAGATTCAGGAGAGAAGGAGAATAAGGATAAGGAGGAATAGAAAATGCCCATAGTTGAGATCATTGACTTATCATTGTACTGACGTGTAATTTATGCTGTTGATTACAAAATGATAAGAAGATTTAGAAAAGAAGAGCAGGGAGGAATCAAAAAATGTCTATTACAAAAGAAACATTGCAGAAGCACTTAAAAGATCCCGCAATTTTTTGCTGCAGAAGAGAAAAGGGATTGGTTATAAGTGCAGCAGATCTGGAAGATCCGGAATTATTTGAAGACATGCAGGATGCGGGTCTCTTGAAATTGAGTCCGGATGGTCTGCGTATTGAACAGGTAATCGGGAGTAAGCTGACAAAAGATGTTGAGGCCCTTACGCCGATTACAAAAAACGTAGTTGATAAGGTCAACGAAGTGAAAGAAGAAGTAGATGAATCTGAAACACCACAGGAAATCAAAGAGGCTTCAAAAGTCCAGTCGGTAGGAGGTAACGGAATGATTCACATTGAAATTGGAAAAGCAGAAAAATTTGAAGGCCTAAAGCTGGATGTACCAGTGCTTGCCGGGGCAGCACCTTCAGTACCTGCTGGAGCAGCAGAGAAAAGTGGAGAGAAAAAGGTCATTCATAAACTTGTGAAAAAGCACATTAAAATTTCAGATGCAAAGATTGGTAATAAAACTTCCATTGAAAATGGCGTTATCACCATTGATAAAAACATTGTTAAGACTGCAGTAAAACAGGATGCGCTGTGTAAGAGCCTTAAGTTAGATGTTATTCATCCAAATGAAAGACATATCTATACAGATACAATTATGGATGTTTGCCCAATTGCTACAAAAGTTGAAGGCGAGCTTGGCGAAGGTATCACGAAAGTTGCTGATGGTGTTGTATTCATGCTTACCGGTGTAGATGAAGATGGCGTGCAAATTCAT
Source organism: Clostridium lapidicellarium (assembly GCF_041224415.1). Lineage (NCBI taxonomy): Bacteria > Bacillati > Bacillota > Clostridia > Eubacteriales > Clostridiaceae > Clostridium > Clostridium lapidicellarium. Next base: position 383,671 of record NZ_JBGFFE010000001.1, on the reverse strand, counting down.
GAATTTGGTTCTTCCGAAGGATATCTGGATAAGAAGATGTATTTCGGACATCCGGGTTGTGCAGATGAAAATGATATTATTATACGCTGCCATGCAGTTGTTCAAAGACTGTCAGGTATGACAAGACCAGGCCCATTTGCTGCACATAAATGCCAGGACTACATTATTCAGGCAGTTCGTGACAAACTGAAAAAATATGAAGGCGAAGTTGTTGATGAAGAAATCTGTGAAGATGTGCGTAGAGAAGGAAATCCCCGTGTAGTATTGGTAAAGGAAATTATGGGACAGGGAGCTATGCATGACAATATTATATGCCCGAGAGAGCCCTGCGGAGTTCTTGGCGGACAGAAGAATGTAGACTGCTGCAATGTTCCAATTATATTGACACCAAATCAGGTAAGAGACGGATCAATACATGCATTGACTTGCATTGGACCTGCAACAAAAGAAATGACGCGCCATTACATCAGAGAGCCTCTTGTAGAAGGTCTGGCAAAAGATGATGAGCTGGATCTGGTAGGTGTTATCTTTGTTGGCTCACCACAGGTTAACGATGAAAAACTCTGGGTATCTGAAAGACTTGGTTCTATGCTTGAAGCACTGAATCTTGATGGTGTCATCGTTACAACGGAAGGTTTTGGAAATAATCATATTGACTTCATTCAGCACATTGGTCAGGCTGGAAAGAGAGGTATTCCAGTAGTTGGTGTATCCTTCTGTGCATATCAGGGTCAATTGGTAGTTGGTAATAAATATGCTACAGCAATGGTTGAAAACAACATGGACAAGGGCGGATTTGAAAATGACATTGCAGGCTGCTCGGGTATAACTCCAGAAGTAGCTGTACGTGCAATCCAGATGCTGAAGAATAAAATGGAAGGCGTGGAGATCAAACCTGCTGAAAGAAAATGGAACAACGATGTTATTAATGCAAACAACAAGATTTTAGGGCTCCCTGAGACAAAGCTTGTTGAAAGCGGGACATTGCATTAATGGATTGTGATTATATAATTAATCCCGTGAAAATGGGAGGACTCGTGAAAGATGTGTCTGAGGACCAGGTGAAAGTTCATCTTTATGGCCGTTTGGGAGTTATTACGGTTCCAAAATGTCTGATTATGAGCGATGAGACTCTGGATATCGGCCATGAGCTGGAATTTTATTTCAGTTATATTCAGGTTGTAGAACAGCCATATGATTATGACTGCTCGGATATGAAAACGGATCATGAGATAGTTCCATGCTTGCTGGGAGGAAAGATAACACAAGTAAATGATACTGCCATAGAGGTAGCAATAATGAATAATTTGGGAACCATAGGAGTGCCGCGGCGTTGGGTATTTACACCAGTTACAATGGAAAAAGGACAGAATGTGGAGTTTTATTTCAGCTGCTTAAAAGTAATTGGCAAACGGGATATCCCGGCAAAATCAATTTAAGGAGGAAAAACAATGAGTTTAACAACAAAAAAAGGACTGCAGTCCGAAATCTTTGTACCGGTTACACCAAAACCGGTATTCACAGAATTAAAAAAGCCGCTTAACAAGTGCAAGGTTGCTTTTATTACAGCAGGTGGAATTCATAAGAAAGACCAGACACCTTATAATACATCCGGTGATTTCTCTTATCGTGTAATTCCATTTGATACACCATCTGATAGGCTGATGGTAACACACGGAGGATTTGATAATTCAGATATTAATAAAGATGTTAATTGTATGTTTCCCATCGACCGTATGCATGAACTGGTAGATGCAGGATTTATTGGCTCTCTGCCTAAAGAGACTTACACGTTCATGGGCGGCGGTGGAAATGTTGAGAAATTCAGGAATGTGACAGGTCCGGAAATTGCCCGCAGATTAAAGGAGCAGGGTGTAGATGTAGTTCTTTGCACAGGTGGATGCGGAACCTGCCATCGTTCAGCAACAATTGTCACCAGATGTTGTGAAGCAGCAGGAATGAGCTGCTGTGTAATTGCTGCACTGCCTCCCATTGCAAGACAGCAGGGAGCACCTAGAATTACAGCTCCTCATGTTCCAATCGGATCAAATGCCGGAGAACCAAACAATGTGGAAATGCAGACGGCGATCGTAAAAGAATCCTTAGAATGGGTTCGTGATTGTCCAAGTTTTAATCAAACAAAGGTATTACCTTACGAATACCGTCATAACGTATAAATCTGTTTCAGTAAGAGACTACAAGGGGGGCTTGTCATATTATGGCGGCCTCCTTGTGTAATTTTCATTACAGATAGAAGATAAGAGATCATGTAGAATGGAGGTATATTATATGGGACTGGGGCCAAGTATTAAAATGACAACGCTGCATCATTTTAGGTGTCCGGTAACAGAGGCACTTTCAAAGGAAAAAGATATTGAATTTACAGGTATTATTGTAGATGGCGTATCCGAGGTCTGCGATGATAAAATTTATACGGCAAAACGTGTCGGCGATATAGCGCAGATTATGCGTGCAGATGCGGCAATTGTTGCAATTGATGGATGGGGGAACCATCATGTGGATTTTGTCAATGTAATTGAGCAGCTTGGTATTCGGAGAATTCCCAGTGTTGGACTCAGCTATATCGCCCAGCAGGGACGGCTTGTCTGCACCAACAGTTACGTGGACTGTGTGATAGATTTTAATAAAAGTGAAGCCGGATATGAATCCTGTGTTGTAGGAGAGAACAATCTGACGGATTATGACGCAATGAAGGCTGTCGCACTGGTGAAAAATAAACTCCGCAAAGCTGGGAAACCGGTAGATACGGGATCGGATGAACCAGCACAGAATCTACACAGGCTGACCCGAAAAGTATTTCATATCAATGAAGTCCATCTGGGTGAGAAAACAGAAATTGACCGCGGTGTGCTGACTATACGAAATGGAATTGAAAAGTGCATTGTTCAATCGGAGCCCAGGATCAAGAATATCAAGATCAGCATCATTGAGCCGGGAAATTATGATATGTTTGTCAATTCCAATTTGGACTACTCCCCCATTGCCTGTAAGGTGCGGGGAGAACTGGGTGAAGGTGTTACACATATGCTTTCCGGAATAACCGTCATGATAACTGGCGTCGAAGATAAGAGCGGATTTCAGCCCTGTAATATTGGTTCCTCAGAAGGGATTTTGAAAAATCAGGTTGTATTGGACCGTGCCGGCACGCCAAAGTCAACTGATTATATACTTCATGTTGATGTGCTGTTTGAAGAGGGTGAAGGAAGAACGGCAGAAGGTATTATGGCCGGACATCGGGCGGCGGACCGGATCGTCCAGGAAATCCGGAATGTGCTTGTGAATCTGGATAATATGCCATATACAAGAGAAGAATTTAATGATGTTATGCGTCCGGGAAAGCGTAAAGTTATCCTTGTAAAGATTGTATCCGGCCTGGGAAATATGTATGATACTGCCATGTTCCCGTGCGAGCCGGGGGGATTCCTTGGGTCTCACAATATGAGGGATTCCAAAAACCTGCCCTATGTGATTACACCAAATCAATGCAGAGATGGAGTTATTCATTCACTGGTGTGACAGGCAACCCCCGGGGGTCATGAATAAATTGCGAACAAATCTTCCAAGCATTCATCTGTTTTTCAAGCCAAACCATGATCCCATATACCCTTGATATCACAGTAGTTATCAGGGATCAATCTGAATTGAAAAAAGTCAGGCTGCCACAAATATTGTGAATAAAGTGTAAATAAAAATAGTTCTGGACAAGCATCTTCTTCAAGCCCAGTAGTGCTGGACAAGCAATTTTCAAGTCGATTTCCAGCCGGACAGGCAGCTTTCATTTCCAATTTCCAGCTGAACAATCATCGCCTTCAGAACCGAAGAGAATATTGAAGATATCATGATATGTATAATTATGAGGTACCTAAAATTGGGTGCCTTCTTTTTTGATACGGATGAAATATCACTTAATCGACAATATTGATAAATAAAATTGGAGAATTGTGAGAATATACAAAAAAATATATACAAATGTTGTTCTATTAGATACAGACAAAGTAGATTATTTTTAATATACTTTAAAGTGTCAAATAACAAACAGGGGGAAAATATATGAGTATATTGAAAAAGGAAGAAGTTATAATTACAGGTAGATACCAGAAGAAAATTTTAACTTCAACTATTGCTGGGCTGGGTATAGAGAGTCTGGATATTATGTTGCTCGGATATGTTATGAGTTCGTTGATTAAACAATTTCATATAAGTTCCGCAGTAGCTGGTTCTATATCTACGATCACCAATTTGGGTATGCTGCTTGGCGGTATCACTTTTGGTATTTTAGCAGATAGGCATGGGAAAATACGTATGTTTACTTATACAGTGATTGTATTTGCCATGTCTACATTACTTACAGGATTTGCTCAAAATACTGCTGTCATATGTATATTACGTTTTATAGCAGGAATTGGTGCAGGTGGAGAATATGGCATTGTCATGGCTTTAGTTGCAGATGTTTTTCCAAAAGAAAAACTAGGCAGAATAAATTCATATACTACGATAGGTGGACAAGTAGGTACTGTTATAGCTGCTTTGAGTGCTGCTATAATATTGCCAATGTTCGGTTGGCGTACATTGTTTATTGTAGCAGGTGTCATGGCTTTGCCATTAGCTTTTTTCTTGAGGAGTGTAGAGGAATCACCCAGATGGCTGGCAAGTAAAAGAGAGACTGAAGTGAAAGAAAAAATATCATTGCTAGAGCTGTTTAACGAACCTAAAAAGGCAATTGTAACAATTTCTCTGATGCTTATGTGTACAATTCAAATTTCCGGTTATTTTGGATTAATGAATTGGCTTCCGTCAATTTTGCAAAAACGTCTTGGATTAAGTATTTCAGGTTCTTCACTTTGGACTGTTGCTACAATTATAGGTATGTGTCTCGGTATGCTGGTGTTTGGCAGAATCATGGATAAATTTGGTGCAAAGGTATCGTATGCCATTTTCTTAATAGCTTCAGCCTGTTCGGTTTTTATTTATGTATATGTTACAAGCGCAATTGCACTTTTGATAGGCGGATCTATTGTAGGATTTTTTGTAAACGGTATGATGGCTGGATATGGAGCACTTATCAGCAGCTTTTATCCAGATAGAATAAGGACCACTGCACTTAATACAGTTTTTAATGCCGGGCGTGCATTTGGTGGATTTTCTACAATCGTAATAGGTTTGCTTTTGGAAAAGTTCAGTATAACCTATGCTATGGCATATTTATCCATATTATATTTGATTTCATTGACTATTATTTTGAATCTGAAAAAGCCTGCAGTAGATTGAAGATTATGCATAAGATAACAATATAAATCGATAGGGAAACCTAAGAAGGGGAATATTTAATATGCTAACTATTAGGGAAGCTATGGAAATAGAGGCATTTAAAAAGGTTAAATTAATAGCGGGAAAGGAAGGCATTGATAGAGTAATTGAGAGTGTCACAGTAATGGAAGTTACTGATACGGTTCAGTGGCTTGAAGGTGGAGAATTTATAATTACAAGTTTCTATTCGGTGAGGGATAAAATTGATGAACAATGTGATATTGTATATAGACTTGGCAAATTAAATGCAGCGGGAATAGCAATAAAGATAAATAAATATGTACCTAGGATACCAGATAAATTAATTAAAATTGCCAATGAGTTGAAGCTTTCGATGTTCGAAATTCCCAGTGATGTGACTTATTTAAGTATAATGACGCCATTAAATCAAAAAATATTTAGATTAAAAGAACATTTTATGATAGTAGAGGAATATGTGAAAGGAATAATATTTCATACGTACAAGACTATAGATTCTGTAATTGAAAGAGGTAAGGCATTGGGATATGACATAAAAGAAGGATATATTTGTGCAGTAACTGTAGATATTGACGGATATGATAATCCTGATCTGATGTCAATAAGAGATAGGCTCTATAAATATATAGATTCTATAACAAGAGCTCTTAAGAGAAAAAAGCAAATTATTAACTATATAATAGTAAGAAATGCTGAATATGTAACCTTATTTTTACAGTCGGATAATAAAATAAATGCTGAAAGATATGAAAAAGAAGTTCTAAATTTGATATTAAAATATAGGGATATTTATTATAAAAATACAGGAATGACTATAGGGATTGGGAATATAGGATATGGCATTAGTGGAATAGAAGATGGCTATGATCAGGCAAAATATGCAATAAAACTTGGAAGGGTCATAGGGAAAAAACAGGATTATTATTTCTATAAGGATATAGAAATATATAGTTTGGTTTATAAAAATTCTTCTGATGTTCTTCATTCTGTTGTAAGGTCGACTTTGGGCAAGATACTGGATGAAGCTGAACTTATGGAGACTATTTCGACATATTTTGAATGTAATGAAAGTATTAAACTTACAAGCGAGATGCTTTTTATACATAAAAATACACTGAAATATAGATTGGAGCGGATTAGGATGATTACTGGACTGGATGTCAAGAATATAGACGACAAAGTGAGACTTTATTTGGCAATCATTGCTAATAGTATATTGACAAAAAAATAGACAAAATATTTGTATAATTTACCGAAGAAAATAGAGCCAATAAAGCATAGAATATTTATCGTTGGGAGGTATTGGACATGAAGATAGTTCAAAAAGTAGAGAAAATTTATAATGATTATAAAATACTGGGGGAATGGTTTAACAAGTTTAGCACGGTAGGCAGACAGAAAACAGGTGGGGTTACTAGACTTGCCTATAGTTCTGAAGAGGATGAAATGCATAGAATATTTAAGGATATATCTGAAGACTTGGGGTTTGCTGTTGAGACGGATGGTGTTGGAAATACTTTTGTAGGTCTGCAGAAAAATAAAAATAAAAGATGTTATTTAATAGGTTCCCATCTTGATTCTGTACCTAATGGAGGTATTTATGATGGAGTATTAGGTGTTATTGGCGGACTTTTGATTTTAAAATGGATTAAAGACAACAATATCGATATACCTGTTAAAGTTGTTGCATTCAGATGTGAGGAATCCAGTGCTTTTGGAAAGGCAACTATTGGGAGCGGCCTTGTAACAGGAAAAGTTAAAGAAGAAGAGCTCTGTAATTTTAAGAATAAGAAAGGGGAAAGTTTAAAGGATATTTTAAAATCAAAGGGATTTCTAACAAAAAGTTATAAATTAGGAGAACTGGAAGGATACATTGAAATTCATATAGAACAGGGAAGAGTGCTTTGGGATAAGAATATAGAATTAGGTATAGTAACGTCAATAGCAGCTCCTAAAAGATTTAAACTTAGCATTTATGGAAGACAGGATCATTCGGGGGCAACTCCTATGATGATGAGAAAGGATGCTTTAAGTACAGCTTCTGAGGTAATACTTGAAATAGAGAAACTTGGAAGGGTAGAATCAATTTATTCAACTGTTGCAACAGTTGGGGAAATATATGAAACTCCTAATGCGCTAAATGTTGTTCCTGGTTTTGTAGAGTTAGGTATTGATATAAGAGGGATTGAAAGTAAAAGTATAAATCGTGTAGTTTCTGAATTGAAAAACAGTATAAAAAGAATAACTGATAAAAGGGGCTTGAATTACAAACTTACTATGACATCATCTTCTGAACCGGTTAAGTTAGATGATACTATTGTCAAAGGGCTTAAAAGATCATCAGAAAAATTAAAATTAAGTTGTATAGAAATGCCAAGCGGTGCAGGACATGATGCAATGGAATTTGCTGATATTACTAAAACCGGCATGGTATTTATACCTTGCAGGGAAGGTATAAGTCACAATCCCAAAGAAAATGCAAGTCTTAAACAATTGTACAATGCCTGTAAAATAGTTTGTGAATATTTAAAGGAGGTTTCTTTATGATACTTATAAAAAGTGGACATGTTATTGACCCTTTAAGCAGGACAGATGAAAAACTTGATATTTTAATAGATGGCGAAAATGTAATAAGAATAGATAAAAATATTTGTGAAAACGGCAATATGAAAGTAATTGATGCATCAGGGTGTATAGTAGCACCAGGGCTTATTGATATACACAGTCATTTTAGAGATCCGGGATTTACTTATAAAGAGGATATACTGACAGGCTCGAAAGCAGCTGCAAATGGAGGCTATACAACGGTGATATGCATGGCTAATACAAAGCCAGTTGTTGATAATATTGATACTTTAAAATATATACTTGATAAGGCCGGGAAAGCAAAAGTTGAAATTCTTCAGCTGGCGAGTATAACAAAGGGAATGAAAGGAACAGAGCTTACAGATATGAATAAGCTCAAAGAAGCTGGAGCATCAGGCTTTTCCGATGATGGAAAACCAATTATGAATTCAAAAATTGTTTTTGATTCCATGAAAATGGCAAAAGAACTTAACGTGCCATTGAGCTTCCACGAGGAAGACCCTAGCCTAATTAAAGAAAATGGTATAAATATGGGGCAAGTTGCCAAGAGCTTAAATTTGACCGGTTCTCCCCATGAAGCTGAAAATGTACTTGCGGCACGAGATGCAGTCCTTGCAATATCGACTGGAGCAAAGGTTAATATACAGCATATTAGCTCATCACTGTCTGTTGAAATAATAAGATGGGCTAAAAAAATGGGAGCTAATATAACAGGAGAAGCTACTCCTCATCACTTTAGTATGACAGAAAAGGCAATTTTAGAGAAAGGTCCAAATGCCAAAATGAATCCACCTTTAAGAACAGAGAGGGATAGAAAACTGATAATTGAAGGCCTTAGAGATAATACACTTGAAATAATAGCAACAGATCATGCTCCGCATTCAAAAGAAGAGAAAAATAATAATATACTTTCTAAAGCTCCAAGCGGCATAATAGGCCTTGAAACAGCACTTGCCCTTTCAATAACTAATCTTGTTAAACAGGGATATTTGACCTATATGGAGGTTATTGAAAAACTCACTGTTAATCCTGCAAAATTATACAATTTAGATAGAGGTTATATAAGGGAAAACCATAGAGCAGACATTGTAATATTTAATCCAAATGAAGATTATGTAGTTAAAAATTTTGCTTCTAAATCATGCAATTCACCATTTATAGGTGAAAGGCTATCGGGAAGAATCAAGGAAACAATATGCAGGGGAGAAATAGTATATGAGTGTAGAAATTAGTGAAAAAATGAAGGTTATAGAAAGTACAATTCTTTATAACTGTGAAATTAGACCTAATTATTTCCGTATGGGATTTGAATGCAGTTATGTAAGTAAGGCAAAGCCGGGACAATTTTTGTCAATATCAATAAATGGTGTAGAAAAGAATATGCCAATTAGAAGACCGTTTACAATATATAAAATTATGGGGGATAAAGTAGAGATAATATATAAGGTCAAGGGAAAGGGAACAAAGCTTTTTACAAAACTTAAAAAAGGAGATAAAATAAATATTTTGGGACCTTTGGGAAATACTTTTGAAATAGTGAAAAATTCAAATTCACTTGTAATAGGCAGGGGTGCAGGTCTCGCAACACTGGCCAACCTCGGGAGTTCACTTAAAGATGCGGGCTGTAAAGTTACGACAATAGCGAGCTTTAGAGATGAAAGTGTAAATTTCATAGATGATTTTATAAAAGGGTTCTCAGACAAGCTTATTGTAGTTACGGATGAAGATTCTTCAAGTGATTTGAAAAATGTTAGAAAAATTATAGATGAAGTAAAGCCTGATGTTATTTATTGCAGCGGATCAAAGAGAATTGCCAGGTTACTTCAAAAATTGGATTATAAGTCATATGTAAGCCTTGAGGAAAGGATGGGATGCGGTCTTGGAGCATGTGTTACATGTTCAGTAATGACCCGTACCGGATATAAGAGAGTTTGTAAAGACGGACCGGCATTTGACGTTAAGGAGGTAATTCTGTAATGAATACTTCAGTAAATATTGGATCGTTAAAACTTAGGAACCCCATTATGAATGCATCTGGAACTTTTGGCCTGGATGAATATGACAAGTATATAGATTTCAGTAAAATAGGAGCACTTGTGGCCAAAAGCGTTACTCGGAATCCTAAGCAAGGTAACAGACCTCCGAGGATAGTTGAAGTTGACAGCGGAGTATTAAATTGTGTCGGACTTCAGAATACCGGCGTTCTTGACTTTGTTGAAAATAAAATTCCAAAATTGAGAAAGATTGATACAAATATTATTGTAAGCATATCCAATCATTCAGTTGAAGACTTTAAGGCTTCAGCGCAAATGCTTGATAAAGTTGACGGGGCTGCAGGTTATGAAATTAATGTGTCCTGTCCTAATGTTGAGGAAGGTGGAAAAACATTTGGGCAGTCTTCTGAACAGACATATAATGTTGTCAGAACTGTGAGGGATATTATAAAAGCACCGATAATTGTTAAACTGACTCCAAATGTTACAGATATAGTACCGATTGCAAAAGCAGCAGTTGAGGCTGGAGCGGATGGATTAACAGTAGCAAATACTTATATAGGTATGGCTGTGGATTTAGATACGAAGAAGCCTGTGCTTGGAAATATAATAGGTGGTTTGTCTGGAGCTGCAGTAAAACCGTTGACATTAAGGCTCGTATATAATATACATAAGGCTCTTGATATTCCCATTGTTGCATCAGGGGGGGTGTATACTGCCGGAGATGCACTTGAATATTTGCTTGTTGGTGCAACTGCGGTTCAGGTTGGAACAGCTAATTTTATAAAGCCAGATATAATGACAGATATAGTTGAAGGTATTAAAAAATTCATGATAGAAAAGAATATTGAAGATATTAATGATTTCATAGGTAGTTTAATTAAATAGGATTTATATAAAGCATATGGATATATTAAAAAATTCTGGAGGTAATTAGAATGGATTTCAGGTTGGAAAGTGATTCGATTGGATCAAAACGGATACCTGTAGATGCTTATTATGGAGTACAATCTTTAAGAGGTGCCGAGAATTTTAGAATCACAGGTCTTAAAATGCATGAAGAATTTATAAATAGTCTTGTACAAATAAAAAAGGCGGCGGCTATAACTAATAATGAAGTTGGGCTTTTGGATAAAAAGAAAGAAGGAGCTATTATAAAAGCCTGCGATGAGATAATAGACGGTAAATTACATGATCAATTTATAGTGGATCCTATCCAGGGTTCAGCAGGTACATCCATGAACATGAACGCCAATGAAGTAATTGCAAACAGAGCTATAGAAATTTTAGGCAAGAAAAAAGGTGATTACGGCATGGTTCATCCAAATGACAATGTAAATTATGGACAATCTACAAATGATGTTGTACCTACGGCAGGAAAAATGACTGTGCTAAAACTTCTCCCGAAGGTTATAAGAGAACTAACTGGACTTTATGGAGCTTTTCAAAAAAAGTCAAGGGAGTTTGATGATGTTGTAAAGATGGGAAGAACCCAGCTGCAGGATGCAGTTCCGATTAGATTGGGACAAGAATTCAAAGCTTATAGTTCAGTGGTAAAGAGAGATATTTCAAGACTTGAAAAAGTGCAGGAAGAAATGAGAGTTGTAAATATGGGTGGCACTGCAGTGGGAACGGGCATAAATGCCGATACAAAATATTTCCATAATATAGTACCTAATATTGTTAAAGTATCAGGTATAGAATTAAAGCAGGCGGTCAATTTAATCGACGAGACGCAAAATTTGGATGGCTATGTGGCGGTATCGGGAGTTCTTAAAACATGTGCTGTCAATTTATCAAAGATATCAAATGATTTAAGACTTATGTCATCAGGTCCAAGGACAGGTTTGGGAGAAATTAAACTTCCGGCAAAGCAGAATGGCTCCTCAATAATGCCGGGAAAAGTTAATCCTGTGATACCAGAAGTGGTAAACCAAATAGCTTTCAATATTATAGGAAATGACATAACGATAACTATGGCTGCAGAGGCTGGACAATTAGAACTAAATGCGTTTGAACCAATTATATTTTATAATTTGTTTGAGTCTATAGATACATTGACGAATGGAGTAGATACTTTAGTAAATAACTGTGTTCTGGGAATAACTGCAAACAAGGAAAGATGTAAACAGCTGGTAGACAATAGTGTAGGAATTATTACAGCACTTTGTCCACATGTAGGGTATAAAAAATCTGCTGAGATTGCAAAGACAGCCTTGAAGACAGGACGGCCAATAAGAAAATTGATATTGGAAGAAGGCCTTTTAAGTGAAGATGAACTTAATCAAGTGCTGGATGTAGTATCTATGACAGAGCCGGGTATATCGGCGGAACAGCTGCTTATGGTTTAAATAGATAAATTAATAGGAGGAATAAAAATATATGGTTGGACTAAGGGAAAGAGCATTAAAATTTCATAGAGATAATGAAGGAAAAATTTCAATCAATTGCAAAGTACCTTTGCAAACTAAGGACGATCTAACATTAGCATATACTCCAGGTGTTGCAGAACCATGCATGGAAATCAATAAAAATTATGAAACAATTTATGACTATACTTCAAAGGGAAATATGGTGGCTGTTGTAACAAATGGCACAGCGGTACTGGGGCTTGGAGACATAGGTGCAGGGGCAGGGCTTCCAGTAATGGAAGGTAAAGCAGTATTATTTAAAACTTTTGGCGGAGTGGATGCTTTTCCGGTTTGTTTAGATACAAAGGATGTGGATAAAATAGTTGAAACTGTAAAACTTATGGAGCCTGTTTTTGCCGGAATAAACTTAGAAGACATAAAAGCACCGCAGTGTTTTGAAATAGAATCTAAATTGAAAGAAATATGCAATGTCCCAGTATTCCATGATGATCAGCATGGTACGGCCGTTGTGTCAGCTGCATGTATAATAAATGCCTTAAAAATAGTTGACAAAAAGTTTGAAGATTTAAAGGTTGTTGTAAATGGGGCAGGAGCGGCAGGAATTGCTATAACGAAACTAATAATGTCGATGGGGACAAAGAATATAATACTTTGCGATACTAAAGGAGCTATATATAAGGGAAGGACAATTGGAATGAATAGATACAAGAATAAAATGGCTGAAATAACAAATCCTGACCTTGAACAAAGAAGCCTTACCGATGTTTTAAAAGGAGCAGATTTATTTATAGGGGTGTCAGCAGCTAATTGTGTAACGCAGGAAATGGTAAAATCCATGAATAAAGATGCAGTAATTATGGCTATGGCAAATCCAAATCCAGAAATACTCCCTGAGTTAGCTGTAGAAGCTGGAGCTAAAGTAGTATGTACGGGAAGATCAGATTTTCCCAATCAAGTTAATAATGTATTGGCGTTTCCGGGGATATTCAGAGGAGCTCTTGATGTTAGAGCCACTGAAATAAATGATGAGATGAAAATGGCCGCAGCATATGCCATAGCAGATTGTGTAAGTGAAAAACAATTAAAACCGGAATACGTAATACCCGATGCTTTTGATCCTCAGGTAGCACAAAAAGTAGCTTATTATGTAGCAAAGTCAGCGATAGATACCGGGGTTGCTAAAAGGGAGGATGTCACTCCTGAAATGGTTGAGGAGCATATGAAATCTTTATTGAAATAGTATGACGGCTGCTGAAGGGAGGCAATTAGTAAAATTTCAATATCAAGGTTTTACTAATAAATTGTATGAGAGAAATAAATGTTTCAGAGATTACGGCTGTGGTTAAAACTATGAGTATTAATGCTAATTATTATCTTGGAAGTGATATAAAAAATCAGATAGTGAGAAGCTATTGTAGAGAGCCGTGGCCTATAGCAAAAGATATATTGAGTAAGATTTTAAATAATATAGATATATCTCAGAATGAAAATAGGCCTATATGTCAAGATACAGGTATGACTTGTGTATTTATAGAAGTGGGACAGGATGTACATATTGTAGGTGGAAATATTGAAGATGCAATCAATGAGGGTGTAAGACAGGGATATCTGGAGGGATATCTAAGGAAATCCGTAGTAAGGGATCCTCTAGACAGGGTCAATACGAGAGATAATACTCCAGCTGTAATAAACTATACCATAGTTCCGGGAGATAAACTGAAAATAACTGTGGCGCCAAAGGGGTTTGGATCGGAAAATATGAGTCAGATTAAGATGTTAAAACCTGCAGATGGCATTGATGGGGTAAAAAAGTTTGTAATAAAGGTAGTTGAGGAAGCTGGACCGAATCCATGTCCTCCAATAGTTGTGGGAGTCGGAATTGGAGGAACCTTTGATAGAGCTGCATTAATTGCAAAAAAGGCGTTGATAAGGCCGCTGACACAAAGAAATGAGAATAAACTTTATAGGAATTTGGAGCAGGAGTTATTGGAAAAAATCAATACGTTAGGTATAGGGCCGCAGGGATTTGGAGGCAGGGCAACAGCTCTTGCAGTAAATATTGAAACTTATCCAACACATATAGCTGGTTTACCGGTAGCTGTAAATATTAGCTGCCATGTTACAAGACATGAAGAGGTAGAACTTTGATCAGGCAATTCTTAAAATGTTTATTTTGTTAAAATTGGAGGTATAGGATATGTACAAGAGGATAACAACTCCTTTGATTGAAGAGAAAGTTAAAAGTCTAAATGTTGGTGACAGTGTGTTGATATCAGGAATTATATACACAGCGAGAGATGCTGCTCATAAGAGGCTTGTAGAATTACTAAATAAAGGCAGGGATCTTCCCATAGATGTCAGAAATGCAATTATATATTATGTTGGACCGACTCCTGCAAAACCAGGTCAGCCTATAGGATCGGCAGGACCAACAACAAGTTACAGAATGGATCCATATGCTCCAAGCCTTCTAGATATAGGTTTAAAAGGTATGATAGGCAAAGGCAGCAGATCTCAAAAAGTAATCGAATCTATCAAAAAGAATAGAGCAGTATATTTTGGAGCAATAGGCGGTGCAGCAGCATTAATGGGAAAGTGTATAAAAAAAGCTGAAATAATAGCATATAAAGATTTGGGATCTGAAGCTATTAGAAAATTAAAAGTTGAAGAGCTTCCTGCTTTGGTGGTCATTGATTCAAAAGGTAACAACTTATATGAAATTGGACAAAATGAATACTTGAAGAGAAACTGAGAGACTGTAAAAGCCAGTGACAAATATCAAATCATAATATTCATTAATTTATCTAATTATGAGGTACCTAAAGTTAGGTATCCTCTTTTTTTGATAATGAATATATCTAAAGCGTTTCAGAAATATTTCGATAATGCTAACAAAAGATTAAGAGAGGAATCCATTATGAATCTTTTAAGTAAGATTTTATTTGGAATATTGATTATGGCGGCTGTTTTTTTTGCATCTATGTTTGGAATGTATAAGTACAGCCAATTTGAAAATTTTAAAAACTTGGTGGGACAGGGAAGACAGTGTATGCTGCAGAAAGATTACAATAAATCCATTAAACTTTTTGAAAAAGCTTTAACTTATAAAAATGATTCTTCTGTTCAAAAAGAGCTTTTACTTGCCCAGGATATGAAAAATCAAAGTGGTAAACAGGCACATCCGAATGAAAAGTTGTCAGATTATATAAAACTTGCAAATACTGCAGTAAAAAATCACGATTATGAAAGTGCAAACAAATACTTAGACAAGGCACTTGAACTTAGCCCCGATGACCAGGAACTTCAGAGCATGAAGAACATGGTCGAGAGTGCCATTTACAGTAAAAACAATAAAACTGAAAATAAAATTGTAGTTGATTATAAGAATGTCGGCAATTATCAAAATAACAGTGTCAGGGAAAATACGGATAATAAAGATAAAGAAATAACCTATGACAAAGCTCTAAAAATTGTGTCTGATAAATTTCCCGGGGCTTCCTTTAAACCTGCGCAGGAAGTTCTTTCTCTCAGCATTTTGAGGAAGTTTTTAACCGACGGACAAATTGAAAAATATTACATATTTTATGGAAGCGAAGTGGAAACTGATTTCCAAGATCTCGTTCTTGTTGATAAGTAAACCGGTCGTATGTCATTTTTAGGCCCCGATGGTATCATGCATTGAGGAAAGGAAATTGTCCGTTTTGACACAAACTATAAATTAAAAATTGATGCCGGGACTAATAGGAATCTGCTATAATAAAATAAGTAGATAACCGAGTGTTCAGACTTTAAGGAAAAAGCCGGTTCATCATAAATTTAAAAATATTGGGGGAAGTAAAATGATACTTAAAGAAATTTCAAAAAAAATTACGGGGTTGGATGCAGAAGCGGCTGAGCATGCACGCAATCTGCAGGATGATCTTGTAAAACCGGCAGGTAGTTTAGGTGTGCTTGAAAGCATTAGCATTCAGATGGCAGGTATTACAGGCAGGGTAAAAAGCAGTGTGGAGAAAAGAGTACATTTTGTATTTGGAGCGGATAATGGCATCTGTGCGGAAGGTGTTACTGCTGCTCCACAATATTTTACAAACTTTTTAATGCGTGGTTATGCTTCAGGGAAAAAATGCGGTATAAATGTTCTTTGCGAGTACAACAATGTGGACCTCCGGCTTGTTGACATGGGCATTATCGGTGGAATTGAAGATCCTCATATTTACGACAGGAGGCTTATGCCAAATGGAACTAACAATTTTTACAAAGAGAAGGCTATGAGCCGTGAAATCGCTTTAAAAGCAATAGAAGTGGGTTTTGAATTTGCAAAATCTGCATCCAGTGAAGGCTGCGATATCATCGGAGCTGGCGAGGTCGGAATGGGCAACACCTCCACTGCAGCAGCCTGTATAATGGCGGCACTTGGAATAAACAATACCGAAAAAGCCGTGGGAAGAGGCGGCGGCCTGAGCGACAAAGCTTTTGAAAATAAAAAGCGAGTGATTACCGGAGCACTTGCTATGCATAAACCCGATGCGGATGACATTGTCGACATCCTTTCCAAGGTGGGAGGCCTTGATATTGCGGCAATGACGGGATTATACATAGGAGCGGCCTATTACCGAAAACCGGTGATTATCGATGGCGTGATTTCAATCGCTGCAGCACTGCTGGCATATAAATTCAATCCCCTTACAAGGGAATTTATGATTCCATCCCATATTTCGGAAGAACCTGCGTACAAGCTTGCGGCAGAGGCGATGAAATTAAAACCGATGCTGAATCTCGGCATGCGCCTTGGAGAGGGCACTGGCTGCCCAATTGCCATGGGAATCGTTGGCAATGCCATGGCCATCATCAATAACATGAGCACCTTTGAAGAAGTGAATATGGACAATAAATACCGCAAAGGCAAAGGTATCAAGGCGTAATTGATCATCATAAGCAATATTTACTTGTATAATGGAGCTAAAAGTATCTAAGGCGTACAAATGGGGTGATTCTTTGAAACTTGAAGATAAATTGGGGATAAAATTAGATATGGGAAATATATCAAAAAGAGATATGAAGGTATAGAAGGTGCCGCAAGTCCAAGAAACACTATAAGATTGGCATTTAAACAGGGCCTTATTGCAGATGGGGATGAATAGATATCCATGATGATTGACAGAAATAGAACTTTCCATGTGCATGATGAAAAACTTGCCCTGGAAATATTCAATAATATAAAAACACATCATATAAAATTGTTTGATATGCTTGTCGTAAAATTTGAAGCAAAAAATTTGCAGAGCATATACTTGAATTTTATAATGCATAATATGAATTTAATGAAAAACTGAATTTTACAAGAGCTTAGCAAAAAGCCCACATCTTTGTTTACACTACTTAAAATGAATAATAAATTATGTTGAAGAAGTTATTATATAAAAATTAGAGATAATGTATTGAAACTAGAGGACGATAATAAAGTAAATTGTTAAAAGGGGAAAGCTTAAGATGATTAATATTATTTCAAGGGTTATAAACAGAAATAAGATGATGAATACCCGTATAAAGAATAAAAATGCACTGTGCAATTTAAATGAGAAAATGAGAGAGCAAAAACCTTTTGAGGCTGATGATTTCAAAGTGGATCAGCTAAAAACTCAGCTTAGAAAAGGGCAGCTGGCTGAAAATCATATACAAGACGGGATGTCACTTCTTCAACAGAAAAGGAAGGCTGTAGATGAGCTGAAAAGCATGTCCCAAGATTTGAAAAAGTTGTCCGAAAAATATAATGACGTCAATTGTACGGAAGATGAAAAGGGGAAAATAGAAAAGAGTGCAAAAGAGATTATAAATAACATGGATAATATAATGAATGACACCTTTGGTTATAAAAGTGCATTTGCAGGTAGACAGGTCAGCATGGAGACCAGCCATGGCTCAAATATTGTAGTAAAGGGAAACCTGGATATAAGTATGGATTTTTATGGAAATAACAGTCATAAAAGTGAAAATGACAATAGCATACATATAGAAGCAGATTTAAGTATTGCATCAATACTTGAAAACACGGCTGAAATAGAAAAGAAGCTTATAAAACCTCTGAATGATGCTTTTGATGAAATAAAAAGTCAGATGGTTTCCGTAGTAAATAATGCCATGTACCAGGATATGATGGTGGAAATGGCGGCCAAGGGTCTGGCAGATTTGAAAAAAATTGATGTATATACTGAAAATGAAATTATAAACAGTTCTAAAAATATTCTTAAAAATGCATCAGAATCTCTTTACTGCCAAAGTTCCAACTTGGATGAAAAAAGGACTTCAGCACTTTTGGCATAGATTGGATAAATTGGACGTGTCATGTCTGCAATTTTGCTGTGATTTTTGCCCGGCTTACTCGGGTGGACATGCAACCCCCGGGGGTCATGAACAAATTGTGAATAAATCCTCCAAACGTTCAGCTGCTTTTTAAGCCAAACCATAAGTCCTGATATCCCTGGTGCCAAGGCAATTGCCTAGAATCCACCTGAACTGAAAGAGACAAGCTGCTCTTAGACATTGTGAATAAAGTGTAAACAAGAACAGCGTGGGACAAGCATCTTCTTCAATCCCGGCAGTTCTAAACAAGAACAGCGTCGGACAAGCATCTTCTTCAGCCTCAGCAGTGCTGGACAAGCAATTTTCAAGTCAATTTCCGTCTGAACAGCCCCTTCTTTGAGCTCAGCGGCATTAACAAGCAATCTTCCTTAAATTCAGCGACAGTGGACAGGCAGTTTTCATTTCTCATTTTCAGCTGGACAAGCATGTCATTTAAAATCAACGGTATTGGACAAGCGGCCCTCCTTGAGTTCAGCAATATTTGAGAATCATCCTTTCAAGCCCAGCAGCATTGGATAAATATTTTTCATCTCTTATTTCCGATTGGACAAGCAACCTGCTAATTTTCACATCATTTTCTTCATTTTCAAACAGTTTTTTAAATTCAAATGAGCAGACTTCAGGTAATTTTTCCTTCAAGAAGTTTCCAGACAATCGCAGTTGAGGCTATGGATTTTCTTCCAGATTTGATAATGTTTTTAGGATTTATAAAAAGATTTTACCAGTTGCCGGAAAAACATTTACATATTTGAAAAATATACTTATTTTTTGACATGGATAAATTATGCTATTTGTGCTGAAAATAGCTGTCAATTAAACTGAAAATCTATATTTTTTAGACTTTGACTTTCTTTGACCTTTATTGTATTATAATACTGTACTAAGGATAACCGATAGAAAGCAGTCGGTGGAAAATCATGTATAGTGTAAAAGGAGGTATGTACCATGTTTGATATGGTTCCATTTGAAAGAGATAATTTCTTAAGTCCAGGTGATGCGTTCAGGAATTTTGTAGATTCATTTTTCAACAACGATTTCTTTACACCAACGGTAGATAGATTCGGCAAGGGTTTTAAGGTTGACCTTAAAGATAATGATGATTCCTATGTAGTTGAAGCAGATCTTCCAGGAGTGAAAAAAGATGCTATAGATTTGAGCTTTGATGACAATTACCTTACAATATCTGCAAAAAAAGAGGACAACAGGGAAGACAAAGGCAAAGGGTATGTAAGGCGTGAGAGAAATTATGGAGAACTCAGGAGAAGTTTCTATATAGACAATGTAAAAGACAGTGATATAACAGCTTCCTTCAAAGATGGAGTTTTGAAGATTGTACTTCCAAAAGTCGGAAAAGGTCAGAATAGGACAGAAAAGATTGAAATTCAGTAATTGACAGATCATTTCTAATTGTTATATTTTGGAGCCCGGACAACTGCCGCAAGTGTCCAGGCAACTTCAGCATATGAATTAACTTCTGATTAAACAAGAATATATACAAATAAAAAGGACAGTCCTTTATAGAGATATGGAAGAATCGCCAAGATTTTGGCGATTCTTTTTTGCTCGGGTGTGCTCGGGTGGATATGCAACCCCTGCGATTTTTGCCCGGCTTACTCGAGTGGACATGCAACCCCCGGGGGTCATGAATAAATTGTGAATAAACCTTCCAAACGTTCAGCTGCTTTTTAAGCCAAACCATAAGTCCTGATATCCCTGGTGCCAAGGCAATTGCCTAGAATCCACCTGAACTGAAAGAGACAAGCTGCTCTTAGACATTGTGAATAAAGTGTAAACAAGAACAGCGTGGGACAAGCATCTTCTTCAATCCCGGCAGTTCTAAACAAGAACAGCGTCGGACAAGCATCTTCTTCAGCCTCAGCAGTTCTGGACAAGCAACCATGCTATCCCTTTGGCATGCAGCTGTGTGGAGATTTATATCCGCCTATTTTACGGTCAGTCGTTTTTGTTTAACCAGTTGGTCAGTATTTTTATATATTTTTTGTTTTCTTCTACAAAAGCCATGTGGCGGCTGAATTCAAATAACTCCCATTCTGAATTGGGAATTTTGTCATACATTGTTTTTGCAATAAGCGGTGAGCAGAGATCAGTAAGGCCGCTGGTTATTAAACACGGTTCCTGGATATTTTGAATTTCTTCCAGAAAATCAAAATCTTTTAATGTACCTGTCGGAGTAAACTCATTTTGACCCCATGCGGTTAAATAGGATTCTGATCCGGCAGTTTTCGGACGTCTTAAACATTCGGGGGAATCTGGACTCACCGGGCTTGCACAGTAGCGGAGCATGAATTCCGATTCGGCTTCTCTGTATTTTTCTGAAGAATAGTCCCCGGTTTTTTCTGCTTCTGCGATGGCATTCTGCATTTTTTGTGGAAGGTATTTGATTCTCCGGCGCTGTTCTTTTTTCCATAGTGTGGAGGAAGGCAGAGTGCTGGCCAGTATATAGCTCTTTATTCCCTTTGGTTTGTATTGGCAGGCATATTGAATTGCCATCATTCCGCCCCAGGACTGACCAAGCAGGTGAACTTCATCCAGGTTGAGATATTTGCGAAGCTGGATTAATTCCTCAATCCATGTTTCTGCGTTCCATAGATTGGGGCGGGAAGGTATTGAAGACAATCCGCATCCCAATTGATCGTACATTATAAGTGCACGTCCATCTTCTGCAGCTTTGTCGAGCACTTCAAAATAATTGTGTGTGGAGCCGGGACCGCCGTGCAATAGCAGAAGTGGTTTTTTGTTTCCTGTGCATTTTCCCACTATGCGGTAATAAGTTTTGTATTTCAGATATGGCATGTAGCCTTCAGTGATTTTCATGAATAAATCCTCCTTTGGCGATAAAAATTTATCCGAACGCTGCCATTGCTAATACCCCCAGCTTCTCAAAGTGGGAGATAAGCACTGCTGTGCGTCTGGATAAGGTGATTCTTAGGTTCGGCAGGCGAACCCACCTGGACCTGAGAATCACTTGATAGTATATTTCCATTATATATTAAATTCAGATTTTTTAATACGGGTTTGCAGCAAATTTGTGGATGGAGAGCAAAAAGTGAAAGTAGCGGCACTTTTTGGTATAATTGGGTTGATTCTAGATTTTGTGAGAAATGGAGGGATATCGGGTGATACTGAGTGTAAGCAGAAGAACAGACATACCGGCTTTTTACAGCAAATGGTTTTTCAACAGAATAAAAGAGGGATTTGTACTGGTAAGGAATCCATTTAATACAAAACAGGTCGGCAAAATAAATTTAAATCCGGAAATTGTGGATTGTATAGCATTTTGGACCAAAGATCCCGGGAAGATGCTTGACAGGCTTGATGAAATCAGAGAGTACAACTATTATTTTCAATTTACTTTGAACCCCTATGACAGAACGTTGGAGAAAAATGTACCCGGAAAAGAATATCTCATAGACACTTTCATTAAACTATCCTTGAAAATCGGCAGGGACAGGGTGATATGGAGATATGATCCAATAGTGCTGACTGATAGATTTACTAAAGAGTACCACTGTAAATGTTTTGAATATCTTGCTGAAAAATTGGGTCCCTATACTGATAAATGTGTTATTAGCTTTTTGGATTTATATAGGAAGACCGAGCGTAATTTACGCAGTATAAATGTTTTACCCATAGGGAAAAATGACATGTTTCAGCTGGCTGAAAAGTTTTCGAAAATAGCATTTAGGTATGATCTGACCGTTGAAACTTGCTCGGAGGATATAGATTTGTCCAGGTTTAATATTTCCCATGGCAGATGCATAGATGATAAGCTGATTTCCCATATTGTGGGACAAAAGCTGTCTGTAGAAAAGGATCCCAATCAGAGAAAGGCATGCGGGTGTGTGAAAAGCATCGATATAGGAGCTTACAACAGCTGTGGTCATAACTGTCTGTACTGTTATGCAAATTCCAGCGGTGATATTGTTGAGAGAAGTTTATCGATGCATGACGAAAACTCTCCACTGCTGGTGGGAAGATTGTGTGGGGATGAAAAGATTATAGACAGAGATGTAAAATCTTATAAAACCGGCTTTTATTTTTGAAGTATTTGCATAATTTATCTAAAACAATCTAAAACTAACATGGGTGATATTTATGGATGATTTCAACATGAATGACAATATACAAAAGATTGTTGACGGACTCGGAAACACGGATACTGTTATAAAAAGATATTTTGAGATAGGAAGTAAGCTGCCAGTACAGGCCGTGCTCCTCTACGTGGATTCTCTTGCCGACAGGGAATCTATAAATTTAAATATATTGAAACCTCTTATGCTGCAGGTGAAGGGTGATTTGTGCCTGTCGGCGGATATATGCGATATAATATGCAAGAAGTATATAACTTCAAGCAGCACATCCGTAGAAAATGACGCTAACAAGGCCATATTTGCGATGAAGCGCGGAAACACCGTGCTTATTATAGAGCAGGTAGACGAGTTTATAGTAATAGATACAAAAGATGGAAAATACAGGCAGATATCGGAACCTTTAAATGAGTATTCAGTCAGAGGTTCAAGAGAGGGTTTTGTGGAAAACCTGGAGACAAATGTGAGCATGATCAGAAGGATGGTAAAACACCAGGATCTGACCATTGAAAATTTTACTTTGGGGAAATACACGCAGACGGATATAAAACTGATGTATGTAGACAGCATTGCAGACGAGAGCGTTATGGAGAAGATACGTGACAGATTGTCTTCTATAGATGTGGATTCAATAACGGGGGCAGGTATAATAGAACAGTATATAGAAGGCCACCCATATAGTTTGTTTCCGCAGTGTTTTGCAACGGAGAGACCTGATATAGTCATAAATGATTTATTGGAAGGAAGGGCCGCAATATTATGTCAGGGTACACCGTATGCCCTTGTGGTACCGGCATTGTTCATAGAATTTTTTCAGGCAGTGGAAGATTATTACGAGAGAAGCATACTGTCCTCCATGATCAGAATACTGAGACTTCTCGCTGTTATTTTGGTCATAACTCTCCCTGCCGCCTACCTGTCATTTATAAAGTTTAATTCGGAACTTATACCGGTGAAATTTCTCCTCCCGCTGGTATCCACGAGACAGGGACTTTTGCTGACTCCATTGATTGAAATATTGTGTATGGAAATGATAGTGGAATTTCTGAGGGAAGGAGGGCTGAGGCTGCCCGGAAAAATAGGTCAGACTCTCAGCCTTGTCGGTGGGTTTATAATCGGAGATGCTGCATTGAGGGCAAAGCTTGTGAGTCCTGCCACCCTCGTGGTCGTGGGGACTGCCGTAATTGGAACATTTGTCATTCCAAACTATGACATGTCACTTTCCATACGTATAGCGAGGTTTCCAATGATAATACTTGCAGACATATTTGGAATTGTGGGTATAGCTGCAGGCTGGTATTTGATCTTGCTGCATTTGTTTTCAATGGATACTTTTGGAGTACAGTACCTCTCCTTAAAAAAGAACGATTTGAAGGACATATTCATCAGGGGCCAATTGTGGAATATGGACAAAAGACCTGAATCCATGCCGAATAAGAACAAGATCAGGATGGGAAATTCCATGAAAAAATTTAGGGGGAGACATTAAATGCAAAACAGTTCTGAAAGTAAGATAACTTCATATCAGCTGCTTTGTATTTTGACAGGTACTGCAATAGGTATAGGATTGATGGATCTGCCAAACCAAGTAACTGAAATTGCAAAGCAAAATGGCTGGGTTTCGGTTATTATAGGAGGTATTTATCCTCTGTACATAGTGTATATTGCAGATATACTGCAGAACAAATTTCCGGATGAAAACATATTGCAATTGAGCAGAAAATTTTTGGGAAAGGTTTTTGGAAATTTACTCAATTTGCTTTTTATGTTTAATTTTATACTCTATACTACAACCGTTGCATCGGGTTTGACCATCCTTTTGAGTACTTTTATAATGTATTTTATGTCTCCTATAAAATTGCTCGTATTCATAGTTTCTCTGGGGGCAATATCCAGTTACAGCGGTTTAAGACCCCTGGCAAATATAAACGAGTTGATCTTTGTGTTTACCATAGTTGTCGCCCTTATTCCTCTTGTTGCACTGGGCAGAGGAAAACTTTTAAATGTGCTCCCGCTGTTTGACAGCAGTGTTGAATCCCTATTTAAGGCGAGCGTTGAGTCATGTTTTTCCTACGGTGGTATAGAAATAATATTTTTGTTTTATCCTCTGGTTAGTGATAGGGAAAAATTTAAAAGTTATATGTTAAAAGGGGTGCTGTTTCTGATAATTTTGTATTCGTCCCTGACTTTCCTGACCATATACTACTGCGGAATAGATTTGATAAAAAAGTCATTTTGGTCGATACTCATAGCTACTAAATCAATTGAAATACCTATAATAAACAATTTTAGATTTATATTCATGTTTTTATGGAGCATAGTAAACTTTAAAACCATCTCCAACAGTTATTTTGCATCCGTATTCATATTGAAGGATATGTTTAAAAAACTTTCAATAAAGAAGCTGTCCGTAATTTTATTTCCCTTTATAGTGTTGATGTCTTCTAATTATATAAACGAAGAAGCCCGTAGAACTTTTCTGAAATTTATAGTTCCAAAATACACTTTATTCAACATAGTGTTTTTGACTGTGATCTGTCTTATAGGACTTTTGAAAAAGGATGGTTTAAATGAAGAAAAATAAATTTCTGATCATAATACCCCTTTTAGTTATAATATTTTCATTTTTCATAACGGGTATAAAAAATTCGGATATAGTTGAAAATATGGAAATAGTGGCTGGGCTCGGTTCGGATGTCGAATACAAGACTCCTGGGTCGGTATCGTACAGCATACCGTTGTCCACGTATATATTTAGGGGCATTAGCGGCGATGACGAGAATGTCAAGGTAAGCAGCACAGTGAGAAAGGGAGTTGGAAAAACTTTAGGTCAAACCAGGGAAAACAGACAGTCGAAAGCGGATAAGAAAACAATATTGGGTTTTGAAAAGGTGTATATAGTAAGTGAAAGCAGTGCTGCCTACGGACTTGAACCCATAGTTGACATATTGTTTAAAAACCCCCAGCTTAATGATACGGGTTATTTTGCAATATGCAGGGGAAAGGCTGAAGATATGCTTTCCCATAAGGTTGAAGGCTATCCAAGTTCCTCCGATTTTATAGAAGGCCTTTTGAAAAACGAGTTTAATTATTCCTTTTTTCCTAAGAATATAAAAATAACAGATCTGTATACTTCACTTTATGTCGAGGGTACTAATCCCGTGGTGCCCTATATTGAAACAAATGGAGACAATATAGAGGTATCGGGAATGGCCCTGTTTAAAAATGGAAAGATGGTCGCAAAATCGAATTTTGATGACAGTAAATGGCTTAATTTGATGAGAGATAACAAAGTATGTGGAATTGTGAGCTTGCAAAAAGATTCCAGGAATTATGCGGATCTTTATGCGAATTCATTTAGAAAAGTCAATGTGGATAAAATTCATGGGAAGCTTCATTTTACGATAAATTTGAAATTAAAGGGTAGTGTGATTACAAATACTTATTTTAAGGATATTTCAAAGAACGAGAGTGCCAAAAGAGCTTTTGAAGAGAAAATCGGAGAAAAGGTACATAGAAATTGCTGCTCGGTTATAAATAAAATGAAGACGGAATATAAAACTGACTGCCTGGGTCTTGGTAAATATGCTGCAGCCAAATATGGAAGGTGGAGCAATGTGGACTGGGACAAAGAAGTGCTTGATTCCAGTATAGATGTAAATGTAAAAGTGTCTATAGAGAACTGGGGACGAGGTTCCTTTGAAAAAAATTCCCGGGAGCAATAGGGCAAATTTTATGTTATTATATAAGTGATATAAAATAGATTCAAAAGAGGGTGGGACAGCTGGTAAGAAATTATATGGAAGATGTAGTTGACGAGCTTTTGCCAAGAGTTTTGGAAAATTACGATAATATATGTAAATGTCCTCGGTGTATTGATGATATAAAGGCCATAGTTTTAAACAATCTCAAGCCTAAATACATATCTACGGAAAAAGGTCTCTTGTATACTAAAACCAATGAACTTTCTAGAGAATTTACTACTAACGTGATAAAGGAAATAGCACTTGCTATAAACATAGTGTCCAAAAACCCACACGATCATTGAAATATAAACCAGCACCCCTGCATTTTAGGTGCTGGTTTTTGTAATATCTTTAAAATTTATTTCGCAAGTTCATATATTGCATGGGCGTATATCTTGGCATTCATTATTAGATCTTCAATTTCAATATATTCGTTGGCTTGGTGGTCAAGGTCCGGCTTCCCGGGGAATATTGGCCCGAATCCAATTATATTTGAAAGTTCCTTGGCATAAGTTCCGCCACCTATCCCATAGGCTTTTCCCTCTTTTCCCGTTTGTTCTTTGTAGACTTCGAGAAGGATTTTGACCAATTTACTGTCTTCAGGGAAATAAAGGGGTTTATCGGCTTTTACGTCTTCTATTTTTGCACCGCATTTTGCAAATTCCATGGAAACAGTGTCCATTATTTTTTCACCGTCTGCAGTAACAGGATATCTCATGTCTATCCACAGATCTGCCTTTTTATCGTTGATTTCGGCAACTCCGACATTCCATGACAATTTTCCTGATGGTTTGTCTTCACATGCTATTTTAAGTGAAGTGCCTTCTGTCTCAAATCCAACATATTTGTTAAAGAAGTTTATATATTCTGCAAGAGGAGAAGGTCCTCCAATGATAGTCCCTAAAAATTCAAAAGTCTGCATTACGGCATTCTTGCCCATTTCGGGCATACTTCCATGGGCTCCTACCCCGAAAGTGTGGAGGACTACGTCTCCGTCTGCGGTTTCAGTTTTCATATTGTAACCTTTTTTGCCGGCAAAGTCCTTTACTGCTTTTACAATACCGTCTGGATCTTTTGTACCTATCACGGTACTACACTTGTCGGGGACCATATTTGGTCTTATTCCACCTTTTAACGATTTGATTTTAATTTTACCTTCTGAAGGGTTTAGATCTTTGACGATGTGAAATCTTCTTATTCCTTTTTCGGCATTTATAAGTGGATACATTGCATCTGGTGTGAATCCGGATACTGGAACTTTTTCCTTCTTATTATATACCTTCATTTCGGAGCTTCCCGTTTCTTCATTTGTCCCGAAAATAACTCTTACTTTTTTTGAAAGCGGTATTTTAAGTTCTTTTATAGCTTTTAACCCGAAAAGGGCAGCCATTGTAGGTCCCTTGTCATCCAGTGAACCCCTGCCATAAATTTTACCTTCATGGATTTCTGCTGCATAAGGCGGGTGAATCCAATTGTCTCCTTCTGGTACTACATCCATATGCCCCAGAACAGCTACATAATCGTCTCCCTTGCCATATTCCGCATATCCATAATATCCCTCTTCTTCTTTATATGTGTTGAATCCAAGGTCCGCTGCAATTTCAAGAGCTTTATCAAGTGTTTTTCCTACGCCTTCGCCAAAAGGCATGCCTGGTTTTTCTCCATCGAGAGTGCTTTTGATTTTGATTACTTCCTGGGCTGATTTGATCAGTTCTTCTTTCATTTCATCAATTTTTTTATTAAGTTCCATGCGTAATCCTCCTCCTATTGACATACTTGATATGTAAATGTTTATAATGCCGATTTTACACAGTTTATCTGACACAATTATTGTATACCCTTTTTTATATTTTTTCAATATACTTGAATTTTTTATTGAATTATACTATTTTTTGTACTTGATTTTATTCAATTTTCAAATAAAATAGGCAGTATATGCAATTTTAACAAATTTAAAATGTAAAATTCTCGAAAATTTAGACATATGGATTAATTGGAAGTTTAAGGTTAAAAGTCAGCTTTAAATTGAGAAATTCAGTAAATATGGTTTCATATACATATTTGTATTTGGAAAAGAATTATCATATAATATAAATTAGCGTATGTGATGATTCAAAATATTTTTAAAATAACGGGAGGTAGATCATCATGCCAAATTTTGCAAATCCTTTTCAGGGAAATGTAGACAGGAAAATGACCAAGGAAGAACTGATTCAGGCTGTAAGACTTGATATTGCAGGAGAACTTGAAGCTATATATTTATATGAATCCCATGTACTGGCGACGGATGATGCTGCAGCTAAAAAGGTGATAGCAGATATAAGAGACGAGGAGAAAGCACATGTAGGGGAACTTATGTCACTGCTCAAAATACTTGACCCCGATGAAGCGGTACATTTTGCATCTGGCGAAACGGAAGTTGCGGAAATGATGGAAGAATTGAATATTCAAATTCCTGAAGTAAAGAAGACAGCGGTTAAAGATGAATCCACCCAAAAAACTGTTGGAAGTTTAATAAAGGACTAAGGAGGGAATTGTCATGGATTATTTATCAAGGGAAAGTGCACCTTTTTCGGCCGATTTGTGGAAAAAAATAGATGATACAGTTGTGGACACTGCAAGCAGGGTACTAGTTGGAAGGCGCTTTTTGAATATATTCGGACCTCTTGGCGTAGGCATGCAGAGCATAAATTTGGACAGCACCGATATTGGAAAATCAGTGCAAGAAGAAACCGCAGGCGGAATATCGAGGATCGGGAGAAGGAAGTACGAAGAAATCCCTCTGTTGTATAATGACTTTACTCTTCTCTGGAGAGACATTGAAAATAGTGAAAAATTTGATTATCCTCTGGATCTGTCTCCGGTTATAGCTGCTGCCGAAACATGTGCACGAAAAGAGGACAAGCTAATTTTTCTGGGAGATGAAAGTTTCGGATATGAGGGAATCTTTAATGCCGTGGGTATCAACAAAATGGAGAAAAGTGACTGGAAGTCTGGAGAAAACCCATTTTCAGATGTCGCTTCAGCAGTGAAGATTTTAACTGAGCAGGGTATTTACGGAAAATATGTACTTGTTGTAAGTCCTGATTTATACCTTCAAATGCAGCGTATACAACCGGGAACAGGAGTGCTTGAAGTTGACAGGATTTCTAAACTGCTGGACGGAAACATATTTACAAGTCCGGTTCTCGGCACAGATAAAGGAGCTCTTTTATGCAGTGAACCAAATTATATGGACATTGCAATAGGTCAGGACATGGCAACGGCATATCTTGAACTTAAGGATTTGAACCATGTTTTGAGGGTGCTGGAAACAGCGCTTTTAAGAATAAAGAATAAAAAGTCCATAGTTGTTTTTGAATAGTCAGATCAAACAGCGGGAGAAGTGAATTTATTGAAGAATTCACTTCTTTTTTATATTTTGAAAAATTATAGAAGAAATACCTATAAAAAAAACCTGAAAGTAGACGATAAACTGGGAAACATATATGACAAAAGTAATATAGGGGGTAATTGATATGGAAATTAAAAAGAAGATGCCGTTGTTTGTATTGTTTATAGTAGCTGTACCAATAATTGTTATAAGTTTAACAGTTTATTTTGTAAACTCGAGGGCAATGCTAAAAAGCAGTAAAAATAATATGAGTCTGAGTACCAGCTTAGTTTCAAACCATGTAAACGATATTGTGGAAAATGAAAAAAATGAAGCATACATGCTTTCACAGCAGAAGGAGATTGTAGATGCAGCTAAGACAAGGCAGCAGGAAGGCAGGGACGAATTTTTCAAGAACTATGGTACTGGTGAAAGTCCGGCCGATCTGGTACTGAAGAAAAAATTCCAAAGACTTAAAGATCATCAACATCTCTCTCTGGTAGATTCCAGTGCCATGATAATCTGTGATAGTGATCCGGATAATGTAAAAGTTGATTTGAGCAGCAGGAAATATTTCAAGGAGGCAATTTCAGGAAGAGAATGCGTAGGCGATGTTATGAAGTCAAAGATAAAGGGAAAATCGGTGATTGTCTTCGCGGCACCGGTAAAAGATGAAAACGGGAAGGTTATAGGTGTTATTGCCAATACCGTATATACTGATTTTTTCACTAAAAGCCTATCCAAAATAAAATTTGGCTCTACGGGTTATGCATATATGGTAGACAGCCGCGGCATGATGTTGTCCCATCCCGACAAGGATAAGATATTGAAACCTGTGCAAAATAATGTAATAAAAAGTGTTGCCGACAGGGTTAAAGACGGGCAGAATGTTGAAAGCAGTGTGGGAACCTATAAGTATAATGGAAGTAAAAAATTATCTGGATATATTGTGATACCCGGCGTCAAGTGGATTTTGGCAGCATCCCAGAATATGAGCGAAGTAAATAAAGATACAAGAAATATACTTTTTATAAACTCTGCGATTGGTTTGGTTATAGCACTTCTTGCAATCTTTATAGGACTTAAGTTTTCTTCTAATATCACTGCCCCTCTTGGAAAATTACTGGTTTCTATGGATACTGCGGCTGAGGGCGATGTTACTGTGAGGTCTGACATATCCGGAGATGATGAGATAGGAAAATTGAGTTCCGGGTTTAACAAGATGATTGAAAATCTATCCGGTATTATTGACAATGTTAAAAGCAATTCCGGCAGTGTAGAGGAACAATCCGTTAACCTGTCCTCGGTTTCAAATGAAATTGCATCTTCGTCGCAGAACGTGGCGGATACCATACAGGAAGTTGCCAAAGGCTCGGAGTCACAGGCGGAAGATCTGGATAAAA
This sequence comes from Clostridium lapidicellarium, assembly GCF_041224415.1. Taxonomy (NCBI): domain Bacteria; kingdom Bacillati; phylum Bacillota; class Clostridia; order Eubacteriales; family Clostridiaceae; genus Clostridium; species Clostridium lapidicellarium. The sequence continues at coordinate 352,421 of NZ_JBGFFE010000001.1, read as the reverse complement.
TCAACTCCATAGTAAATAATTTTGCACTGGAAATTGAAAACATTGTAAAGTCTATACAGGAGATGTATAAGAGTATCGGGAATATAAATGAAATGTCAATGGACAGCAATGACAAGATGAAAATTTTAAAGGATTCCATAAATGGTGTAAGTACTTCTTTCAAGGATTTTATGAATAAAATCAACAATTTGAATGAAGGCATAAAACAGATAGATAGTATTGTAGATGTTATAGACAATATAACTGACCAGACTAATCTCCTTGCCTTGAATGCCTCTATAGAAGCCGCCAGAGTTGGAGAAAAAGGTAAGGGCTTCGTAGTAGTTGCGAGTGAAATAGGAGAACTGGCGGAAAAATCCAAGGAATCTGCCGGCAATATAGCTCATTTGATAGAAAAAATATATGATGACACGAAATTGATGGTAAAGTCTGCAGGAGATGTCAATATTGAATTGAAACAGCAGATAGATGCGGTCGGGGATTCTATTGAAGCTTTTATGGGCATCTCAAAGGCTGTGGGTACTGTGGATTCAGAAGCCAGGCTGATAAGCAGTTCGGCTTCAAAAATAGATGATAAAAAAAATCAGATAGTCGGAAGGATTGAAAGCGCATCTTCTACGGCACAGCAGGTATCTGCCTCGGCAGAAGAGGTGTCGGCTACTTCTGAAGAGGTAAGTGCATCTACGGAAGAAATATCGTCTTCTGTGGATAAGCTGAGCAGTACCGCCAAAGTTATGACAGATTCCGTTAAAAAATTCACCGTAAAGTGATTTTTAGGTTCAGGTGCGCAGCAGTACTTATCTCCCACTTTGAGAAGCTGGGAGTATGGCAATGGCAGCGTTAGGATAAAAAATGTAAATGCCGGGTCCTGCTAGAAACACAGCTTTATTATCAAAGGTATGGTTATTATGGAGAGCAGTGAGGAAAAAGAAACTATGAAAGCTGAATATTCCTTGTCCTTATTGAAATTTTCTGCAAAAATTGTGGTAAAGGCACCGGCAGGCATGGCCTGCATCAGAATGAGGGTTTTTATGACGGTGGAATTGTCGCCGGACAGAATTGAAATAAAATAGAGTACTTCAGGTAAAAGTATAAGTTTTATAAATGATCCGTAATACAGACTCCTGTCCTTTATGATTTTTTTGAGCTCGCTCCTTGACAGAAGACTCCCTATTATGAGCATGGATATCGGCGTGGTGAGTCCTCCCACCATATCTATAGTATTCATGAATACTGCAGGTATCTTTATTGAAAATATCATTATTATAAGTCCTATGAAGGAAGAAATTATTCCAGGATTTTTTAGGCATTTTTTAAGTCCCCCGAGACTCTTGGTATTGGTAAAGAGCATTACACCGTAAGTCCACACGAAAATGCTGAAGAGCATGTTGAAAACGGCAGCGTATATCACGCCTTCCTTTCCAAAAACACTTTGTGCCACGGGAAATCCCATAAAGCCGCAGTTTGAAAACATCATTGCAAACTCGAGGGTGTTTCTCTTTCCCTTATCAATTACGAGAAGGAGGGGCTTTACTAAAAGAGGGGTCAGTGCGAATATTATAAAACTATATATGAAGGATTTTATTACGTTGTTTTTCATATTGGGACCATAGGAAAAACTAAAGGAAGAGATAACTAGAAAAGGAGTTGTTATTTCTACCAACAGCTTGGACAATCCATTTGAAAAGTTTTCGTCTATTATGTTCTTTTTTCCCCCATAGAATCCTACAAGGGCAACTAAAAATAACGATATTATCTGTGTTATTACCGTATTGACTCCCATATTGAACCTTCCTGAAAATTGTATTTCTGTTGATTAGCATAGCAAGTATTGCTGTAAAAGTCAAACAATCAATGGAATCTGTGGAAAATTAATTTAGGAAGTTACAGCTTTTTCTGATATAATGGGAATGTGTTTTAAATTGAAACAGGAGGAAAAGATATGAAGGTTTTTGCAATTGCTCCCTATAATGGATTAAAAGAATTAATTCTTCAGCTGGCTGAAAATGAAAAAGATATTGATCTGCAGGCAGAAGTTGGTGATCTGGATTTGGGGGTGGAAATAGCAAAAAAAGCACAGAGAATGAGTGCCGATATTATTATAAGCAGGGGTGGAACTGCAGAACTCATACAAAGGGAGGTAGATATTCCTGTAGTGGATATAGAAGTCTCCGGCTATGACATACTGCGGGTGGTAACTCTTGCAAGCGGCCTGAAGGGAAGGGCAATTATCGTTGGGTTTCCAAAGATATCCGAGGAAGCAGCTACCATCTGTTCATTACTTAATGTGGATATTCCCAATTATGTTATTCATAGTGAAGATGAAGTAGTGCCTAAGCTGCAGGAAATCAGCAAGAGGGATTACCAGGTAATCATCGGGGATGTGGTTACTACCCGGAAAGCAAAAAAACTGGGATTTAATACGGTATTGTTTACGTCCGGCAGGGAAAGTGTTTTGAAATCCTTCAATGATGCCAGAAAAATTTATAAAGTTTTAAAAAAAGCTAGAATGGAGCAGATGATACCGGCAGCTGTCGTTGAACAGGCAGAGAGAGGAATTGTGGTTTTTGATGGGGCTTTCAAGTGTGTCTACTCCAATGCCTATTTTAACAGTATATTCGGGGGCGGCCTGGATTTTATAAAAAAAGAGTGGATGGATTCAATACTAAACGGGGATAAATTTAATACTGTAATTGAACTTGATAACTTTGCGTGGAAGGTTTATGGAAACCAGATAAAAAAAGAAAATAAAGTCTATATTGTATTTCTTCTGGATAGGATATCAGGTTATTCAAGGGATAAGATCCCCGGAGTTGCTATAAAGAACAGCAGTACAGGTGAAACTTTGTCTTTACTTCTGGAAAGCGGATATATGAAAAATATATTGGAAAAAGTGGATAGGTGCAAGGGCACAAACGTACCAATATGGATTTTAGGTGAAAGGGGAACTGAAAAAGACGACTTGGCGGAATTTTTACATTTTGGATATGAAGCTGAATCCGGAAGCTTTGTCACCCTGGATTGTAATTTGATTTCAGAAGGGGACTTAGGTAGAATTATTTCCAACAGTGATATTTTAAATATAGATACAGGCACTGTTTATTTTAAGGATATACAGGAATTGTCCCCAAGTAGCCAGAATCTGCTGAATGAATTCCTGGATTGCAATGGGAATATTGCTTCTAAATTTATAATATCATCCCTGGATAATTTAGATGATATAGTGGAAAAAGATAAATTCAGCTTGAGTTTGTATTATAAGATCTCGCCCGTTACTTTAAAAATTCCTCCTCTTAGGGATAGAATTGATGAAATGGGCAGTTTAGCCAGGTTGTTTATAAATGAATATAATACTTTTTACGGGAAACAAATTGTGGGGATCAGAAATGATGCGCTTTTAGAATTAAAAAAACATAAATGGAAGGGAAATATGCTTCAATTTAGAAAGACAATAAAGCAAATAGTTATGTTTTGTAAAAATGATTATATAGAATTGAATGATGTAAGGGAGGCACTTGACAATATGCCATGCGGCTCTGACATGGAGAATGATAGCGTGGAGCTTAATGGAACCCTCGAGGAAATTGAAAAAAATATTATTCAGAAAATATTGAAGAAAAATCAAATGAATCAATCCAAAGCGGCAAAGAAACTTGGCATAAGTCGTTCCACTTTATGGCGCAAATTGCAATAGCGCCTTTTTTTTATACAAAAAAATATAAATAACTATTGCAATTTAAAACATATACATATATAATAAAAGCTGTAATCGATTTTATTATGTTTTAATTTAAAACATAATAGCTAAATAGATAAGAAACATGTTTCATAGAAAAGGAGGAAATTTAAGTGGAATTAAAAGGAATTATAGCTATAATGATTAAATTTTATAAAAAGCGAATATAAATATCATTGAAAGCGAGGGAGTATTGTATGCAGAAAATATATGGATTTAAGACGGCGGATAATATTGTTGCAGGTGAAAATTCCATTGAAACCCTGAAAGAAAATATAGGCGTTGTAGGAAATAAAGTCAAAAGAGCACTGATTGTTACTCAAAAACCCATGCAAAACTTAGGTTTTGTAGATATCATAACTAAGCAGCTGGATGAAATTGGAATCAAGGCTGATGTCAATACGGATATTATTCCGGAGCCCACTGTAAAAAGCATAGAGGATATATCAGGCAATATCAGAAAAAAACATTACGACCTGTTAATTGGTGTAGGAGGTGGAAGTGTCCTGGATACTACAAAAATCCTGGCAGTACTTGAGACAAATAATAATTCCATAAAAGAAATTTTAGGTACGGATTTGGTCAAATATCCGGGAATTCCTACAGTTCTAATTCCTACCACTGCAGGGACAGGCTCTGAAGTGACACCAAATGCCATTGTCACTCTTCCGGAAGAACAGCTGAAAATAGGTATGGTAAGCAGATATTTACTTCCCAAACTTGTGATAGTAGATCCCAGCTTGACAATTGGGCTTCCTAAATCTGTTACTGCCTCTACTGGCATGGATGCTTTTATTCATTCTCTTGAATCCTATATTTCAAATAAGGCCAATCCGATAAGCGATATGTTTGCACTCAGGTCAATAAAATTGATATCATCCAGTATAGTGGAGGCCTATCAGAACGGCGGATCTATTAGAGCAAGAGAAAATATGATTTTGGGATCACTTTACGGCGGCATGGCGTTAACGGCTGCGGGGACAGCTGCAGTTCACGCACTTGCATATCCCCTTGGAGGAAAATTCAAAATAGCACACGGTGTAGCAAATTCAATGCTTTTGCCCCATGTAATGGAATTTAATATGGACTGTATTGCTGATAGGCTCTGTGACGTGGCTAGATCTATGGGAATAAAAGAGAATCTTCCTGCGGATAAAACTGCGGAAAAGGTAATAGAGCGCCTGAGAGAATGGATTGAGATTTTGAATATTCCACAGGATTTAAGTGTATATGGAGTTAAAAAAGAAGATATTCATGGACTAGCTATATCTGCTTCTAAAGTTACCCGGCTTTTGGATAATAATCCTAAAAAATTAAGTGTAAAAGATATAGAGAATATCTACAGTAAACTATTAAGATAGGCAGACGGAGAAAATTGATGAAAATAGCAGTTATTTCAGATGATTTAACGGGTGCCAGTGATTGTGGAGGACAATTGATTCAATATGGATTGAATGTTTCCGTAATTTTAGATTGGAACGAATTGTCTTTAAAACAAAATGATGCAGTTATATATAATACAAATAGCCGTGATGTATCTGAACATGAAGCTTATAAACGGGTGAGATATGTTTCCGAATATTTAAAGGACAAGCCTTTTGACATAATTTATAAAAAAATAGATTCTACAATGAGAGGAAATATTGGACAGGAAATCAATGCCATGCAGGATGTGTTTCAGAGAGATTTTGTTATTATTGTGCCGGCCTATCCCAAAAATAAAAGGCAGGTGATAAACGGGACTTATTATCTAAATAATAAAAAATTAGTTGAAACGGAGGTAGCACAGGATCCCAAGACACCGGTGGAGGATTCTGTTATATACCGGTTGATTGGAAGACAATCCGATAGGAAGGTAGGTCACATTTCCCATAATGATTTGATTAAGGGATATGAGCATGTTTTTAAATGCTTGGTTGATTTCAAGAATAACAGTATATCTTATATCACAGTAGATACAGTTGATGAGAATGATCTAAAAAATGTAATTTCTTTTATAAAAATGACTAAATTTTCTGTCATATGGTGCGGTTCTGCAGGACTTATGGAATTTTTACCATCTGCCTACGGACTTGAGCAAGAAACTGGCAGGGCAGCTGAAGTTCCTGAAAATACCAACAGGGTTTTATTTGTAATTGGGAGCGTAAGTAAATCCAGCAGAGAACAGCTGGATGAATTGCTGTACTGTACAGACACGGTGGGAATAGAGGTTAAATCTACAGAAATTATTTTAAATGACAAGGATAGAAAAGATGAATGGAATAGAATAATGAAAAAGACAGCTGATTCTGTAAACTTGAATAAGAATATTGCCGTATTTTCCTCCAGTGAGGTGAAAAAAACCCAGAAAGCAGGAATGGAAAATGGGTATAGCTCAATTCAAATCAGCAATGTGATTTCAAGATTTTTGGGAAAAATATCAGCATGTATAATTGACAAATTCAAAGTAAAGAGTCTGTTTGTTACGGGAGGTGATATAGCTTATCAGGTTTTTGACAACTTGGATGCCAGCGAATTCAAGCTGCTGGGGGAAGTGGAACCCGGAATACCGTTTGGAATGTTGAAGAATAAAGATAAAATTTTTGCCGTAACGAAAGCGGGAAGTTTTGGCTCTAAAATGGCTATGGTTAAAGCTATTTTAGTTTTACGGGGAGACATGGTGAAGATTATAGATAATAACTAAGATTATAAAAAATAAAAATAAATAATTTGATAAAGGAAGGATTGGTAAAATGTTAAAGCCAGAAGGTATAATTACTCCTATAATTACTCCTATGATGGAGAATGAGGAAATCAACGAAGAGGAATTAAGGTTTCAGATTAATAGACTAATATCAGCCGGAATATATGGTATATTCTGTCTTGGTACGAATGGAGAGGCATATGCACTAAATAATGAAGAAAAATTAAGAGTGATAAAAATAACTGTCGATGAGGTTAACAAAAGAGTTCCAGTATATGTAGGTACAGGTTGTATAAGTACGAGGGAAACTATAAGTTTATCCCAGAAAGCTAAAGAACTTGGAGCAGATGCTTTATCAATTCTGTCACCGTACTATGTAGCTGTTACACAAGAAGATATATATAATTATTTTAGTGAAATTGCTGAAAATGTTAATCTACCCATTTTACTCTATAATATACCAGGAAGGACAGGTAATAATATAAACTATAAGACTGTTGCCAGGTTGGCAAAATATAAAAACATCGTAGGAGTTAAAGATAGTAGTGGAAATTTTGACAATACTCTGAGATATATAGAAAATACAGATGAAAGATTGTCAATACTATCGGGTAATGATTCTTTGATATTATGGACTTTGATGGCTGGAGGTTGTGGAGCAATAGCTGGAACTTCAAACTTGTTTCCTGAGTTGTTGGCTAAAATATATAAATTATGGAAAAAAGGAGATATTGTTCAAGCTAATATTTTACAAAAAAAATTGAGACCCATAAGAGATGTTATGCAGATGGGCAACCCTAATTCTGTTATAAAAAGAGGGATGAGTTTTCTTGGGTATAAAGTTGGATTAGCTAGAAGACCTGTAAGCGGGGTTAATGATAAATTGGATTCGGCACTAAAGAAAGCTTTAGAATTATATAAATAAAATATTGGATCTCAGGAGGTGAGAAAATGAAAAAAGTAGTTATTTCACATAGGCTCTATGAAGATGGAATGAAACTTCTAGAGGGAAATGTAGATATTAAAATAACTAATAACGGAAATGCGGAAGAAATAGAGTCTGATTTGGTTGATGCTGATGCCTTTATAATTCGAATAGGTCATATTGATAGAAAATCAATTATGAAGGCTAGAAATTTAAAAGTTATAGCTCGACCTGGAGTTGGTGTAGACAATGTAGATATTGATGCAGCTACTGAAAAGGGAATTCCTGTTGTTATTGCTCCAGGGGCTAATACGCGTTCTGTTGCAGAACATACTTTGGGTTTGATATTTGCTGCATCAAAAGATATTGTGCACAGTGATTTTGAAATGCGAAATGGTAATTTTGGAATAAGGAGTAGTTATAAAGCATTTGAGCTTTTGGGTAAGACTCTGGGTCTTGTAGGTTTTGGAAATATAGGCCGTGAAGTTGCGAAGTTATGTCAGAATATAGGAATGAAAGTAGTTGTATTTGATCCATTTGTAAAAAGTGAAATCATTGAGGAAAGTGGTTATAAATATGAAGACAGATTGGAAAAACTTTTACAAAAGTCAGATGTAGTTTCAATACATGTACCACTTACAGGCGAAACTAGGGGAATGATAGGCAAAAAAGAATTGAATATCATGAAATCAGATTCAGTTATTATAAATTGTTCTCGAGGAGGGATAGTTAATGAAAATGATTTAATTGAAGCTCTAAGAAATAATGTAATACATAGTGCCGGATTGGATGTGTTTTCAAATGAACCTTTAAGTAAGGAAAGTCCATTTTTCAAACTCAAAAATGTTATTGTTACTCCCCATATGGCGGCTCAAACTAAAGAAGCTGCTGCTGCTATGGCTACAATGGCTGCAAAAGGCGTACTTGATATTTTAGATAATAAAAAATATGAATATGTCGCAAATAAGGAGGTATATAACCATCCCAAATGGAGAAATATTCATTAATATATTGTGCAGCTGATATAAAAATTTAGTTGCAGGTCAATTAATATGTAAAAAAATTATAATTGGAGGGTATGTTATGCCATTGCTAATAGTTTTAATAGGGATTATAGTGTTGCTTATACTTATGATTCACTTTAAAATCAATGGGTTAATTTCGCTAATTGTAGTATCATTATTTGTTGGTATTATGGAAGGAATGCCAATATTAAAAGTTACTAAATCAATATATAATGGCGTTGGTGGACAACTTAGTAGTATTGCACTTATTGTTGCTTTTGGTGCTATGTTTAGTAAAATGTTGGATGAATGTGGAGCGGGTCAGCGTATTGCTATGACTTTAGTTCAAAAGTTCGGGTTGAAAAGAATTCAGTGGGCTATGATGATTACCGCTTTTATTCTTGGAATTACGATGTTTTATGAACCTGCTTTTGTTTTATTAATTCCTATTGTATATAGCATATCTAGTAAAACGAAAGTTCCGTTGATTGTGGCCGGTTTTCCAATGAGCGTTGGGCTATCTGTTACTCAATGTTTTCTTCCGCCCCATCCTGGCCCAACAGCTGTAGCTAATATGTATAATGCAAGTGTAGGAAAGACATTGTTATTGGGAATTATAATAGCAATTCCTGCTGCTTTAATAGTTGGAATTTTGTTTTCAAAAACAAAGCTTGTAAGAAATGCAAAGTGTTCTATACCAGAAGGATTAACTGCTGAAAGAGTGTTTTCTGATGAGGAAATGCCAAGCTTTTCAAGTAGTTTATCCATTGCGTTAATACCTGTAGTTTTAATGGCTTTTAATACGTTTGCTGAAATAATACTGCCTAAAACATCAAAAATATTAGTTTATACGGCTTTTTTTGGAGATGCCCCAATTGCTTTACTGATTGCAGTTCTAATTTCTATGATTGTACTAGGTATAAGGCGAGGTAAGGACTCCGATGAAATAATGAAAAGCTTTTCTGAAGGAGTAAAATCTGTTGCAATGATTATATTAATAATTGGTGCAGGGGGTGCCTTTAAACAGGTAATTGTTGATGCAGGGGTGGCAAATTATATTAAAAACATAGTTGGAAGTTTAAATGTTTCACCATTAATATTGGCATGGTCAATTGCGGCAACTTTAAGAATTTGTATAGGATCTGCTACAGTATCCGTAAATGCGGCAGCAGGAATTGTATTACCTCTGCTCTCACTTGGAAATGTAAATCCAGAACTTATGGTTCTAGCTACAGCTTCTGGTAGTTGTATTTGTTCGCATGTTAATGATCCTGGATTTTGGATGTTTAAAGAATACTTTAATATGCCATTAAGTGATGCATTTAGGACAAGAAGTACCTATACAACTATATTAAGCTTATGTGGATTAGCTGGAGTATTAATTCTTAACATATTTATTTAATGTAGTAAGTTATGAAATAGTTAAAATCTTAATATAATAGCTTTACTAGTGAAAGGATGAAACAGATGAAGAATAAAAAACCAATATTGGGTATTACCATGGGAGATCCTTCGGGAATAGGACCTGAGATTGCAGCCAAAACCCTGGCGAAAAAGAAGATATATGATATGTGCAGGCCTATTATTGTAGGTGATGCCAATGTTATGGTACAAGCAATAAAGATCACCGGTGTGGATTTGAAGGTAAATAGAGTTTACAATGTGGGTGATGCATTATTTAGATATGGCACTATGGACGTTTATGATCTCAAAAATACGGATATGGAGCAGCTTGTTTATGGAAAAGTATCAGCTATGGCAGGGAAAGCCGGTTTTGAAGCGGTAAAAAAGGTAATCGAACTTGCACTGCATGGAGAAATTGATGCTACCATAACAGGACCTATCAACAAGGAGGCGATGAACCTCGCCGGATTTCATTACTCCGGTCATACTGAAATATATGCCCATTATACCAAAACTAAAAATTATACTATGATGCTTGCATGCGGGAGTTTAAGGGTAGTACATGTATCTACCCATGTATCTCTGAGAGAGGCATGTGATCTTGTAAAAAAGAGCAGGGTGTTCGAAGTGATAAAGCTTGCGAATGAGACATGCAAAGATCTCGGAATATGCAGTCCTAGAATTGGAGTGGCAGGTCTGAACCCGCATGCGGGAGAAAACGGCATGTTTGGTTTTGAAGAGAAGCAGGAAATAGAACCGGCCATAGAAGAAGCAAGAAAAATTGGAATAAATGCCGAAGGACCCATACCTCCTGATACAGTATTTTCAAAAGCTAATGGAGGCCAGTATGATATAGTAGTTGCCATGTATCACGATCAGGGACATATTCCAATGAAAGTTGTTGGATTTAACTGGGATGAGCAAAGAAAAAAATGGACTTCGGTCAGCGGTGTTAATATAACTCTGGGTCTTCCTATAATAAGGGTTTCGGTGGATCATGGGACAGCCTTTGGAAAGGCGGGAAAGGGCACGGCCAATGAAGAGAGCCTTGTAAATTCCATAGAATACGGCGTTAAACTTGCCAATTCCAGAAAATTATAAATTGTACCAATGTAAAAATACCCGGGAATATTCGTATTCTCCGGGTATTTTGTAATTTGAATCTAAATGTCTGAACTTTTGATTGTCATGGGTTATAATAAAAGAGAATGTATATTTTAATTATTGAAAGTAGTGTGGAATAATTATGTGCGGTAAATTGAAAAAGGTCAGCAGGGGAGTCGATCCCGAGGACAGACGGTGGTTTTCAGAAGAATCCATTTCAAAGCTTCAAAAAGCTCAACAGGAAATAGAATGGCTTATTGACAGGGGTTACAAGGTATCTCCCGTTCTGAAGATGGTTGGGAATCATTATCAATTTTCTGTCCGGCAGCGAAATGCTTTAAAACGGTCAACTGCTTCTTCTGAAGAGGTGAAGTTGAGGAAGTCAAAATGTGTCTGCATTGATTCTTTGAAGGACAAATGCCTGTATATAGATGGATTTAATCTTATTATTACATTGGAGACGGCATTTTCAGGTGCCCCCGTAATATTGTGTAATGATGGAACCTACAGGGATCTGGCAGGACTTAGAGGAACTTATCGTATTATTGACAAAACCGATTATGCATTGGATGCTGTGGGGAGGAAGATTGATGACATGCAGATTCGCAGGGTAAACTTTCTTCTTGACCGGGGTGTGTCAAATTCAGGCAGGCTGAAAAAATTTATACTGGAATATTCTGTAAATTGGCATGCCTGTGTGGAAGTAAATCTTATGGATGATGTGGATTCTTTTCTATATGAGAAGGATAGAGTGGTGACAAGCGATTCCATAATACTTGACGAGTGTTTCAGCTGGTGCAATCTTGCAAGGACTACTATAGATGACTGTGTACCTTGTGCACGTATAGTGAATTTGGGCGGTGAAAACAATCAAAATTCAAAGTCCTGATCTGAGCTTTGAATTTTGGTTTTTATTTTAAAAATTTTTTCAAGACACCTTTCAGCTTCCCGGGGGAAAGTGGTTTTGAAATATAGTCATCCATGCCATTTTCGTCGTATATTTCCCTGTCTCCCGACATTCCGCAGGAAGTCATTGCCACTATAGGTATATGTTCCTGGCTGTAGGTTTCATTTTTCCTTATTATCTTTGAAGTTTCAAGCCCGTTTAATTCGGGCATCTGTACATCCATGAATATTAAATCCACATGAATGTCTTTTAAAAGTTTCAATGCCTGTTTTCCCGTGTAGGCGCATTTGTAGCTGTAATTTAGATTTTTTATCATATTGCAGGCTATTTTCATATTTATATCATTGTCTTCTACCAGGAGAATAGTCTTGTTTTTATTTTTTCCCGGATTGGGTGGAAAGTTGCTGGATTTTTCACTGAAATCAAGGAAAAACTCTGAGGTAAAATGAAATGTGCTTCCCTGGTTCTCCACGCTTTTGAACCATATATCACCGTTCATAATCTTTATCAGTTCTTTTGATATGGAAAGTCCAAGTCCCTTGCATGGGGAATTTTTGCTGTAGGATTCGTTTTTAATTCCGATGCCCGTATCTTTTATGGTAAATTTCAAGACTATTTTTTCGCTTACCTGGGATAATAGTTTGACTTTAAAGGATATTTTTCCGCTTTGTGTAAATTTGAGTGAGTTGTTGAACAGATTTATCAACACCTGTCTTAATTTCAATTCATCTCCGGCTATTTTATAAGGTATGAGAGAATCGATACAGTAGGTAAAACCTATATTTTTTTTCTCGCAGGCAAGTGAAACCTCCCGGACGAAAAAGTCTATCATATTTTTGAAATTGAATACTTTTATGGAAAGGTCGATATTGCCCGCTTCTATTTTGGATATATCTAAAATGTTGTTTACTATATCCAAAAGGTGCTTTGAAGAATTTTCTATTATTTCAATATAAGTCCTTTCGTCTTTTCCGATGTTCATCAATTCAAGCAGTTCTGTAGCTCCTATGATGCCGTTTAGTGGAGTTTTGATTTCATGACTTAGGTTGGCCAAAAATTGACTTTTGGCTTTATTTGCATTTTCCGTTTCCATTTTTGCATTTTTTACCTCCTGTCTGGCCTTATGAAGTTCGCGGCAGTTGGTTTTCAATTTTTCCTTTACGGTTAACAGTTCTTTATATAGGGAAGATAACTCTTCGTATTTATCTTTGTTTATTATAAATCTGTTCTGGCTTTTTCTGTTATTTGTTTTATCCATAAGTTTAAATTCCTCCCAAAATTATATTATATTTTTTCAATTAAAAATTTTTCCGCTTTATCCGGGGAAAGTGGTCTGCTGAAATAGTATCCCTGAATTATATTGCATCCAATTTCTGAAAGCAAGTTCAGCTGTTTCTTGGTTTCAACACCTTCGGCGATTATTTCATAATTCAATGATTTCGATAGATCAATCATGCATTTTATTATGGATTTATTTTTTTTATCATATATATTGTCAATAAATGACTTATCTATTTTTATTGTATTTATTGGCAGTGTGGTCAGGTAATTTAATGAAGAATAACCTTTCCCAAAATCATCTATGGAGATTTTGACTCCTGTTTTCAGAAGTTTGTTTATGGTTTCAATTTTATAATTGAATAGATCTATTAAAGTGCCCTCCGTTATTTCAATTTCCAGCAGGGAAGGGGGAATATTGTATTTTTCATATGTAGTTATGAATTTGTCTGCAAAATCATCTTTCTTTAACTGGATTGGGGAAACGTTTACCGAGATCTTTTTTAATATGTAGTTTTTTGAGCCCATTTCACAGATTGTCTTGCACACTGATTCCAGGACCCATTCTCCAATTTCTACAATATTTCCTGTCATTTCAGCTATGGGAATAAATTCAGAGGCGGGTACGAATCCGAGCCGCGAATTCTGCCATCTGAGCAGAGCTTCAAATCCTGTTATCTGATTTTTTGCAGTATTTACCTGGGGCTGGTATTGTATATAAAATTCTCTATTTTTTATCGCAGTTTTCAATTCCTCTTTGATATCATTTTTTCTGCGGTAGGAATTGAATATACTGCGCTGGAAAAAAGTGAATGTATTTTTCCCCTTAACCTTTGCCCGGTATAATGCTAGGTCGGCATATTTGTATAATTCGCTTATATCCCTGCTGTCTTTTGGAAATAGGGTGATTCCCATGCTTATTGTTACATGTATTTCATTGTTCTTGACTTCAAATGGATTTTTTAAATAGCAGAATATCTTCTCACATAACTTGAGCAGTTCATCAGGTGAATTGAATTTCTTAACCAATATCATGAATTCGTCTCCGCTTATACGGTACATTTTTCCAAAACCTTTTATACAGGCGACAATCAGCTGTGAAAAAATTATCAACAGCAGATCGCCGTAATCATGACCGAGAGTGTCATTTACCAGTTTGAAATTATCTATGTCTATGAACATCAATGCACCTTTTGAGGAATTGTTCAGGGCTGTTTTGAGGTCGTTTACAAATAAGAGTCTGTTTGGGAGATCTGTTAGGGAATCATAATATGCCAGGTGATTTATGTGTTTTTCCATTGCCTTTTTTTCCGTAACGTCTTTTATAGCTCCAGATATTGAGCTGATGTTTCCCTGCTGGTTTCTAAAAGCTTTTCCCCTTATGAATATGTATTTTACTTTTGCAGTATTGGTTGAAATTCTGAACTCACTTTTATACAGTGAAGCATTTCCGTTGAGGAAAAATATGAGATCATTTTTTGCACTTACCATATCGGCATTGACGGCAGTTTTCTGAATAAAATCAAAGGGATCCTCGAAATCACCCGCGATATTTTCAATTATACGATTAAAATTATTGGAAAAAAACAGTGTGTTATTTTCTATATTCCATTCCCAGAGCACTATATCTGCCCCTTTCAGAGCCCTTAAATAAATTTGTTCGTTTCCTTTATTATGACCATGCATGCTTAAACCTTCTTTCAGCTTGAATTTAAATGGATTTGCTTTTATCTGAAGGCAGTTCCTCAACAGATTTTAATTTTCTCTCTATAGTTCTGGATTTTCTTGAAGCTGTTTCTATAGTATTGCTGGCTTCCTGAAGTTTTTTCTGGGCTTTTTCAAGAATACCGCCAAATTTGGAAAATTGAGTTTTAACAGCACCTAAAAGTTCCCAGACTTCACTGGAACGTTTTTCGATTGCAAGAGTCCTAAATCCCATTTGAAGACTGTTTAAGAAGGCTGAAATTGTGGAAGGACCCGTTATTACGATCTTGTAGTCCCTCTGCAGTTTTTCCATGAGGCCGGCTTCTTTTACTACTTCTGAATAGAGGCTCTCTGTGGGCAGAAATATTATTCCGAAATCCGTGGTGTTTGGAGGATCTAAATACTTTTTATTGACATCCTGGGCTTCGGATTTTATTCTGGTAATAAGGGCTTTTTTCGATTGCTCAAATAGAGATTTGTCCCCTTTTTCTTCCGCGTCCAGTAATTTTTGATAATCCTCCTGGGGAAATTTTGAATCGATAGGCAGGTATATAAACTCTCTTTTCTCATCTTTAGATGGAATTTTAATGGCAAACTCCACTCTTTCACTGCTGCCTTTTTTTGTTGCAACATTTGTTTTATATTGTTCTTTTGTCAAAATATCATCCAATATGGAATTAAGTTGAATTTCTCCGAATATACCTCTTACCTTTATATTTGTAAGGGCTCTTTTTAAATCATCGACACCGTTTGCGAGGCTCCCTATTTCACCCAGCCTCTTGTAGAGTATTTCCAGCCTTTGACTTATGGATGAAAATGAGGTGCTGAGTTTCTTGTCAAGAGATTTGTTGAGTTTTTCATCCACCAAGCTTCTCATTTCATCCAGTTTTTTACTGTTCTCGTTTTGCAGTCCTAGAATTCGTGTTTCTATTGTTTCTCTCATTTTGTTAAGACTTTTTTCATTTGAATTTGTAAGTGATAAAAGCTGCTTTGAAAAACTGTCGAGCTGGTTTTTCTGTATATCGGAAATATTTTTAAGATTGTTCGAAAGCTCCATATTGCTCTCGGTTTTTAAAGAGCTGTTTTCCTGTCTGTTTCTCGAAAATTCATCTTTTATTGCAGAGCCCATATTTGTAAACAAATTTGATATATCTTTTGAATTGATATTATTGTTCCTCTTAACAAGCAGTGTAAATGTTAAAATTATATTTGCTATTATAAGTAATATAATGAAAATTTCCATAAAATCACTCCATTTGTCAGTCTACTGTATTAATTATAATATTGTTTTTTTAGAAAATAAATAGTTTAGTAGTATTGTATTGCAAATTTTGATAAAATTAATATATAAAGGGGTATTAGCCTGTTGGTTTATGTGATAAAATATCTTATATGAAAGAGAGAGGATTTTTATGGATGATAAAGAAAGCAGAATTGTAAATTTTAATGATATTAAAAATAAAGCCCGGGAAAAAGATGTTCAGAAATTTGAAGACTATGTGTATGGGCTTTCTTATGATATGTCTCAGGGAAGACTTTCTATGAGTGATTTTTATAAAAATATTCAAGAATATATGGAGAAAAACAACATATCTCAGGAAAAATTATTTAATATCCAGAAGGAACTTATGAAAAGATATGGATTTGACATGGAAGATGTGGCAAGGCAGATGAAAAGCATGGGCATTGATGTGCCTTCCATGGAAGACAGTAATAATTATGAAGACCTGAGGAAGAAGATGAGTTTTCAGGATAAATATAAAAGCAAAATGGGAAGCATGGTAATGGTTACCTATCATGTAAAAAGTTCCCTAAATGATTTGGATGTATTTATAAGTGATGAAAAACTTCTCTTGAAGAGCGGCGGGAAAATAGATCTTAAAGATCCTGAATTGAATGAATTCTTATGTTCTTATAAAAAAGTGGTGAAAAATAAAAAGCTTCAAGTATCTCTATGTGAAAATACAAAAACTTTTCAATATTGATTTCAGAGAAGGTGGTCCCTGTGGAAATATTTCCACAGGGACCACCTTGATTCTGGAATCTATAGTATGTCTTTCAACAAATTCATGTCTGTAATGGGTTTGCGGCAGGTGAAATTTTCACAGATGTATACGGTGGTTTTCCCCCTTATGGCCATGTAATTCTTGATGTAAGGAAATATATTTTCCAAATTCTCATTTAGATGGGAATACAAAATTGAAATGGAAAATGGATTATATTTTTTGTTTATCAGGGCCACTGCTCTTTTCGTGTCTTCAGTATTGCTGCCGACCGATAGAATAATTTGCCTGGTTGGATATTTGTAAAACAATAGTCCGCACAGTAAAAAGGAATATGACGAGGGGAAACTGTTTATCTCACCGGCAAAGTTTTTAAGTAGTTTTTCAATTTTATCCTTGAAGTCATATACCGGAGTTAAATGTGACAATCTAATCATATTCAGCAGGGCTGCAGAATTCCCGGAGGGAATTGCACCGTCATATATTTCTTTCGGCCTGGTGATCAGCTGTTCGCTGTCGCTGCTGTAGAGGAAGAAACCTCCGTCTTTTTCATCCCAGAAAAATCTTATGAGATCTTCATTTAACCCGAGAGCTTTTTCAAGGTATTCTGGATTGTAAGTCGATTCATACAGTTCTATAAGTCCCCAGATTAGGAAGGCATAGTCGTCCAGGTAACCGGCAGGGGAGGGTTTCCCCCTGCAGTAGCTTGCCAGCAGACGCCCGTCTTCTCCAGTTAGTTCCTTAAAAATGAAATCCACTGCTTTTTTTGCAGCTGCGGTATATTTTTTATTGTTCAAAACTCTTCCGGCTATAGACAGGGCTGCAATCATAAGTCCGTTCCAGGAAGTCAAAATTTTGTCGTCTTTAAATGGATGGACCCTATTTTTTCTTACTTCGAATAATTTTTTTCTGCAGTTTTTCATGGAGTTCAAGTCTCCATTTGGAATGGAAGAACCTACTAGATTGGGTATGCTTTTGCCTTTAAAATTGCCGGAAGGTGTTATGTTGAAATAGTAACAGAATTTATTGCCGTCTTTGTCTCCCAATATCTTTTTTATTTCCTCCGGAGACCATGTATAGAATTTGCCTTCCTCACCTTCGGAGTCCGCATCTTCTGCAGAATAAAAAACACCTTTATTTGAAGTCATGTCCCTTAAAACATAGGTGAGTATATCCTCTGCTGTTTCCGAATACCTTTTGTTTGATGTTATCTGGAAAGCTTCTGTATAGGCCATGGCCAGCAGTGCATTGTCATAGAGCATCTTTTCAAAATGCGGAACAATCCATTTTCTGTCCGTGGAATAGCGGCTGAATCCATATCCTACATGATCGTATATTCCGCCTCTTTGCATGCAGTCCAATGTTTTTTCCACCATTTCAAGGGAGGAGCTGTCTTTAGTTATGTAAAAATACCTCATGAGGAAAAAAAGATTATGGGGAATAGGAAATTTTGGAGAACTGCCAAATCCTCCGTACAGGCTGTCGAAACTGTGCTTTAATTCAGAAAAAGCCTCTTGTGATATGTCCTTTGAAATACCTCTTATGGGATTCTTATTTGATTTTGCTATTGAATTTATTATGGAGCCGCTTATCTCCGACAGCTGATTTCTATTGTCTTTCCAGGCTGAGGAAAGGTATTCGAGTATGCTTTTCAAGCCCAGAGATTCATCTATATCCTCATTTGGAAAATAAGTTCCGGCAAAAAAAGGTTTCTGATCCGGAGCCATTATTACTGTAAGAGGCCACCCGCCACTTCCTGTAAATGCTTGACAGACTTTCATATATACACTGTCTATATCGGGCCTTTCTTCTCTATCCACTTTTATGGAGACAAAATTATCGTTTAGTATTTTGGCCACATCTGAATCTTCGAAGCTTTCATGAGCCATAACGTGGCACCAGTGACACGTGTTTTTCATGAACCAATTCAGCTATACCCAATAGATAAAAAGACAGGCTTATCTTCTAACTTAGCCTTGTTAAATGCTTCATCTCCCCAGGGAAACCAGTCCACAGGATTATAGGCGTGTTGTAATAGATAAGGACTTTTCTCATTAATTAATCTATTGGGTATATTTGTTGAATTATTCATAACACCACCTCCTCTTTCTAAACTTGATTATAGTGTACCCTAAATAAAGTATAATATAACAGCCTCAAGCCTTTCGAATATAAAGATGTAAATTGGAGTGGACAGGCAACCCCCGGGGGTCATGAACAAATCGTGAACAAATACAGTGGGCAGAATCGGTGCCAGTTTGTAGAAATGAACTGGTGGCAAGGTTTATTTTGAGCGGAGTTTCAGCTGATGATTCGGAAATCGGAAATGAACCTGGATTTGTGTGAAATTAGGATTTACAGCTGCAAACTTTCATCAATTGTACATTGTCAATTGGCAATCGCATGTTCAGCTTCTAAGTCTATATCCTGCGCCCCAAACTGTTTCTATATATTGCGGATGTGATGGGTCAAACTCTATTTTTTCCCTTATTCTTCTTATATGTACTGTGACTGTGGCATTGTCTCCCATTGAGTCAAGTCCCCATATGTTTTCGAATAATTCTTCACGGCTGAAGACTATGTTGGGGTTTTGGGCCATGTAAAGAAGGAGATCAAATTCCTTTTGGGCCAGGAAAACTTCAGTTCCATTTACGAATACCTGCCTGGAGTCCTTTAATATTTCGAGCCCTCTTATGTTTAATTTGGAAAACTTTAAAGTGAATTTATTTTTTATCCGCTCATAGTTTTTAATGTGGGATTTTACTCTTGCAACCAGTTCGCTTGGGCTGAAAGGTTTTGTGATATAGTCATCCGCACCTAAAGTGAGACCCTTTATCTTGTCTATTTCCTCTTTTTTGGCGGAAACCAAAAGTACGGGAATGTCTTTTTTATCCTGTATGCTGCGCAGAATACTGTATCCGTCTATTTTGGGAAGCATTATGTCCAGAATTAAAAGATCAAATTCGAATTTTTTGAGTGTATTTAAGCCTTCCATGCCATCTGTACATATTGTAACTTCAAATCCTTCCAGTTCCAGGTAATCCCTTTGGAGTTCCGCTATGCTCAAATCATCTTCAATTATTAAAATTTTTTTCATAATTACCTCTCTTGTCCATAGTATTTGCAATTTTACCGAGGGATATTATTATGCTTGTACCATCGGTTCCATGGGAAATAGCCCATATTTTTCCATTATGACCTTCTACAATCTGTTTTGATATGGCAAGCCCCAGACCGCTTCCATCTATACTGTTTCTCGATGGGTCCTCCCTGTAAAATCTGTTGAAAATTTTATTTGCATTATTCTGGCTGATTCCGCAGCCATTGTCTCTTATTTCAATTATAATACTTAGATTGGTTTCTCTCAAAAATATAGTTATCTGTCCGCGGGTTTTGTCCATATATTTTTTTGAGTTGCCTATGATATTTAATATTACTCTCATAAATCTTTCTCTATCTATCATAACATATTTTGAATTTTTAAGATCATTTTCCAGTTTGATTTTTATGTTGGATTTTTCAAGCTCGGGTTCATTTTCTGAAATATAATAGTTGAAGTATTCTACAATATCTGTTTTTTCATAATTGAAGGGAATTTGTTTGAGATCTAGTTTGGAATATAAGAGCAGATCATCTATCATGGAGTTCATCTGCCCTGCTTTAGAATATATGGTTTTCAAATAGTGTTCCAGTTTTTGTGGAGTACTTGCCACTCCGTCCAAAATTCCCTGTACATAACCTTCTATAGAAGTTATGGGGGTCTTTAAATCATGGGATATGCTTGATAGGAGCATTTTCCTGTTTTCATCGTATTTCATCCTCATTCTCACAGAATCCCTGAGTTGTATTCGCATTTTTTCAAAATCAGCACAGAGTTCCCTTACCTCTCTGTCTCCGCTTTCCACAATTCTGAAATTCAGGTCACCCCGGCTTATTTCCGCCGTAGCTTTTTTTAAAAGGGTGATGGGTTCCAGTATCTTTTTGGAAAATATATAAGATATGATTACACTCATTGAAGCAAAACTGATAAGAAATGTAAGCAGTATGGTTATGATAAAATTTTTAAGAATATTCGATCTCACTGCAGATGGAACTAGAAATATAACTTTACCGGGAGTTCCGTCCCTGAATATCAAGGGGAATCTGTCAATTGAATAGTAAATATTATCTATCTGCAGATGATTTTTCAACTTTCTGTCCGATTCCCTCAAAGATTTTGCTATGTCGATTTTCTCCAGATCCTGTGAAGAAAATTCGACATTTCCGTTTTTGATTATTATAATTTTCCCGTTTACAGCGGAAAGTTTTTCAGTCAGATATTTTTGAAATTCCCGATCTCCCTTTATACTTTTGGTACCTGATTTTGCTATATCGTTGGTTACATCTAACAATTCCGATTTTACGATGGAAACTTTTTTGAAATCATTGTAAGTTATATTGGTGTTGAAAAATTTTGAGGAAACAAATATAAATATCAGGGCAACTATACCTGTAACCATGAGTGGAACTATTATTGTCAGGTTATTGTAGATGATAAGGCGTTTTTTTATATCCATTTTTATTCCTTTCATTATGTTAGAAATCTTTATTGTCAAATATGTAGTATCCAGCTGTATACAATATTATAGCATAGCTTAACATCATCATGAATTCCCGAAAAATTTTTAAAAGAGGAATATTGTCCATGATCCACAGATTATACCATCCGAACATGGATGTAAAGAAAATTCCAGAATAAGCAGGAAAGAAGATTTCCATTGATTTGAAGGCAATGAATACAAGTATCGACAGAAAGAATACTGCTATTCCATTTTTAAATATATTTGCAAGCAGGACAATCACAAGACATAGAATTACCATGGGAAAAAGGGTCACTATATAGGAAATTGTTATTTTAAATATGTCTGAAAGATTGAAGGAATTTGAATTAAATATAAGGCCCGATATTATGGAAAATATCATGGACAACACCAGTATGGAGAATATGAATATGCATATGGATGCTATTTTCGCCGAATACAGTTTCAATCTGGTAATGGGTCTTGTCAGGGTTATTTTCATGGTGTTTTGAGAAAATTCACCGCAGAAGCTATCTATAGTCACGAGTGCTACAAAAAGAGGAAGCAGGATGTTTATAATTATGGAAAGAATGAGCAGGGGAAATTCACTGCTGGAAACTCCCTGTACGCCAAAATTATTTCTTACAAGTGATATGAAAATCTGCCCGAATACGATAAAGATCAGGGAAAGTACGACTGCTGCCGCAGCTTTTTTCTTTTTATATAATTTTTCAATTTCGTTTATCAAAGCTTGTTTAAATTCTATCATTTCTCTCTACCTCACTGATAAAATAATTTTCAAGGGAAGCATAGCTGTTCAATATGTTTTCTGTACTGTCTACATTGATAACTCTGCCGTTGTATAGTATTCCAACATGTTTGCAGGTCAATTCAATGTCATGAATAAGGTGGCTTGAAATGAAGAAGGTGGTTCCCTCATTTTCTGCCAGGTTCTTGATGATATTTCGTACGTTTATCATTCCCTCCACATCCATGCCGTTTAAGGGTTCATCTAAAATTACGACTCGGGGCTTTGACAGGAGTGAGGATGCAATTCCGAGTCTCTGTTTCATTCCGAGGGAAAATCTTGCGGGTTTTTCATCCTTGTATTTCAGGAGCCCTACAGCGTCTAGAATTTCCATAATTCTGCCGGTATCCACATCTTTATAATATCTTGAAAATTGTCTTAAGTTTTCAAAAGCTGTTAAATATGGATAGGCTTCTGCGGTTTCAATGATGCATCCCACATTGTAGATTGCCTTTTCAAATTCTGTCAAAATACTGTGACCTAGTATCTTCACATCACCTCGATCCGGTTTCATGAGGCCTGTCATTATCTTCATGGCCGTGGTTTTCCCGGCACCGTTCGGTCCCAGAAAGCCGAATATATCCCCGCTTGAGATGTCAAGATTTATATTGTCTATACCTCTCCCGTTTTTATATGTCTTGCATAAGTTTTTTATTTCAATAGCGTTTTCCATTTATACACCTCTTTTTTTGGAAGATCTTCGGATGACACCGAAAATCTTCACCATAAAAATTGTTACTTGAATACTTTATTGTACTGGGAATCGTAATTTGTAAGGGCATTCCCATCTATGCTGAATTGTATGCCTGCATAGTTTGGGTTGAGATGTAAATTGCCTTTTACAGGTTCTTTTGAATCTGCAGCTGCAGTTATCTCTGCATTGAAATCATCACCGCCATTTTTTTGCTTGTCAAAATTGCCGCTGAAATTCAATTTCTGATTTTCGTCTTCATAGCCGCTTGTATATTTTGATTCATAAGTTCCGCTTACAGTATTGGTGTCTATTTTTTCGATAGTTATTGTACCTTCGCCGATTTTTATGAATTCCCCATTTTTTTCAATTACTATATTCTGAGTATATGTCCCAAGGTATTTTTCGGGATTTGATAATTTATTTACTTCAGAGGATTTGGCGGTTTGTACTATTGTCTTTTTACCTGAGAGATCAGGCTTTTTAATTGTAGTTGAATCTATATTGCTTGTTTTAAGCAGCAGTTCAAAAGTTAAATTGTGGTTTTGTCCATTTTTGTCAGTGCCTGAAATTATTCCCGAGCCGAGTACGGTTCTTATTAAGCCATTTTTGTCAACAGAAGCAGTTCCCCTGACATTTTTTACAAATATATTATTTGTAAGTTCGGGAACGTTGATTGTGTCGCCGGATCTTCTAATATCTTCGGCAAATGAATTTTTGAATTGAAGGGATACCAGTGCATTTATTAGCGACGGGATCTGAGTGCTGTTTAGGGAACCGGAAATTTCCCTTGAACCGTCCTGCTTTACGTTTACTGAAACAGAATCTTTGAGATTTCCAACAATGGCATCTGCTATCTTTTCAATATCTGAAGCCCTGTCTTCATCGAAGGGATTCGTCATACTCCAGTTTGTGCCGTCTGTATAATTGGTTACATAATAGGAGGGGGAGTCTTTGGGTTTATTTATTACACTGTTCCTGTCCATATAATAATAATTTTCAGCTTTTTTTGAGCCGCTGTAAACTGTACTTATATCCTCCTTTGATTTATTTGACAGATCGTATCTGGATATATTGTCACCGGAATATACTGTACTGGTACCGTCCTTTACGGCAAAGGACATATCTACAGTATAGCTTGAAAGTCCGCTGGTGCAGGCTTTTGCAGTGTATTTCACAGAATCCTTGAGCTGGTCATAGCCGCTTTTGGATGTAACTTCGGCAAAAGCTGTAGTGGCAAACATTACTATTCCTATGGTAAAACTTATTACCACAGCTGTTTTTTTACCTGGTTTCATTTTTACATCTCCCTGTATTTTATTTGGAAGTACCTCCTTATTATATTTTAAAATACATATCTCTATTTTATATAAACTAATTATAAACAAAACCTAAACTCTTTAACTGACCAAAAACGATATTTGTATTATAATAAAATCATTGGATTATAAAAGAAAGAAGTGATAGATGTGGAAAATAAAATTGTACAGGGTAAATCTACAGGAGAGTGGGAAAGGCAGTTTCCTGTAATAAGTGACATTGTATCTACAAAAGAAGTTTTTTGGGCGAACCCGAAGGTAAGAAAATTTTCAAGTGCCATGAAGAATATTTCGCTTGGCGAGAAGGATGTGAAGGATGCTGAAAAAAGGCTGAAAAGATTTGCGCCTTATATTATGAAGGTTTTTCCTGAGACACAGAAAACCGGGGGAATTATAGAATCTCCTACTGCAAAAATACCTTTCATGCAGAGAAAAATTGAAGCAATGTTTGACGAAAAACTGCCGGGACAGATGATACTGAAATGCGATAATGAGCTTGCCATTTCAGGTTCCATCAAGGCCAGAGGAGGTATTTATGAGGTACTGAAGCATGCAGAAGATCTGGCAGTTAAAAATAATCTGCTGAAGGAAAATGACGATTACTCTGTTATCGACAGCAGCGAATTCAGGAAGCTTTTTTCAAAGTATTCCATTGCAGTGGCGTCAACGGGAAATTTAGGCCTCAGTATAGGCATCATGAGTGCAAAACTGGGATTTAAGGTATATGTACATATGTCTGCAGATGCAAGACAGTGGAAAAAGGATCTTTTAAGGAGCAAAGGTGTGACGGTAGTAGAATATAAGGAGGATTACAGCAGAGCAATAGTGGAAGCAAGGAGACAGTCCCTTCAGGATCCAGACATGTATTTTGTGGACGATGAGAATTCTACCGATCTGTTTCTTGGGTACGCCGTAGCGGCTTACAGGTTAAAAAATCAGCTGGAAGAGATGAATATTGCAGTTGATGAAAATCACCCGCTGTTTGTTTATCTTCCCTGCGGAGTAGGGGGAGGACCTGGGGGAGTTGCCTTCGGACTTAAATTGGTTTTCAAAGACAATGTGCATTGCTTTTTCGCAGAGCCAACTCATTCGCCCTGCATGCTCCTCGGGCTTGTAACAGGCCTTCACGACAAAGTATGTGTCCAGGATTTTGGAATTGATGGAATCACCGAGGCAGATGGGCTTGCTGTTGGAAGGGCGTCCAAATTTGTGGGGAAGACTATGGAAGAACTGATAAGCGGCTGTTATACAGTAAAGGATGAAAAACTTTATATGCTTTTAAGCACACTTATAGATTCGGAAAATATTTCATTGGAACCCTCGGCTCTGGCAGGAGTACTGGGTTCGGTTCAATTACTTAAAAGTAAAGCTGGCAAAAAATATATAAAAGATAATAATCTGAAAGACAAAATGGAAAATTCCTGCCACATTGCCTGGGCCACGGGAGGAAGTATGGTTCCGGAGGAAGTAATGAAATCCTATTATAGAAAAGGCAGGGATATCCTCCATAGAAGATTCCCTGACAGATAACCTGAAATAAATATCTTGTTTTACCTGATACTTTCAATTTTGACATAATACTGTCCCTGGGGTGATTTTACAGGGACACTGTCACCTGTTTCATGTTTGTATATTGCAGAGCCCAGGGGGGATTCTATACTTATCCTGTTATTCATGGGATCTGCTTCTATGGTAGTTACTATTTCAAATTTTTCGGCTTTTTCTTCCCCTGAAAATTTCAGACATACTGTTTTACCGATTCCAACCTGATTTTTTGAGGTCGTATCTTTTATGAGCTTTGAAGTTCTTATCATTTTTTCGAGATAGCGTATTCTGCTTTCATTGTGGGCCCTGTCTCTTTTGGCGGCCTTGTATTCGAAATTTTCACTCAGATCCCCCTGGGCTCTGGCTTCTTTTAAGCTTTCATTTATATTGTGTCTTACTACTACTTTTCTATGTTCAATTTCCACTTTTAGTTTGTCTATAGCTTCTTTGGTAAGATAATTGTACACAGTTTTAAACACCACCTGAATTTATTGATTGTTTTATATAGATAATAACATTTCTATAATGGTATTTCCATTGTGCTTTATAAATTTTGATGGTATTTTATTATTGTAATTCAAAAATTATGATGAAAGAGGGAATACATATATGAAGTTGTTGATAAAAAAGATCAATCCGGAAGCCAGAATTCCTTTTTATGCCCACAGCGGAGATGCGGGGCTTGATCTGTTTTCGGTAGAAGAGGTACTTATAAAACCGATGGAGAGAAAACTTGTACATACTGGAATAGGTATTCAGCTGCCTTCAAATACTGAAGCCCAGGTGAGACCCAGAAGCGGGCTTGCCCTGAAATATGGGATTACACTTCTGAATTCACCGGGAACTGTGGATGAGGGATACAGGGGTGAGATAAAAGTACTCATGATAAACCTGAGCAGAGAATCTTTCCTGGTGGAAAGAGGAATGAAAATTGCCCAGATGGTGGTAAAACCTGTAAAACAAGTGTCTGTAGAAGAGGTGGATGAGCTAAGTAGCACGGATAGGGGACAAAAGGGCTTTGGATCCACGGGACTTAAATAGGGATATTGAGAGGGAGAAATTCTAAATCCACTGGGTTTTGCCCCAGGAAATTATTTCAGATACAGATTCTCTTAAGGATTTTAAAACTACGCCTGCTATCATTTCTCCCATTAGGACATGTTTTCCACAGTAATCTATGTTTTGACCAGTGCCTGTAAAAAGTACGCAGGAATCCGTACCTGTACCTGTTGCAGTTTTTTTACTTACAGGGCTCAATATATTGAAATCCTGCATTATGCAGGTCTTGGCTTCCGTGATTATCATGATGGCCTCTACCATGGCAGCTTTCGACAGTCTGGCATTTGTACCTAAAATTATATTTATAGTGCCGGGTTTTGGATTTTGTGAGTTAAAACTTTTCCAGTCAGCCGGATCTCCTGCCCTCCTTGCATTTGATATTCCCATGGTTATGAAACTCTGCACTATTACACCATTTTTATCTGCACGGACGCTTCTGAAGGATTTCATGTTTGCAGCAGTCATCATGCCCACAGATTTTCCCTTCCATTTTTTTGATTCTATATATTTCTCTATGGTAGTTTCCGGGGAGGGAAATTTATTGCTGCTGTCCGTACTTTTGTTTTGGGGAATTTTCATGTTGACTATATTGCTGGCTTTGGTGAAACCTCCGTTTAATATGGCGGAACTCAATATTTCCACTGGTTTTGAAAAATCAATATGGACATGATCTTTTGTTACTTCCAGTCCGGCGCTGTTGAACCCCAAATTCTTTCTTATCTCCCTAACTGAAATCAAAAGTCTGTCCCCTGTGATCTATAGTTAGACATTTTGTAGAAGAATGTTTTAAGAGTTCTGCAAAATCCCCGGTTATATAGGTATTGTCCCAAAAATGCATCGGTATGAAAAATTTAGGATGAATCTGGTCTATAAAATATTTTCCACCCAGGGAATAGCGCTCTTCCAGCCTTGGATCCACCGGGAAAAATGCAAAGTCAATTTTTTCACCCTTTATTTTCCCCACTTCCATCTTGAAATTTTTTTCAGCAGATATCTGTTCACCATTTGAATCTTCCTTCCACTGCCATAAATTCAGGTCGCCGGCATGAAATACAGTGATTCCGTCAAGCTTTATTAAAAATGAGATTCCCACATCGGTAGAACCATAAGCTTTTATATATATATCACCCAGATCCAGGCTTTCATAGCGGGAGAGCCTATAATAATTTTTAGGAGGCTTTCTTATTTTTATATCACTGCTCAATATGTACCTTGTCTCAGGATTTACTTTCTGCCACTTCAATATTATGGGATTGAAATGATCTGGATGTCTGTGTGAACAAAAAACCAGCAGGTTCTTTTTATCCCTTATGAGATCTTCTGAAATGAGCCCGTTTTCCAGAGTATGCTTGTGAGAATCAAAAGAATCCATATAGTAATCAAATATTAGAAAATGAGAGGGAGTTTCTACGGCAAAACTACTGTGGTACAGGTAATGAATTTTAATATTGTAATTTTTCATGTGTCCACCTTCTTTTTGATTTAAATTATTTTTATTATATCACAAAGGGAGGTCAGATTTTATACTGAGGTTAACATATGTGAAAATATAGGATATAATTATATCAAGCATGCTGCTGATTCAATTTATATTTATGGAGGATGATAAATAATGAAATTTGTATTTGATCACAATAATATAAATGTTTTGAATTTGGACAAAAGTATAGAATTTTATAAAAAGGCTCTTGGCTTTAAGAAAACCGGGAGAAAGGAAGCGGAGGATAAAAGCTTTACACTGGTTTTTATGGGAGATGGAGTAAAAAATTACAAAATAGAGCTTACCTGGCTCAGAGACAGAAAAGAGCCGTACAATTTGGGAGATAATGAGGTTCATATGGCAGTAAGAACGGACGATATAGAAGCTGCACATGAGTATCATAAAAAAATGGGCTGTATATGTTATGAAAACAAAAAAATGGGACTTTACTTCATATCGGATCCCGATGGTTACTGGACAGAAATTTTACCTGTTGAATCTTAAAATATGTAAATTTTCAATCTATTTGTACGAGAATTTATATAGGAATAAAATTATTGTGAATAAGACTTTTCCCCTGGGGTATAATTACAGAAAAACCAACAGGGAGGTAAAAGTTTTGAATAGTGTAACTCTTATTGGAAGACTTACTAGGGATGCAGAAATTATTAAAATGGAGAATAATTCTAGGAGTGTAATTAAATTTATTTTAGCTGTCAGCAGGGATTTTATAAACAGCAGCGGTGAAAGGGGAGCTGATTTTATTCCAATTTCCTACTGGACCAATAAAGGGGATAAATTGTGCTCTTACTTGAAAAAAGGAAGACTTTTAGGTGTCAACGGTAAAATATGCACTAGAAATTATGTAAAGGATGGAGTAAAAAAATTTTCTACTGCTGTAGAGGCAAATAGAATTCAGTTTTTAGAGTACAAGGGTGAAGCTTTGGCTTGATTTTTAAATTCAGGTGGAGTTTGATTGAGAATATTTTCTCCACCCGAATTTTATAAGAACTTGTTCCAAAATTTTCACTTATTGACATTAAATTATTTCAGCTGGTAGAATATAGAATAAAGTGATTTAAAGAGGGGTGGAAGTTATTATGGGAAGTGATAAGTCAGAAAAGATACTCATTGATAAAAATTGTATAAATACATTGATTCTGGAATTAAAAAATATAAAGATAAGCACTGGAGAAAAATCCACGAGGAAAGCAGCAGAAAAAATGTTGAATTTAATACAGGGAGAACTTGACGACAGCAATATTTCTCTTAAGCAGAGAATACTTGAAAAGATGAAGGAAACTAAAAGTACGGATCCAAATATGAATGCCAATTTATATATATTGTACAGGAATTTGGACAGCGGGCAGATAAGCGAGGAACAGGCACTGGAATTATTTAGAATGTATGTGAGAATAGAGCCTTATAATAGGACTATATAGAACACAAAATGAAAAATGTTTTAAATTCCACTAAAGCATTTTACAGTAGCTTTCGATAACATTAATGTAGTACGTCGAAAAGGCAAGTATCAACTGTGAAATTTAGAAGGAACTGCAGCCTTAAAATAAATAAGAGGAGTGGAATTTTATGAGAATAAGCTATAATATGCCGGCGCTGACTATGAATTTTCTTCAAAATCAGGCTCTGATTAGACAGAGTGAAAACTCATTCAGGCTGTCAAGCGGCTTTAAATTGAACACTGCCAGGGACAACCCCAGCGGAATAGTACAGAGCCAGAATTTAAAATTACAGATAGGTGGACTTCAAACTGCAGCTAAAAATGTCCAGGATGGCGTCAGCATGCTTCAGACTGCAGAAGGCGGTCTTCAGGAAATTACTGGAATGATTCAGAGGATAAGGCAGCTTACACTGCAGGCAGGCAGCGGAACGACTACACCATCGGATAGGAATGTGATACAAAATGAAATAGATCAGATGCTGGATGGAATAAGTACTATGGCAGATCAGACTGAATTCAACGGCTTAAAACTGCTGGGACAAAATGGGGGAAGTAAGTCTATAAGTGTGTCTGTAGGAGCTAATGCGGGAGAAAATACGGATATACCACAGCTTGACCTGACCAATAATGAAAACAGTGACGTCGCAGACCTGTATTCTATCAAAAGGGACAAAGGTAAGGATATATTGGATGGCAATGTAGGCGATACATTACAGGCCATAGATACGACCCTTACTAAAGTTATCTCCTTCAGGAGCAAATATGGTTCTCTGGAGAACAGGTTTGAGACCAATTATTATAATATGCAGGATTTGACTGACCAGATGATCGAGGCAGACAGCAGTTTAAGCGATGCGGATATGGCGGAGGAAATAACTGATTATTCAAGAGAGGGCATAATTATAGAAGCTTCCAATGCCATGATTGCCCAGGCAAATAAACTTCCCCAGGATGTGCTTAGAATATTGGAAAATGTCAAATAGTGTTTTTAGACTGTAAACTACTTAAATATAAAATATTTTATATTTAAGTAGTTTTTTGGCATTTTTTGGCTGAAGAATTGGATTTTAATATGAAATAACATAACTATAACACAGCTGTAACATAAGTAGCAGAAAATAGAAAATATAGTATATGTCTATGTATGTTATTAATGGTAGAAAAGAGGACATTTTTACAAAAATTATACTATGATATCGTAAATTTTTGTTTTTTAATTAAAATTTATATTAAATAGAAAAAATTTCATATAATTGTAGCATTAACATGCAATTTTGTGATATTATAGTTTATGTTGGAAAGCAATTTTAATTGAAAATAAAATATAATTAAAATTAAGACATGATTAAATTAAATATGACTAAAAATATTTCCTCTGTGAAATATTTTCTAGAAATTTGTGGAAAAATATATAAAATAATAGAAATGGAGGGATAATAGTTGAATGTATCTCAAGTGCCTAATGATGAACTGACGTATGACCTGCTGCAAAGGGGATTGGATGCATCCCAGGCGAGGGGTACTGCAATAGCCGATAACATATCTAATATAAACACAAAAGGATACAAGCGGAAATATGTTACCTTCGAGGAAAACTTAAAAAAAAGCATGGATGATCTAGAACTTAAAACGGATAATGAAAAACATATGAAAATAGGAAATGATTACGGTGACATAGATATGAATACGGACAACAGTACCAGTATGCGGGAAGATGGAAACAATGTTGACATAGATAATGAAATGGTAAACCAGTCAGCTAATGCTCTCATGTACAATGCACTTGTAAATCAGATAAACAGCAGGCTTTCTATGAGACAGTATGTAATAGATGGAAGGTAGGAGGATGTATTATGATTGAAGCTTTCAATACATTGAGAATAAGCGCCAGCGGGCTTTCTGCGGAAAGGCTCAGAATGGATACCATAGCTTCCAATATGGCCAATGTTGAGACTACAAGGGGTGCCAATGGACAGCCTTATAGGAGAAAGGTGGCGGTGTTTCAGGAAAATCTTCAAAGCGAGCTGAATAAAAATGGACAATACGAAGTTGTACCTAAAGGTGTCAAAGCTGTAGGAGTTGTGGAAGATGCTTCACCATTCAAGCAGGTGTATGATCCTACCAACCCAGATGCAGATGCCAATGGCTATGTATCAATGCCCAATGTAAATATATTGAATGAAATGTCGGATATGATGGTGGCTACTAGATCTTATGAAGCAGATGTAAGTGCCATTGATGCAGAAAAGAGCATGTTTTCAAAAGCTCTTGAAATAGGAAAATAGAAAGGGGAGTGAATACATATGAGAATAAACGAATTTGTGCCTGACAGCAAGGTGTTTGATTTTAACAAATCGGTGCAGGGCAGCAATTTAAAAAATGGAAATATAATTGGCAGCAATAAAAACAGCAGTGTAACAGGTGATACGAATACGAGCAGCAGTATATCGGATTTTGCGTCAGTGCTGAAGGACAAGCTGGATGATGTAAACAACCAGCAGATACAGGCGGATAACAGTACTAAAGAGTTTGTAGAAGGGGATAGAACGGATATACATAATGTCATGCTGGATACGGAACAGGCTAAACAGTCACTGGAGCTGGCAGTACAGATTAGGGACAAACTTGTGGATGCATACCAGGAATTGAATAGAACACAGTTTTAGAAGGAGTGCTTAATTGATGGGCAAGCTATCGCAATTTTTTAAAAACTTAACAGATAAATGGAAGAATTCTAGTAGAAATAGAAAGATAGCTTTTGGGATTATAGCCGTAGGAATTATAGCAGCAATTATATTTGGAGGAGTGTCTTTGGGAAAGAAAAAATATGCGGTGCTTTTCTCAAATATGAACCAGACTGACTCGGCAGCGGTGTATAAAAAGCTTCAAGATGACAAAATAGATGCCAAAGTAGAGGGAAATTCAATCTTAGTGCCTAAAGATGAAGTGGATGCTGACAGGATGAAAGTACTTTCAGAAGTGCAGCTTACCAATGGAAGTCAGGGATTTGAGCTATTTGATAAGAATAATTTGGGAAGTACAGATGCTGAAATCAAAATAAATTATCAAAGGGCGCTTCAAGGCGAACTGGAGAGAACGATAAAAGCTCTTCCTCAAGTTGAAGATGCCAGGGTGCATCTTGTAATTCCCGACGATACGGAATTTGTGAAAGATACCCAGCCGGGAAGTGCTTCTGTGACTTTAAAGTTGAAATCGGGACAGAATCTCAGCCAGGATCAGGTAAAAGCTCTGGTTGCACTTGTATCTGGTGGTGTAAAAAATCTGCCCAAGAAAAATGTGCAGATAATAGACGACAAAATGAATCTTCTAACCAGGGATTTGTATCAGGATAATGGCAGCGGTGCGGAAGACAGTACCGTTCCTGCTGAAAAACAACAAAAATTGCAGCAGCAATACGAAAAAGATCTTGAACAGAGACTTTTGAGCATGCTTGAAACTGTATACGGTAAAGGTAAAGTTCAGGTGAGGGTAAATGCAGATCTGGATTTTGATGCGGTGCAGCAGGATGCTACAACCTATGATCCAAACAGAACGGCAGTGGTGAGCGAACATACGGTAAACAGTACGAATACCGGCGGTACAAATAATGCAGGAGCCAGTCCTGTAGATAATAATATGAGCAACACCACCACTACTACAGGCAATAATGGGAATTCAACCGACAACGAGGTTACCAGAAATTATGATGTGTCCAAAACAGAACAAAAAACTATAAGAGCGCCCGGAAGTGTCAAAAGGCTTACTGCTTCTGTGGCATTGGACGGGAATGTGGATGATGCTACGAGAACTTCCATAAGAAATCTTGCAGTTTCTTCCATAGGGTACGATGCAAACCGTGGAGATACCATAAATGTAGAAGGTCTGCCTTTTGACACTACTGCACAGGACAATGCGAAAAAGGATATGGATGCCATGAACAAGGCAGAACAGCTGGCTAAGAGAAACAGGCTTATTGCCATCATAGGTGGTCTTGCGGCTGTGGCAGTTGCAGCCATAGTTGGAGTCATACTCTGGAGAAGAAAGAAGCGTGAAGAGGAAGAAGACTTGTTTGACGAAGAGATGGAGGAACCTCAGCCTATAAATGAAGCTGCAGAGGATGAAACCCAGGTTAAGGAGAAACCTAAATTTAAACCTGTGGAACTTGAGACGGAAAATGAAGATGTCCACCTTGAAAATGAGATAAAGAAATATGCCAAAGACAAACCTGATCAAGTCGCAGACATAATAAAGTCCTGGTTAGCGGAAGATGAGAGGTGATAGAAGATGGCTAGAGACAATCAAAAGAAATTAACTGGAGTGCAGAAAGCTGCCATATTATTTATAACTCTTGGACCAGAAGCCTCTGCAGGTATAATTAAAAAGCTGCCGGAAGCTGAGATACAAAAGATAACTTATGAAATAGCCAATATAAGTTCTGTAAAGTCAGATCAGAAAAAGGAAATACTGCAGGAATTCGTTCAGATGAACAAGGCCAAGGATTATCTGCTGGAAGGTGGAATAGAGTATGCCAAGAATCTTTTGTCAAAGGCTCTTGGAAGTCAGAGGGCGGCTGAAATATTGGATAAGGTTACAGAAGCAACCCAGCAATTTAGACCCTTTGCTATAGCTAGGAAAGCAGATGCCCAGCAGCTTTTGAATATAATATCTGATGAACATCCGCAGACTATAGCACTTATACTCTGTTATCTTCAGCCGGATAAAGCCGGCCAGATACTCTCGGCACTTCCGGAAGGCGAACAGGCAGAAGTATCCTATAGAATTGCTACAATGAGTACTACTTCCCATAAGGTGGTAAAGGAAATAGAGAAGGTACTTGATGACAAGCTGTCTTCCGTAGTCAAGTCCGATATGAGGGTAATTGGCGGTGTCCAGACTATTGTGGATATATTAAACCAGGTAGACAGGGCTACTGAAAAAAATATTACAGAAGGTCTGGAGAAGCAGGATGCGGAACTGGCGGAGAAAGTCAAGGAATCCATGTTTGTATTTGAAGATATTGTCACTTTAGATGATGTATCCATTCAGAGGGTACTCAGAGAGGTGGATTCAAAAGATCTTTCACTGGCGCTTAAAGGATGTTCCGAAGAGGTGGCTGAATGTATTTTCAGGAACCAGTCAAAGAGAGCTTCTGCAGCACTAAAGGAGGACATAGAATTTTTGGGACCTGTAAGGCTGATGGATGTGGAAAAAGCCCAGCAGGGTATTGTAAATATTATAAGGAGACTGGACGAAGCCGGAGAAATAGTTATGGCAAGAGGTGGAGAAGATGCAATCATCGTATAAAATTATAAAAGGTGACAGCATAGACGAGGAGGGCACTCAAAATATAGTGACTGTGTTTAAAAAGCATTCCCCTCCCAAACGCAGGCACAAAAATAAAGACAGCTCACCCTCAAGAAATAATTATGATAGTTTGCTGCATACCATGATGGAAAAAGCAGCCGAGGACAGAAAAAAAATAATTTTAAGGGCCAATGACGAGGCTGAAGAAATCAAAAAGAAAGCATATGATGCTGCCAGTAAAAAGGGTTATGAAGAAGGCAGGAAAAAAGGAAGAGATGCCGGCTTCAAAAGTGCATATGATGAAGGCTATGTAAAGAATGTAAAAAAGGCCGAGGCCGAAGGCGAGGATATAAGAAATAAAGCAAGTGCCGTATTGAAGAATGCAGTAGATGAAAAGAAAAGATATTTGACAGAGAAAGAAGAAGAGATCAAGAAATTTATAGTAAATGCAGTGGAAAGTGTCTTAAAAGATGAAGTTAGAAACAAGGACAGTTTGAATAAAATGGTGTTTGACGCACTTTCCCAGGTCAAGAATTCAAAAACTTTTATTATAAAGAGCAGAGGAAAGTACTGCGGCGAGTTTAAGAAGCAGGTGGATATGTGGAAGGAACAACTGCCCTTTAGGGGTGACATATTTGTAATATCGGATGAATCCCTGAAAGATGGCAGCGTAGTTATAGAGAGGGACAGGGGGAAAATTATACTGTCTGTAGATATAGCTATGAAAAAATTGAGGGAGATATTTGACAGTACAAGCAATTAGTGAATTTTTGCCGTGAGGGTGATGATTTGGTGATAAATTTAAACTTTCAGGAATTAAATAAAGAGGTAAGCAGGGCTAATTTTTCCTATCAGGAGGGAACTGTGAAAAAAGTCATAGGACTTACTGTGGAAGTTGAGGGGATAAAGGCCTTTATTGGAGAAGTATGCACAATATATAATGAGCAAAATCGTAAAATTGAGTGTGAAGTTGTTGGATTTAAGGAAAATGACATAATTCTCATGCCGTTGGGGGAACTTACTGGAATTTCCACGGGCTGCAGGGTTGTCCCTGAAAGAAGGCGCTTAAATGTACAGTGTTCCGAGGAACTGTTTGGAAAAGTTCTTGATGGACTGGGAAATCCTCTCCAGGGAGAACCAATAAAATCCGGAAGCTTTTATGAACTTGATGCAGAGCCGCCGAATCCACTTAAGAGAAAGAGAATAAACAATCCCATTTCTACGGGTATCCGTGCCATAGATGGTTTTTTAACCTGCGGGGAAGGCCAGAGGATAGGCATATTTGCAGGAAGCGGAGTGGGAAAGAGCACAACTCTCGGTATGATTGCAAGATATGCCGAGGCAGATGTTAACGTGATAGCACTTATAGGGGAAAGAGGAAGGGAAGTTAGAGATTTTATAGAAAAGGATCTTGGTGAAAGCGGTCTGAAAAAGTCCGTCATAGTATGTGCAACTTCCGATAAATCAGCACTTGTCAGGCTGAAGGGTGCTTTTACAGCCACTGCTATTGCAGAATATTTCAGGGATAAAGGCAAAAAAGTTATACTCATGATGGATTCTGTCACCAGATTTGCCATGGCACAGAGAGAAATAGGACTGGCTGTGGGAGAGCCTCCTGCTACCAAGGGATATACTCCTTCCGTATTTGCAAAACTTCCAAGGCTTATGGAAAGGGCCGGCATGTCGGATAGAGGATCTATAACTGCTTTTTATACGGTTCTCGTAGATGGAGACGACATGAATGAGCCCATTGCAGATGCAGTCAGGAGTATATTGGATGGGCACATAGTGCTGTCCAGAAATCTTGCCAATAGGAACCACTACCCGGCTATAGACATACTTGCCAGCATAAGCAGGCTCATGCCCGAGGTAACTACGGAAAAACACAGGGAAAATGCCTCACTGGCACGTGATATGCTGTCTACTTATAGAAACTCGGAAGACCTTATAAACATAGGCGCCTACGTCAAGGGTAACAATAAAAAAGTGGATAGGGCCATAAGATACCATGATGACATAGTTGGTTATTTAAAACAGAAAATGGATGAACACTCTACTTTAAAAGAAAGTGTAAACAGGCTGGAAAATATGTTCGATTAAAATTGGGGAGGAAAAACCTATGAAATATAAATTTAGATTGCAGAAACTTCTGGATATGAGGATTGACAGGGAAGATGAAAGCAAAGTGGAATTTCAAAAGGCCCAGAGCGAGAGGCTGAAGGTAAAGGAAAAACTTGACCAGCTGGAAGAAAAATATGATGAATATAAAAACAGACCTCTGCCCGTATCCGCCATGGAGCAAAAAATAACACACATATACATAAATACACTTGGGCTGAACATAGATGAAACCTCAAGGAAACTGGCCGTGAAGGAGAAAATTGTAAGTGGCAAGAGAGAGGAATTAAAACAGAGGCAGATTGACAGGAAAACCGTAGAAACACTTAAAGATAAAGGATACAGAAATTTTATAAAAGAACAGAATAAGCTCGAGCAGAAATTGAATGATGAGTTTGCCCTTCATAGTTTTATAAGAAATCTAAGGCAGGGTAATGATTTGACATAGATTGCCCGGAAAGGAGGTGAATTAAATGGCCGATTTAAGTGCTGCAGTACCGATAAATGTTACGGGAGTTTCTAAGGATACAGTTTCAAAAATTGCCGGCATCAGCTCCAATGTGAAAAAATCCGGCAGTACTTTCAAGGATGCCTTGAAAACTTCACAGACTGCTGTGGACGGTGTTTCAGCTGATATGGGAAATAAAAGTAAAACTTCATTTGAAAAACTGGAGGGACAGCTTAAGAAACTGGGGCTCAGTCAGGAAGACATAAAAAAGGTAGAAGATGAAGTTTCAAAAGGGAATGTAAATATCGACAGCTTATCTTATTTGCTCAATATTCTTCTTGCCTACAATGGGAATTTAAATGATATGGGAGATGAGCTCATTGATAAGATAAGTGACAGCCTGAGCGATAGTATAAGCAGCGACATTTTAAAAAATCTTCAGTCCATAATTTCAGAAAATATGACTTCAAATAAAAATATGTCGGGCAAGAATATTATAGACAAGATAGTGGAGAAAAATGTCGGCGGGCTGTCGGATATTCTGCAAAAGCTTGGAGCAAGTGAAGAATTCAGTGAGAAACTAACTGCAAAACTGGGAGACAGTATTCTGTCCAAAGTATCGCAGGGTGCAAATCTGGAGCAAAACATATACAACAAAATAAAAAGCGAGATAAATTCAGCTCTGGCTTCCCAGTTAAATAAAAGTAATACGGATTCCAGTCCTGTTGAATTTAAAATGCAAGATATTGCCCAAAAGGGACAGTCAGCTTTAATTGATGGAACTGAAGCATCTGCCGCTGCCGCAAATAAAAATGTATCCCAGGATAGTCAGCCTAATTTGGAAGATGTCACAGCATCTGTACAGGACAAAAGCATGTCCCAGAGTAATTCTGACAAGTCAGGCGGCAAAGATGCTGGAGATATGACAGGCAGTGAAGAGAAAATACTGAAAAATATAGTTCAGGATGGAAGAGAAGACAAAGTTTCCAGGGCCGCCAATTTCATGACACAGTTTTCAAACGTAAAAGGAAATAATACCGTGGGAAATCTGTCCAATCTGCCGGGACTGGTAGTGAATAAAAATTCCTTTGATTCCGATATAATAAAGGCCTTGAGGTACATGGACATAAATAATATAAAGACTATGACTGTCAAAATAAATCCAAAGGAACTGGGAGAGATCACAATAAGCCTCGTGATGGAAGAGGGAAAACTAAATGCGGTGCTCACTGCTTCCAACAAGGATGCCTATAACCTTTTGAATTCGAATCTTCAGGATTTATCCAACAGGCTTCAAACAAATGACATAAAAGTGCAGAACTTTTCGCTGAACCTGAATAACGGGGACACAACTTATTTCAGAGATGAAAGCGGAAGGGGACAGCAGGGCCAGAAAAATGGCCGGGAAGGAAATCTGTTTTTTGACAGCGGTGTATCCGACGTATCCGGCATATCTGATGGAAAGACATTCACGGACAATGATTACGGCGAAAACAATGTAAATGTACTAGCTTAATTTTAGAGAGGAGGTCGGGTGATAATGGCTATATCAGTCGATAATAATTTAAACCAAAACTATAATATGAATACAGCGGCGGCAACTTCGGAGAAAAACGACAGCTCTATAGATGACAATACTACTTCAGGAGTTTCATCCAGTACCGACAAGGGAACCAGCGTGGTGAGATCCAATGGAGAAATAGACAAAAATATGTTTCTCAAAATACTTGCGGCAGAACTTGCCAACCAGGATCCAACAGACAGCAATTCCGAGAGTGCAACACAGTATGTCAGCCAGCTGGCACAGTTTTCTTCACTTGAACAGATGGCCAATTTAAACAGCACCAATAAATTGAATTCGGCAAATTCTCTTATAAATAAATATGTCACTTTCAGTGATTTGGCCGATGATGGGGGCAATTACAGCGGACAGGTTGAAGGTGTTATAAAAGACGGTGACGACATAAGCTTGAATACCCTGATAGGGCAGGATTCAAACGGCAACGGCGTATACAAGTCTTTTAATCTGGATGATGTAGTTAAAGTAGACGACCTTGGAGATGCATTTGATCCAACTGCAAACAACAATTTGCTTTTAAATGCCACTTCACTCATAGGCAAAAAAGTGGAGATAAATGAAAAGGACAAGGATGGGAATGACTACAGCGGTGTAGTTCAATCTGTATCCCGGGGCACCGGCGGAGTTATCGTAAAGGTAAAAACCGGAGACGGCGAAACCAAGGATTTCTATTTTGATCAGGTTTCCAATGTGGAAAATGCCTAGCATGCAGGTGCAGCAAGTATATGGGATATAAGATCATAAACGGCAAACTGCATTTCGCACAGGATATAGCTGCTGCATACGGCAGCAGAAGCAGTGTAGATAGAGCCAGCCGCCGGGACAATGTATCTTTCAGGAATACTTTAAAAAAAGAGGTAGATAAATCAAGCAGTTTTACCATATCGAATCATGCTGCAGAGAGGCTGAAGAGCAGGCATATAGTGCTGGGTGAAAATGATATGGAAAATATAAATTCCGCCATCAACAGGGCGGAGGAAAAAGGATGCAGGGAATCTGCACTTCTCTACGGAAATACGGTGCTCATTACTTCCATAAAAAACAGGACTGTGATTACAGCCATGAACAAGGATTCGGATAACGACAGTGTTTTTACGAACATAGACAGCATGGTGATAGTGTAAATTAAATTATTTTGAAACTGGCCGGACCAATTAGCGGGAGCCAGGTTCTGCGGAATGAATGAAACAGGACGAATACATTTTATTAAATTGGAGGGAAATATATATGTTACCATCTTTGTATTCAGGAATAAGCGGCCTTAAGGCCAACCAGCAGAAATTGAACGTAGTTGCGAACAACATAGCAAATTCCACCACTACGGGTTTCAAGACCCAGAGCATGAATTTTGAGGATACGTTGAGTCAAAACCTTTCAGACCCAAGTGCTCCAGCTGCAAATACTGGTGGAGTCAATGGTAAACAAAGTGGTCTCGGAGTTAAAATCGGCGGTATAAATGCGGACTTTTCAGAGGGCAGTCCACAGACTACCAATAGAAATCTGGACTTTATGATAGATAAGGCAGGTGATTATTTCGTAGTTAAATCGGGTACCCAAGAGTATTATACAAGGGATGGATCATTTGTACTTGATAATCAAGGTAATCTTTTAACGACAGATGGATTGTATGTTCAAAAAACTGGTGGAGACAAAATCACAATACCAGTTGATGGAACTGTTGAGTCTTTTTCTGTAGGACAGGACGGAACTATAACTATTAAAAAAACTGGTGGTACTGTTGATGATACTCAGAAAATTAGGCTGGCAACTTTTCAAAATGAAGGGGGACTTAAAAAGATGGGAAACAATCTTTATTCTATGTCTTCAAACTCCGGCAATCCGATTTATAGTGATACTAATCCGGCAATCTTTGGGAACATCATACAGGGTTCCCTCGAGATGTCAAATGTGGATCTGGCACAGCAGTTTACAGATATGATAGTTGCCAGCAGGGCCTTTGAGGCAAATGGAAAGATAATAACGACAGATGACGAGATACTTCAGGATCTTGTTAATTTGAAGAGATAAAATTTGTTTGAATCTGGCAGATTTTCGGCTTATGCCGGAAATCGCCCTATTGATATTTGAATTTCAAATAAAAATACATATTGATTGTATCCAATACCCAATAATGTTAAAATTTATTCGAAATTGTTATTTCAGCTCACAACTTAAAACAAGGAGGTTTTTTATGATAAAACTTACGGGATTGGATGACAAGGAATTTGTTATAAATGCAGATCATATAGAAAAATTGACGCAGACTCCCCAAAGTGTGATAACTCTTACAAATGGAAACAAATATGTGGTGAAGGAGACAAATGACGAGATAATAAAAAAGGTCGTGGAGTATAAGAGAAAAATATACAGGGGGGATTATTCCAAATAGGCATTTTAAGTGGCTTGTACATAATATTGTAAGGAGGAAGTATCATGGAAGATGGAGTGGAAAAGAAAGGAAAATTGAATTTTAAAATAGTTTTGATAACATTGCTTGTTTTGATCTTGGCAGGTGCAGGAGCTTATTTTGGATACAGCAAATTTTTAAAGGGAAATGACAAGAGTCCCAATGTAGCTGCACAAAACAGCACCTCTCCGGTACAGACCCAGCAGGTGTCGAATCAAACCGGTCAGACTGCCCAGGGGGGCGGCAGCAGTTCAGGTTATCTGCAGCAGGTTGTTTCCAAATATACTTTTGACTTAAGTGATTTTACTGTCAACCTTGCAGATGAGGGCGGCAAGAACTATTTGAAAATAAGTGTGTTTCTCGGGTATGACGATAAGAAATTAACTGAGGAACTCACGGATAAGAAGCCCATGATAAGGGATGCCGTCATAGATATTCTGAGGGGCAAAAAGGTGGCCGACATAGATCCTAAATATATGGACAGCATAAAAATGCAGATCATACAGAAGATAAACCCTATGCTGGAAAATGGAAAATTGAATAACGTATATTTCAGCGATATACTTACCCAATAGATTCCATTGGAATGGAGAATTTTAGATGGACTTACAATTTTGGTGGATGCTGTTCAAGACAATTTTATCGCTGCTTTTCATAGTTTTTCTCATATATATTTTTACCAAATTTGGAGGTGGAAAACTTAAGAAAATTCAAGGCGGCAGATATATAAAAATACTTGAAAGAACTCAGATTTCCAAGGAAAACAGCTTGCTTGTGGTGAAGATTGGTGAAAAGGGATATGT
Source organism: Clostridium lapidicellarium (assembly GCF_041224415.1). Lineage (NCBI taxonomy): Bacteria > Bacillati > Bacillota > Clostridia > Eubacteriales > Clostridiaceae > Clostridium > Clostridium lapidicellarium. Next base: position 310,091 of record NZ_JBGFFE010000001.1, on the reverse strand, counting down.
GATTTCATCTTCAAGTGGAAGAGTTGATGTGATCTGTGAGCTGACAGGTGAAGAATTATCGAAGATTGAGGACACGAAAAATACTTGTGAGTATAAAAATTTCAGGGATTTATATACGAAAAGTGGACTTCAGAATTTAACAGACAAGATCAGCCGCAGTATTTCAGCTAAAAAATTCAAAGGGAAAAAGGAAGATAAAGATGGACGTTAAGCACAACAAAAGCATTATGGTTATTTCATTTTTAATATTTGTTTTTATTATTTTGGCAGGCTTTGAAGCACATGCGGCGGCTCCTACCGATTTTCCAATACCAAATGTAAATGTATCTGTGGACAATGCTTCCACACCGCAGCAGTATGTAGGTACTATAAAATTGCTCATAGTGCTCACTGTCTTGACACTGCTTCCGTCTTTCATAATGATGATGACAAGCTTTGTGCGAATTATAGTGGTGTTTGGATTCTTAAGAAGTGCCATGGGAACCCAGCAGTCACCTCCAAATCAGGTATTAGTGGGACTTGCACTTTTTATGACAATATTTATAATGCTTCCCGTTTATGGAAAAATAAATTCCACGGCCATACAGCCCTATTTAAACAATAGGATAACCCAGGAGCAGGCCATAGAAACAGGGGCCAAACCGCTGAGGGAGTTTATGCTGAAACAGACAAGGAAAAAGGATCTCAAGCTTTTTGTAGACAATGCCAAACTGAACTACAAGGTTACCAAGGACAATGCACCTCTTTATGTGGTGATTCCGGCCTACATTATAAGCGAACTGAAGACGGCTTTCCAGATAGGTTTTCTGCTTTATATACCTTTTATGATAATAGATCTGGTTGTATCCAGCGTACTTATGTCCATGGGAATGTTCATGCTCCCTCCGGTTATGATATCACTGCCTTTTAAATTGCTTTTGTTTGTCATGGTAGACGGCTGGTATCTGCTGGTAAAGTCTTTGATTATAAGTTTTTCGTGAGGTGAATTTAAATGAGTGAAAATATGGTAGTAGGGGTTATAAAAGATGCTATACAGACAGGACTTTTGATTTCAGCTCCAATACTGATAGTTTCAGTGTTGGTGGGTCTTATAATAAGTATATTTCAGGCGACCACACAGATACAGGAGCAGACACTTACTTTTGTGCCCAAGCTTATTGCTATTGCTGTGGTCGGGCTTTTTACCGGTGCATGGATGCTGAATATGATGGTTGGTTTTACTCAAAGGATTTTTACATATATAGCACATATAACCCAGTAGATTTGTCAGCGGCATTATAATTTGAAGTTAAGCAGTTACGGGGAGGATTGGTTTGATAAACACACTGTATTTTACAGCTTTGATACTTGTTAGTATTAGAATGTTTTGCTTTTTTATGATGGTTCCCATATTTTTCCCAAATGGCACTCCCAATATAGTCAAAGTGGGACTGGCACTGGTTATGGCATATATACTTTTACCGGGCATAGACTATTCTGCAGTGAACAATATAGACAGCACTATTCCGTTTGTGTATAACTGTGTGAATGAAGCTGCGGCAGGCCTTACCCTGGGTTTTTTGGTGAGTTTGTGTTTTACGGCTTTCAGGATTGCAGGAAGCTATATGGATCTGCAGGTAGGACTTTCCCTCATGAGCATGTTTGATCCCAATTCGGAAAGTACATCCACTCTTTTGGAACGTCTTATGTACTGGTTCAGCATGGTGGTTTTTCTGGCAGTAGATGGACATCACATGCTTATAAAATCGCTTATTGGAAGTTTTGATACTATAAAACTTGGGAGCTTTATGCTTTCCCAGGGTTCAATTACCCTCATAATAAAAGCTTTTATTACATACTTTTCCATAGCGGTGAAAATAGCAGTTCCCATACTTATCATAATGCTTGTGGTAAATTTGACCATGGCCCTCATAGCAAGGACTGTGCCGCAGCTCAATATAATGATACTGGGACTTCCAATACAGATACTGGTGGGCATGGCTTCTTTTTGTGTTGCACTTCCCATATTTCTACAGCTTATGGAGAAAGCTTTTTATGCCATACCGGATTCCATAAGGGGGTTTTATCATACCCTGCCTCTGCTTATAGTATTTGCTTCGGATGACAAAACTGAGGAAGCCACTCCCAGGAAAAAGAGTGACGCCCGGAAAAAGGGACAGGTTGCAAAAAGCAAGGAAGTTACTTTGGCACTTACTCTCCTGGCTTCTACGGTAGTCATATTGTTCCTGGGAGGATATATAGGTTCCCAGGCCAAGAGTACCATGGCGGCATTTTTGAACAGCTATCTTTTAACTTCTTTAAATTATAAGACTCTCCGGGGAATAGCCTTTATAACCGTATGGAGACTTGGACTTATGTTTTTGCCCATAGCTGTCCCAATATTGGTTATGGGAGTTATAGCAAATCTGCTCCAGACCCGCGGAGTCGTATCGATGCAGCCGCTGAAGCCGGATCTTTCCAAGCTGAACCCTATAAACGGCTTTAAAAGAATGTTTTCCGCAAGGGCCGTGATGGAACTGTTTAAGGACACATTGGTAATCGCCATAGTCGGAATTGTGGGATATAAATTTATAAAGGACAATTATGCATACATAATGACGCTGAGCAGTTTGAACTTTGAAGGTGTAGCCAAGGCCCTGTCCAAGCTCACTGTAGACATATTTTTTAGGATAACTGTGATAATGATTGCCATAGCTATTATAGATTACATATTTCAAAACTTTCAGTACAACAAGGATCTCAAGATGTCAAGAGAAGAGGTAAAGGAAGAGTACAAGCAGGATGAAGGAGATCCGCAGATTAAAAGCAAGATAAAGCAAAAACAGAGGGAAATAGGCATGAGGAGAATGATGCAGGAAGTACCTAAAGCTACGGTCGTGGTTACCAACCCCACCCATGTAGCTGTAGCTCTAAAGTATGAAGATGGTGAAAATGATGCACCGCTGGTGGTGGCAAAGGGGCTGGATGCAGTTGCCTTTAGAATAAAGAAAAAAGCTGTAGAAAATGATGTACCTATAATTGAAAATAAACCTCTTGCAAGACTTATATACGACGAGGTGGATATTGGCAGGGAAATTCCTGTAGAAATGTACCAGGCGGTAGCGGAGATATTGGCACTGGTTTACAAGATGAGGTGATATTTTGGAAAGAAGCAGAAGCAGATTTAAGTTAAAAGATAACGCAGGTGTACTTATGGCACTTATGGTGGTAATGATAGTATTTATGATCATAATTCCACTTCCGGCAAAATTACTGGATATACTTATTGCCTTTAATATAGCACTGTCCATAATTATAATACTTTTAACCATGTTCACTACGGAGGTATTGCAATTTTCGGTGTTCCCGACACTGCTCCTTGTAACTACGCTCTTCAGGCTGGCATTGAATATTTCTTCTGTAAGGCTGATACTCAGAGATGCCTATGCAGGGGAAGTCATAGATTCTTTCGGGGAATTCGTAGTTGGCGGAAGTTATCTGGTTGGAATAATAATATTTTTGATAATCATCATCATACAATTTATTGTAATAACCAATGGTGCCAACAGGGTTGCAGAAGTGTCAGCAAGGTTCACACTGGATGCAATGCCTGGAAAGCAGATGAGTATTGATGCGGATTTGAATTCGGGGCTGATAGACGAGAAAGGGGCGAGGGTAAAGAGGTCAAAGCTTCAGAGAGAAGCGGATTTTTACGGTGCCATGGATGGAGCTTCCAAGTTTGTCAAGGGAGATGCCATAGCCGCCCTGGTAATTGTAATGATAAATATAATAGCAGGGATAATTACGGGTATAGTCATCAAGGGAATGGATATTTCCCAGGCTGCCCAGACTTATACGAAACTTACCATAGGAGACGGTCTTGTGTCTCAGATTCCGGCACTTCTTATTTCAACAGCCTCCGGCATACTTGTAACCCGTTCTGAAAGTGACGAGGACTTTGGAACTCTGGCTGTCAAACAGCTGCTCGGATTTCCCAAGGTAATAGCCATAGCTGGTGCGGTTCTGCTGTTTCTGGCTATAATACCCGGACTTCCGCACCTGGCATTTTTGATACTTGCGGCAGCCTGCATCATAGCTTCCTACCTGCTGCACAAGGATGAAGTTGAACAAAGTGCCAGCAAGGCGGCGGTGCAGAATCAAAAAGCGGCCAAAGTGGAAAATAAAGAGCCTGAAAATGTCATGAATCTCATATCGGTGGAGCCTATGGAAATAGAAATAGGCTACGGGCTGATACCCCTCGCAGATGAGAGTTCGGGAGGAGATCTTCTCCAGAGGATAACTTCGGTGAGAAGACAGTGTGCCATTGAAATGGGTATAGTGGTACAGCCAATTAGAATCAGAGACAACCTGCAGCTTAAAACCAACGATTATGTAATAAAGATAAGGGGAACCATAGTTGCAAAAGGCGAGCTCATGCCCAATATGCTGCTGTGCATGAATCCGGCTGGTTCTAAAATTGACATCCAGGGTATAAGCACCAAGGAACCTTCTTTTGGACTCCCGGCTATCTGGATAAACAGGGATCAAAGAGAAGAGGCCGAGATAAAGGGCCTGACGGTGGTGGATCCTACAACAGTTTTGATTACACACCTTACAGAGACCATTAAGAATCATTCCTATGAACTTATGGGAAGGCAGGAAGTCAAGCTCATATTGGATTCAGTCAAGGAAAAATATCCTACAGTAGTTGAGGAACTTGTCCCGGATTTGCTCACCATAGGCGAAGTCCAAAAAGTGCTTCAGAACCTTTTGAGGGAGAGGGTGCCTATAAAGGACATGGTAACTATTCTGGAATCCCTTGCGGACAATTCGAGAAATACAAAAGATATAGAACTTTTGACAGAGTATGTGAGATTTGCCCTGGGCAGGAGCATTTGCAACTCGTTTATAGATGAAAATGGAACAATCACTGTTATTACATTGTCTAAGAATTTGGAAAAATTAATAGGGGATAATATTCAAAAATCAATGCAGGGATCTTTCCCGGCCATAGATCCGGATACTACGGGCAAAATATTTAAATCCCTCAGGAAGATGCTGGATTCAGTTTATTTTTATGAAAATCAGCCTGTAGTTTTGGTTTCACCAAAGATAAGGGCACCTTTTAGAAGGCTGATTGAGATGGTATTTCCCTCAGTAAATGTGCTGTCGTTAAATGAGATACCAAATGATGTGCAGATAAAAACTGAAGGGGTGGTTTCAATATAATGGTTATTAAAAAGTACAGGGCTAACAATATGAATGAAGCTATTACCAGGATCAAATATGAACTGGGCAGCGAAGCTGTTATCATAAGCCAGAGAAAAGTGAGAAAAAAAGGCATAGTGGGGTTTTTCTCCAAGAAAATACTTGAGGTCACTGCTGCTGTTGACAACAAAAAAAGAGAAGAAAATATGAATTACGGTGTTAGAACATTGAAGAAAATAGTAGATAATGGGTTAAAAAATAACCAGCAGGAGGATAAGAAAAAAGATGCGGTGGGAGGAGCTTATGAGAGCAGCCTGGTGAATAAAAATAACGATGAACTGATAAAAGAAGTACAGCAGATGAAGGGCATGCTTACTAAAATGATGAACAATCCCTGTGTAAATGTCGGGAAAAGCGAGCTCCAGGTAAAACTTGAAAACAGCGATTTAAATGAAAAAGTTATAAAAAAAATATTGGGCAATATAAATATCATGGAAGACGATAGAAAAGACGAAGAAAAATTAAAAGAAGTAGTGCAAAATATGGTAAAAGTGGATAATAGAAAGCTTTCCCATGCAGTAGTGCTGATAGGTCCTACCGGTGTGGGAAAGACTACTACCATTGCCAAACTTGCCGGGAGGATGGCCCTTGTAGAAAAGAGAAAAATCGGACTTATAACTATAGATACATACAGGATAGGGGCGGTGGAGCAGCTTAGAACTTATGCGGATATAATGAACATACCTTTCAAGGTTGTATTCACCATGAAGGATATGGAAAAGACCCTCAGGGAAATGGACAGCTGCGACACTATTTTAATAGATACTACGGGAAGAAACAGCAAGAACAAAATGCAGATATCGGAGTTGAGGGCATTTATAGACAAAGTCAGGACGGATAATATACATCTGGTGATAAGCTGTACTACAAAAAATAAGGATATAGATGCCATAGTGGAAGGCTATAAGCAGCTGAATTACAGTGATGTGATAATTACAAAGCTGGATGAAACCTGTACCTACGGTTCCGTATTGAATATTCTGCAGGCGGCCAAAAAACCTATAAGCTTTGTAACCACAGGGCAGAATGTACCTGAGGATATAAAGTCCATGAGTTCGGAAGAGCTTGCGAAGCTGGTATTGGGAGAGGATATCATATGCTAGACCAGGCAGATGAATTGAGAAAATTGGCTTCAATAGACAATAAAATCAAAAAAAGAAGGGTCAAGCGTACTGCAGGCCCCAGGGTGATAACAGTTACTTCGGGAAAAGGTGGAGCCGGGAAAAGTAATTTTGTGGTGAATACCGCTATAGCACTGCAGAAGATGAAAAAAAAAGTTCTTATATTGGATACTGACATGGGAATGGGGAACGACCATGTGCTTATGGGATTTTTGCCGAAGTACAGCATACACGATGTAATTTCCGGAAATAAAAAGATAGATGAAATTCTTGTAACAGGACCTTTTGGAGTGAAATTACTTCCAGGAGGGACGGGAATATCAAAGATTGATGAGATAACTAAATCACAGAGAGAAAATTTTATAGAGAAATTATCTCTTCTGGGTGATTTGGATTATATATTGTTGGATACAGGGGCCGGCATAAATAAGAATGTGCTGGGGTTTATAGCTTGCTGCAGTGAAGTTATTGTAATTACTACACCGGAGCCTACATCTCTCACGGATGCCTACAGCCTGGTTAAAGCTATAAATTGCCTGAAACTGAAAAATTCAGTGAAAATCGTTGTAAATAAAGTCATGAGCATTGAAGAGGGAAGGAAGACTTTCAATAAATTCAGCGGTGTGGTAAATAAATTTTTGAGCATTGATGTTGAATATCTGGGAAGCATGTCGGAGGACAAAAAGCTCGTGAGGGCAGTGAGAGAACAGACGCCTTTTTTAATAAGCTACCCCAGCTCGAGAATTTCCAGAGAAGTGAATTTTATAGCAAATAAGCTGAACGGAGTTAAAACGGATAATGGTGAAAATGGTATCCAGAATTTATTCAAAAAGATTTTTGATGTTTTTTCTTAGAAAGGAGGGATAAAGTGAAGTGTAATGTCGAGTTTGCTGTAAACGACAGGATTGAAATAGAAATAGGCGGTCAAATCTATAAAAGCAATATCCAGGACCTTTCAGATGATTATATAGGTATAAGCATACCGGTAAACAATCATAAGTATGTAGCTCTAAAAAAGGGAGATAAAATAGATGCAATATATTATTCCGGAAAAAACATATATGGTTTCCATACAATAGTCATAGGACGCAGAATAGAAAAAATATTTATAATAATGATAAAAAGACCCGAGGAGATAGAAATTATTCAGAGAAGGAATTTTGTAAGAGTTCCAGTATTTTTAAATGTATTATGTGCTGTGGTACCTGCAGCAGGGGATCTTCACAATTTGGACAATCAGGTGGAGGTGTTCAAAGCCTGTTCCCTGGATATGAGCGGCGGTGGAATGAAAATAGCCGCCGACGGCAGGTTGAAATATAAATTGAAGATTGGTGACATCATTATGGTTACTATTCCCATGAAGGATGACAGCTTGACTGTAAGGGGAGAGATAGTCAGAATTGACAGAAACAAAAACAAATCCAAATTGGTAATTGGACTGTCTTTTGTAGATTTGGACAAGGTAAACAGGGAGAGAATCATAAGGGTATTGTTCCAGGTGATGCGTGAACATATAAGAAAAGGAGCAAAGGAGGATTAAACATGGGTTTGGCAAATAAGTTGGATGTAAAAGATATGAAAGAAGAGCTGGTGAAAAAATATCTTCCTCTGGTAAAGTACATTGCTGCTAGAGTTATAATTGGAAAGACCAAATATATAGAATATGAGGATTTAGTCAGCTATGGAATGCTGGGATTGATGGATGCAATAAATAAATTCGATAAAAGCAGGGGCATGAAGTTTTCAACTTATGCGTCTATAAGGATAAAGGGATCCATGATAGATGAATTGAGGAGAAACAGTCCCATTTCCAAGGGCTCAATGGATAAACTCAACAGATATAATAGTGCGGTGGAGTCTCTTCAAAAAGAACTGGGAAGGGAACCCAAAAGTGTTGAGATAGCTGATAGGCTCAATGTTTCCCTGGAGGAAATGACACAGATTGAAAATTATATAAATTATATATCCATAGTGTCTCTGGAGGATTTGATATTTTCAGAAGAAGATGATATACCTCTCATGGGGACTATAGAGGATCCTAAAAGTCCAAGCCCTGAAAGAGATCTGGAAGAGAAGGAAAAACTGGAGTATTTGACCAGAGCTTTGGAACTTCTAAATAAGAAAGACAACCTGGTTCTCACTTTGTATTATTATGAGGGAATGACACTGAAGGAAATAGGCCATATTTTAAGTGTATCTGAGTCCCGTGTGTGCCAGCTCCACAGCAGGGCTATCATGCATTTGAGGAAGGCTATGATAAAATTGAAATATATACGTAGTTAATAACTTGATAGAAAGGAAATTTTTTATGATTCCATTTACATTGATTGCAGTGGGGATAATTTTGATAGCTTTGAATTTGAATGCGGTATTGAAGGAAAAAAAGTCTTTTAAAGGACAGCTGGATTCCAGAAAAGATAAGATGGAAGATTACAGGATAGAAATTGGCAAAATGAGAAAGGAATTTGCGGAAACGGTATTTGAACTTCAGGAGGAGATTAAAAATTTAAAGGATGAAAATAAAAACAGTGCAGATAAGATGATATTGTATGACAGCTCCGGCAGTAAAAAAACTGGGACCGCAAAACGTGCAGAGAGTAAAAAAACTGGGGCTGAAGCTGAGACTGAAAAGAACGATATAAAGGATGTAAACAATGTTAAAGTTGATGAAGTGAAAAATTTACTTGGTAAAAATGTGTCAATAGATGAAATATCCAAAAAGACTGGTATAGGCAAGGGGGAGGTTTTATTAATAAAAGAATTATACATAAAATAAGGAAAATTTTTGATTTTCTCAGTGACAGAAAGCTGCTTATAGGTGTGGGAATAGGAATTTTATTGGCTACATTTATCATGAGCGGAGTAAAGATCCAGTACCAGATGAGTAAGAGCCAGATAGAGGATAAGGCCAGATCCATTGGAATGCAGTATCCTGACGAGATGAAGGTAATTAAGTAATAGGTGGGGTGATAATAAATGATCAGAAGTTTTTATACAGCAGTATCCGGAATGATAACTCAAGAAGCAAAACAGGATGTTATAACAAATAATTTGGCCAATGTAAATACCGTGGGATTTAAAGAGGACACTCTTGAAGTAAAGCCGTTTAACGATGTACTTTTGCAGAACTATGACAAGGTAGTGGCAGGAAAAAATGTGAGAAACGTCATAGGAGGCATAAGCCTGGGAAGTGGAGTGGATTCAGTTCAAACTGGGTTTACAGAAGGTGCTGTACAATCTACCGGTGTATCTACGGATTTTGCAATAGATGGAAGAGGTTTTTTCACTGTCAGAAGGCCTGACGGAAATGAATTTTATACTAGAGACGGACATTTTCATGTAAACATAAATGGAACCCTTGTAGATGATTCCGGCTATGAAGTTATGGGCAGGGATGCAGCTACGGGAAATGTAGGTGCTATAGATGTGGGAAATGGAAAGATAACCTCGGATCCCTACGGGAATATAAGTATAGATGGAACTCCCAGATATAAGATTTACACTGTGGATTTTAACGACTACAATGCCCTGACCAAAGTGGGCGACAATTTATACAGCGGCTCGAATCCTGTGGAGTACAATGCGGTGGTAAGGCAGAATTGCCTAGAACGATCCAACGTCAATGTAGTAAATACAATGTCCGATTTACTTACGACTATGAGAAGTTTTGAAACGGATCAAAAAGCTGTACAGTCTATTGATGAAACTTTGGACAAACTTGTGAATGAAGTGGGCAAAGTATAGGGAGGTTTTGTTTATGCTTAGATCTATATGGAACAGCAGAAGCGCTATGAATGCACAGCAGGAGAAACTTGACTGTATATCGAACAATATAGCAAATATAAACACTGTCGGTTACAAGAAAGAAGATGTGGACTTTCAGGATCTGATGTATGAGACACTTAGGAGAGTGGGATATCCTACTAATCCGGATGGAATTAACACAATTAACGGAACAGGGGTAAAAACTACAAATTGGATAAGTGACACTTCCCAGGGGAGCGTTAGAGAAACCGGCCTTAGAACGGATATGGCCATAGACGGGTCGGGATTTTTCAGAGTTACACTCCCAAATGGTACGCCAGCCTATGAGAGGTCCGGCAATTTTAGTATAGATGCATCCGGAAATTTGGTGGATGCGGACGGAAATAAACTTGAAGTGAATTTGACCCCGGAGGGAACTGCCCTTTTCAATTCGGGTACAGTATTTAAAGATGATAATTTTACTGTAGACACAAAGGGCCGTATATACATGAATGTCGGCAATAATACCATATTGTACGGCAAAATAAATGTTTATAATGTCATAGGACAGGACTCCATGAGATCCATAGGGGATAATTTATTTGTGCCCCAGGACGGTGCACAGATGGTTTTAAATGACGGCGCCGATGTACTTCAGGGATATCTGGAACAGTCAAATGTGGATTTAGGCCAGGAGATTACCGATATGATACTGGCACAGAGATCTTTTGAGCTTGCCTCCAAGGGTCTTACAACTGCAGATGAAATGTGGGGACTCATAAATAGCATGAGAAGATAGACCCTTTTAAACTTTTTATGTAAACATATGAAATACAGCTGCATATAATGTAGGGATGTAATATTTTTGAGGGGAGTTAAAATATGTATAGATGTCCAATTATGGATTCCAATGAATATATGGGGAAAGATGACATGTATGATTGGGATGATTACGACTATCCGCAGTATATGTACCCGCCTAATATGTACAGGATGTGTCCGATGCTTTTGAATAGTTATTTTGATCCGTGTATGAGGTGCATGCATCAACAAATGAATCCAGCAACATATTCGCCAGACTGTGATGTTGACAGACCGGATAGAGAAACCAAAGGGTATTATAAGCCTGAGGACAGTATGTCTGATCTGGAAGAGGACGAATCTGACAATTTGAAAACGAAGGATAAAGAGGGTAAGAAGGATGACAACAGCGGCTACAGGGCTAAAATAAGGACAGTGGACATGTCGGAGATTCAGGACTAAATTCTAAACTTAAAAAACAAAGGGAGCTTTGATTGCTCCCTTTGTTTTTTAAGAAAGTGCTGCAGTGAGCGGTGGAATGACCTGTTTTTTTCTCGAAAGCATTCCTGGAATATAGACACTTCCATCTTTCAGTTCCTTCCCGAAGGCTTTTGAAATCACATCTTTTTGTCCTCCTACTGCAATTAATTCGGAGCCGTTTTTCAATATGTTCGTTACCATAAGTATTACCAGATCAAAATTTTCATTTTTGCATTTTAATTTCATGGAATCTATTACCCTGTTCCTTATGGAATTAAATCCTTCTGTGTCCATGGTGGAAACCTGACCTACGCCCAATTTTGTCCTGGATATATTGAATACTTTAAAGTCCTCATTCAATATTTTGTCCGGAGTTTTTCCCTCCAGTGAGGAAGCTGCTTTAAACATCTGCATTGAAAAGGGTTCTGGATCTATACCTGCTATGGCAGACAGCTTTTTCAGCATTGATTTATCCTTGTCCGTGGAAGTAGGGGATCTAAATAAAAGAGTATCCGAGATTATGGCAGAACATAAAAGCCCTGCAGCCTTCCGGGAAGGTTCTATTCCATTTTCAAAGAACCTCGATGCCACTATGGTGGCAGTACAACCTATTGGTTCATTCCTAAAATATATGGGGTTTCCCGTCTGTATGTCTCCTATCTTGTGATGGTCAAGCACTTCGAGTATTTCTGCATCTTCCAGTCCATCTACCGACTGGGCTTTTTCATTGTGATCCACAAGTATTATCTTTTTCCTGTTCGGAGATTTGAGATTTTCCATTGAAACAATTCCCAAAACTTTGTCTTCAGAATCCACTATTGGGTAATTTGCATATCCGTTTTTGAGTGCTGTGCCTTTTGCGTCATCCACAAGATCGGTGCTCTTGAAGGATATTATATTGTCTTTTTTCATTATACGGTTTACGGGTACGTTCTTGAGATCAGTGCCGCGGCCATCTTCGTTCTTGCAGCATGAACTCATGTCGGACCGGGATATGATGCCGGTTAGCTTGCCTGAATTGTTTACTACCGGCAGTATATTTGTATTGCTTTTGCTCATTGTCTCCCGGACAGTTTTTAAAGGGGTTTCCGGCGAGATGGTATTTACGCTGTCGATATTTACGTCGGAAATTCTCGGCTTGACACTGTCAACGAGTTTTTGGGGCTCTATTCCGAAATGATCCAATACGAATTTGGTTTCACTGTTTAAATTTCCCAGCCTTATGGGAACCGCCTTCACTCCCGTTTTGTTTTTAAATTCTGCATAAGCTATTGAAGAGCATATGGAATCCGTGTCAGGATTTTTATGCCCTGTGATGTATACAACGTCATTCATAATTTTTCCTCCTAAATGTATGTGAATAAAACAATATTTACAAGTTAAATCATTATTATGGATTATTATAAATATTATAACAAAATCCAGAATAATTATCTACCTGGTGTTTAAAACTTCCAAAATTATCATCTGGCAGTAAATTGTCAATTGTCAGCTGATAATTGTAATAATGCAGTACAAGGAGGGCATATATTTAATTAACGTAGAGGGAATAATTACTTTGGAGGGGTAAAATTGATTAATGAAAAAGAGATAGAAGGCGGTCTCACCCAAGTCGAAGCAGAGAGAAGGTTGAAAAAATACGGGCTTAATACTATTGAAAAGAAAAAAGGGGTATCTCCTGTAAAGATATTTTTTTCCCAGTTCAATGATTTCATAACCTGGATTCTCATAGTGGCTACGGTGATATCCGGTTTTATGGGGGAGAAAGCGGATGCTATAACCATACTTATTATTGTAGTTATGAATGCCATACTGGGTTTTGTTCAGGAATTTAAGACCGAAAGATCTCTGGAAACACTGAAAGAACTGGCTTCTCCTACCTCAAAAGTTCTAAGGGACGGCAAAATCAAGGTTATAAATGCACAGGAACTGGTAATGGGGGACATAGTGTTTTTAGAATCCGGAGATAAAATACCGGCAGACTGTATTTTGCTGTCCAGAGGCAATTTTATGGTGGACGAATCTCTTTTGACCGGAGAATCAGAGGGGGTTTCCAAGAGCAGTTCCGGAAAGAACAATTCCATATATATGGGGACTGTAGTTATTAAGGGAAAGGGAAAGGCAAGAGTAGTACAGACAGGTATGGAAACTGAAATGGGAAAGATAGCAGGCATGCTTCAGGACATCGAAAAAGACAGATCCCCTCTTAAGGAAAAACTGACATCTCTTGGGAAAGTGCTTGTTGTGGTATGTATTGTAATATGTATTATAGTGACTTTAGCCGGTGTTTGGAGAGGTCAGGATAAATATGAGATGTTTCTGGTGGGGGTAAGCTTGGCTGTGGCGGCCATTCCTGAAGGACTTGCAGCCATAGTCACTGTTGCACTGGCACTGGGGGTGTCCAGGATGCTCAAAAGAAATGCCCTTGTTAGAAAGCTGCCCGCCGTTGAGACACTTGGATGTACTTCCATAATATGCAGCGATAAAACGGGAACACTTACTGAAAACAAGATGACTGTAAAAGCACTGTATTTTAACGGAAAGATGCACAAAAGCGATACCGGGAAACTTCCTGACAATACGATGATGAAAAAAGCTTTTACATATTGCAACGACTGTAATTTTGACATAAAAAAAGTTGATATTTCAGAAGCTCTAATGGGTGATCCTACGGAAACAGCTTTGATAAAAGCGTTTTTTAAGGATGCAAGGGCACTGAAAAAATTTATGGATAAAGCTGAAAGGGTCTATGACATACCTTTTGATTCGGATAGGAAAATGATGTCTGTGATAATGAAGGAGGGCTCTAAAAAGGTATGCTACGTGAAAGGGGCTCCCGAAAGGGTGATAAATAAATGCAAGTATATATTGGACAGGGGACAGGTAAGACTGCTTACCGCAGGTGAAAAAAACAGAGTTTTAAAGGCAGTGGAGAACATGACTTCAAGTGCATTGAGGTGTATAGCAGCTGCTTATAAGGACAGTAAAGTTGCAGCCGGGAGAACTCTGGAGACCAACCTTATTTTTATAGGAATAGCCGGGATTATAGATCCGCCGAGGAAAGAGGCGAAAGATGCGGTGTTGAAATGCAAGCTGGCAGGTATAAGACCGGTCATGATAACGGGGGATCATAAAAACACGGCTTTTGCCATTGGCAAAGAACTTGATATATGCAGTTCACAGTCTCAGGTTATAACAGGTGAGGAATTGGATAAGTTAAATGACAGGCAGCTTTCCGACAAAATACAGAAAATCTCCATATTTGCGAGGGTGAATCCAGGACATAAATTGAGAATTGTTAAAGCGTTCAAGGCCAGAAATAATATTGTGGCCATGACAGGTGACGGTGTAAATGATGCCCCGGCAGTTAAAGAAGCGGACATTGGAATTTGTATGGGGATCTCGGGAACGGATGTCACCAAGGAGGCTTCCTCGATGATACTTTTAGATGACAATTTTGCCACTATAGTATCTGCAGTAGAGGAAGGAAGGGTTATTTATGACAATATAAGGAAGTTCATAAGATATCTGCTGTCCTGCAACTTGGGAGAAGTATTGACCATGCTTCTGAGTTCAATATTTTATCTGGATACACCACTTTTGCCTATACAGATATTGATGGTAAATTTGGCCACGGATGGTTTGCCTGCCGTGGCTCTTGGAGTGGATCCGCCGGAAGGGGACATAATGAAGGGAAAACCGAGGGCTAAAAATGAAAGTATATTTGCAAGGGGACTCAGCGAAAAGATCATTGTGAGAGGGGCGCTTATCGGAGTGTGCACTGTGTTTTCCTTTGTCATGGGCCTGTACCTGGGATTCGGCCTTAAAACGGCAAGAACCATGGCACTTTGCACTCTCATCATATCCCAGCTGATACATGTATTTGAATGCAGATCCGAAAAACATTCTATATTCCAGATAAATTTATTTACTAATCTATATCTTCTGGCTGCAGTTGCCACGTCTATAATAATGCTTTTGTGTACAATTTATGTACCGTTTCTTCAGATGGTGTTCCACACTTCGCCGCTTGTGGTTTCGCAGTGGTTTATAGTTTTGTTTTTCTCGGGTATAATTGCACTTTTAAACAGCTTGTATTTGTATTTCAAATCCAATAATTAGATCTGTATGTATGTAATGGGGAATGCTTCGGCGTCCCCCATTAAAATATCTCATATTTATCAGATTGTAATTAAATATTTTTATAAATTGATATATTGTCAATATGTGCGTAAAATAAAGAATAAAATGAAATAAAAATATTATAAAATTGAAAACTCAAATAATTTCCAACATTGATTTTTTATCACTTTTGTGCTGAAATATAAAAGGGAATTACTTTAAATTTTTAGTATTAGGAGGAGATTGCAGATGGAAGACGGAACGTTGAAAGACGTTGAACCTGCTGAAGTATTTAAGTATTTTGAAAAGATCAGCAGTATTCCCAGGGGTTCGGGGAATGAAAAGGGAATCAGTGATTATCTGGTTTCTTTTGCGAAAAAGCATGGCCTGGATGTCATACAGGACGATGCATTGAATGTGGTTATAAAGGCACCGGGTTCCAAAGGGTATGAAAATAGTCCCGGCATAGTAATTCAAGGCCATATGGACATGGTATGTGAAAAAAAGCCTGGGACAGAGCATGATTTTATGGTGGATCCCATTGAGCTGAAAGTAGTAGATGACATGCTCTATGCATCAGGGACAACCCTTGGCGCAGATGATGGTATAGCAGTTGCCATGGGACTTGCAGTTCTGGCTTCGGAGAATATATCCCACCCGCCAATTGAACTTGTCGTTACAACTTCTGAAGAAACGGGGATGAATGGAGCTCTGGCGCTGGATCCTAAAAATGTATCCGGCAGGACGCTTATAAATATAGACTCGGAGGAAGAGGGAAAGCTGCTTGTAAGTTGCGCGGGAGGATGTTCGGCAAGAATAAGTTTTCCAATAACATGGAAAAATTTAGATGGTGATTTTGAGACTTATGTGATTGGAATTGAAGGCCTGAGAGGCGGCCACTCAGGATCGGAAATACATAAGGGAAGGGCCAATTCAAATAAACTGCTGGCCCGTCTGCTTAGAAATTTGAGGCCTCAAATTGATTTCAGCTTAAGTTCTATAGAAGGTGGATCAAAACAAAATGCCATTGCCCGTCAGGCCCAGGCTGTTGTATGTGTCAATAAAAAGGACGGATCTTTGTTGAAAAATAGGGTTTCCAGCCTGGAAAAAATATTCAAGGACGAATTTAAAACGGCGGATCCGGATTTAAAAGTTGTTTTGAAAGCTGCAAAAGAAAATGCCCAAAAAGTTATGCCTGTGGAAACTGCAGAAAATATAGTGAATTTTCTGTACTTGATTCCAAATGGAGTTCAAAGCATGAGTATGGATATAGAGGGCCTTGTGGAAAGCTCTTTAAATTTGGGAATAGTTCAAACTAAAGAGGACACTGTTGAAATCATAAGTTCGATAAGGAGCTCTTTGGGAAGTATAAAGCGGAATATATTTGATATTATATCTGCTGCAGCTGATCTTACAGGAGGAAAGGTAACCGGGGAGGCATCCTATCCTGAATGGAAATATAACCCCGATTCTAAAATAAGGGAGGTTTTTATAGATGTTTATGAGAGGTTATTCGGTAAAAAACCTCTGGTGACCGCGATTCATGCAGGTCTTGAATGTGCACTTTTCGAAGAAAAATTCAACGGACAGCTGGACATGATATCTCTCGGCCCAACCATGTTTGGAGTCCATACCGCAGATGAACATTTGAGTATATCTTCCACACAGAGAACGTGGAAATATCTGGTAGAAGTATTGAAATCTCTCAAATAGATAATAAACTTTGACTGTAAAAAAGGAGGTACTTATATGAATAAAAAATTGTCCACAGGTGCATATGGCGGTGTATCTGGTAAAGATTATGTGCCATATGTCTCCAGCGGATCCAAATCCGGCGGCAATGGTAAAGTGCTTATAATCGGTATTATCTTAGCTGTACTGTTTGCGGCATCTACCGCATATTCGGGAATGAAAGCAGGACTTACAGTTGCTGCCGGTATACCCGGCTCCATATTGGGTTCCGTATTTATAGCTATATTTGCTAAAGAAAAGGGCATACTTGGCAAGAACCTGCTGCAAGGTATGTCGAGCGGCGGCGAATCCATTGCCAGCGGCATAATATTTGTTTTGCCGGCAATTCTTCTGATAGGTTCAAAAATTTCTTTCCTGGAAGGTTTTGTTGTTGGCGTGGGCGGGGCGCTGTTTGGTATAGGAATAGCTTCTCTCGTCTACAATTATCTGATAATTCAGGAACACGGTAAATTGATGTACCCCGAATCAATGGCCATATCTGAAACACTTGTTGCTTCAGAAGGTGCCAAGGGTTCGATCAAGTACATGGGAATTGGATTTGGAATAGGCGGTGCCTTAACTGTTTTGACAAGTTCATTTTTAAACGTAGCTAACAACGTCATAAGCTATGTAAATGAGTCCTTTTACAAGTGGAAATTTGAAGTTGAAGTCAATCCGCTGCTCCTAGGTATAGGATTTATAGTTGGTATAGATGTATCTTTGACTATGTTTGCCGGTTCACTATTGTCAAATTTTGCCGTTATGCCATTGATAGGTTATTTTGCTTCCCTGGGGCACGGTGCCTCGGCTGTCTGGAACAACCCCCATGTTGCCATAAATGCCATGCAGGTTAAGGATATAGCAGGCAGTTATGTGAAATATATAGGTGCAGGGATGATGCTTTCAGGCGGTTTTATAAGTGCCGTAAGACTTATACCTACCATAGGACACTCTGTAAGGGAAACTCTCAATGCTAAATCCTCAGAGGAAGGTAATGGTGGCAGCTCTTCTGCTGAAAACCTTATATTGATTGGTGGAATATTAATAGGCTTTATAGGCGGTTTTCTGATATCCGACGGGAATATAGTTATGGCACTTGTTGCTTCCATTTTGTCACTGCTTTTATCACTGCTGTTTGTTATAGTTTCCGGCCGTTTGACTGGTACCATAGGAACTTCAAATCTTCCCGTATCCGGCATGACTATAGCTTCCATAGTTATAGTAACACTGCTGTTTGTGGGAATGGGCTGGAAAAGTGTTGCAAATAACAGATCACTGCTGCTGTTTGGTACATTTATAGTTACTGCCATATCTGCAGCCGGCGGTTACTGTCAATCACAAAAGGTTACCTTTATAATTGGCGGTGACAGAAATGAAATGCAGAAATACTTTGCTGTAGCCAGTGTAGTTGGTGTTGCGGTAGTTACAGGTGTCATACTGTTACTGTCAAGCCAGCTTGCAATGACTGGTGACAATGTACCTTTTGCATTGCCTCAGGCCAATTTGATGTCAACATTGACAGGAGGCATAATGTCGGGGAAATTACCTTGGGTTATGATAATTGTAGGTGTTATCATGGGAATTGTCCTGTTCCTGTTGAAGCTTCCAGTAATGACTGTTGCAATAGGGTTCTATTTGCCGATATCTACGACTTCCATAATACTTGTAGGTGCATTTATCCGCCTGTTCGTAGAAAAGATTTCCAAGAGCAAGAAGGAAAAAGAAGCTAAAGTTTCAAATGGGATAAGCTTGTCTTCTGGCCTTGTTGCCGGCGGTTCCATAATAGGTCTTGTTGGCATAATACTTCAGGTGTCAGGTGTTATAAAGGGAAATGCCCCGAGCGGGTTTGCTTCTTCTAACGGCATGGCATTTATTTTGCTGATAGTACTTGTGATAGCTTCTGCAGTACCTATAATTAAAAGCAAAGCGGAAGATGCTGAGTGACAATGGATATCAATGAAGAGGATTTGAACATGGTATTTAAAATTCCGGATAATCTGGAATATGAAGTCGATAAAGATGGCATTGTGACTGTACTTGAAAAACAGGATCATAAAATACAAAAATTTTTTAGAAAGCTCAGATTCAAAATCCCACAGTATAAAAAGATTACCATGGATGAATTTGGAAGCTATGTGTTTTTACAGATAGACGGCAGTAAAACTGTGGAGGATATCGGGAAGAACCTGGAGAAAAAGTACGGTGATAAAGTTCAGCCTCTTTATGAAAGACTGCTGATATTTTTAAATTATATTGAAACCAATTGTCATTATATAGAAAAGACTGATTTGCAGTAAAAAAAGACGGCGGTATGAAAACCGCCGTCTTTTTGATATTTTATAATAAGTTTTGTGCAGGTTATTTAAATCGTTGGACTCTTCTCTGTACTTTAGGCATTTTGCCTTCCATGGGCACTAAATCTTTTTTGGTAGACATATTTCTTACATTCAAAAGCTGTATGAATTCCCTTGTTTCTTTCTTCTTTTCCTTGTTTTTCTTTATACTTTTACTTTTTAACCCCTGAAGCAAAAGCAGATTTCCCTGTTTTATAGATATGAAATCAGGTTTTTTAAACCACCTTTTTTTTACATAAGAGCATCTGACTATATTTTTGCTCCTTTCAGGCCTTACTAGAAGAGATACCTCCAATTTATTGAATATCCATAGTATAGTTTTTCTCTTTATCTTAACGGATATTGCAGTTCCCTGTACCTGTGTCAATCTGTCACCATATTTTTTCAAATAGGATTTTGTGTAGTAGTGTGCAATTTTATCTTTAAAACTCATGTGTATACAAACTCCTTTGTAACTTTTATTTATGTATTGTATAAAAATTCTATTATATTATACCATAGTATATTTGTTTTTAAAATATAGGTCCTGAAATTCGTTCCTAAATTCCGCCCTGAAGAATACTATTATATTAAGCACTTATATAAGCACTCAAAAGGAGGAAGAGTATGGATAGGAGACTGCCTAAAGAGAAAATTATATATCATTTTAAATTAGATGACGTAGATTTTAATTTTAAAAATAAGACAGATTCAGGTGATGGACTCGATGCTGAATCCGAATATGGTGAAATATATGAGAAAATTAAAGCTTCATTAAATATAGATAAAGAAGGATATAATATATATATCATAGAAAATTTTTCAAAAAACAGATTGAAAAATATTATGGGCTTCATAGACAAAATTATGGAAAATAAAAAAAGCGTACAGGATATATGCTATATAGTAGTTAAAGACAACAGAAGGCCAAAGACGCTTTTTTTACCTGCAGGTAAGGGAAAAAAATTAAAAAACATGCTGGCCAGAATACAGAACCTGTATTTCAGGTCCACTTATGAATTTTACAATGATTCCGGGAATAAACAGAAGGAAATCCTTAAGAAGGATTTACAGATAAAGAGGAATAATTTGATAAATAAAGTTGTGGAAATGTGTGAACATGAAGGGTTTAGTTTGAAAATTACCGAAGGAGGATTTAGTTTCATACCTCTTAAGGAAGATGGCAAGCCCATGAATGAAGAGGAATATGAAATGTTGAAATTGAAGGACAAGGAAGAGATACTGGATAAAGTGGAGCTGCTTAAAAATAATACGGAAGATATACTGGAAAAGTTGAAGATTGTTGAACTCAGCCAGATTGAAAGAATTAAACTTCTCATAGGCGAATATTTCAGTAAAAAGACGAAGCAAATTAAAGAAGAATATCTCAAGGTATTTGACAAGAATAAAGAGGCTTTAAAATTTTTAAATGAAGTGTGCGGCAATATAGAAAATGAGATAAAGGATATTTATTCTATAAACTATGAAGATGATAAAGAGAGCATAATGAAAATAATCTACAGATATTCGGTAAATGTGCTGGTGGATAATAGCAGTAGAGATAGACCTCCAATAATATTTGAAGAGGATCCAAGTGTCAGCAATTTACTCGGAAGTATAGAATATGAGAGCAAGAATGGAAATTACATTACAGATGTCAGTCTTATTGCTCCAGGATCGATTCTAAAGGCCAACGGCGGGTGCCTGATACTTCGGGTAAGTGATCTTTTAAGTAATAAGGGGGCTTATTACTATTTAAAAAAATCTATTATAAATGGCAGGGTCGACTTGAATTATAACAGGGGGTATCTGGAATTGTTATCTTTAAGCGGGCTGAAACCGGAACCTATAAAATTCGATGAAAAGATAATACTTATAGGGGATTACAGGACTTACGATTTGTTATACAGGTATGATGAAGATTTTAAAAGTATGTTTAAATTAAGGGGAGAGCATAAATCCCTTTTGAAAATAGATAAAAATACCAAGGCAATATTTTTGGAGAAAGTTTTTTCAATATACAAGGACAACGGCCTGCATCCGATTAATGAAAGTGCAATAAGAGAACTGGCAAAGCTTTTATCTAAGAAGGCCGAAGACAGAAATAAATTGTTTATGGACGACTATGAACTTGAAAGAATTTTACTGCTTTCTGACAACAGAGTTTCCGAGACAGGGAAAGAGGTTATAGATAAAAAGGATATTCTGGATGTAGCTTATGAGGAAGAGCTGGTTGAAGAACAGATAGATGACATGTATAGGGAAGGGCAGATATCCATAGATGTACGGGAAAAAGTAGTTGGACAGGTAAATGCGCTTTCTGTTGTAAGTACGGGTTATTTCAGCATAGGTAAGCCCATAAAGATAACTTGTACTTGTTTGCAGGGGAGTGGAAATGTTGTGGATATTCAAAAGGAAAGTGATTTAAGCGGCAAGATTCACAACAAATCGGTAAATATCTTAAATGGATGTATAAAAAAACTGGTGGGCGGTTACGAAAAAATACCGGTGGATTTTTATTTGAGTTTTGAACAGACTTATGGCAAAGTAGACGGTGACAGTGCTTCTGTAGCAGAAATTTTAAGTATTATTTCCTCCCTTGCAAAAGTGGGAATCAGACAGAGTATAGCTGTAACCGGATCTATAAATCAGTTTGGAGAAGTGCAGCCTGTAGGCGGTATAAATGAGAAAATAGAAGGATTCTTCAAAGTGTGCAAGATATTGGACAATACAGAGGGAAAGGGAGTTTTGATACCATGGACGAATATAGGTGGATTGGTATTGAAAGATGAGGTGGAACAGGAAATAATGAAAGAAAATTTTCATATTTATTATATGCACAATTTAAGAGATGCTGTGGAAATTCTTATGGATACGGATTATGACAGCGTCATTTATGGAGCCAGAAGGGAATTAAAAAAATATTTGCCTGGAAAAGAAAAACGGAAAAAGAGTTTATAGGAAAATGCAGTAGATTCACAGAAGGTAAATCTACTGCAGATATTTTTTTTATACGTTAAATC
Source organism: Clostridium lapidicellarium (assembly GCF_041224415.1). Lineage (NCBI taxonomy): Bacteria > Bacillati > Bacillota > Clostridia > Eubacteriales > Clostridiaceae > Clostridium > Clostridium lapidicellarium. Next base: position 287,489 of record NZ_JBGFFE010000001.1, on the reverse strand, counting down.
TAAAGTTTACTACATCTCCATCCTGCATTACATAATCCTTGCCCTCCAGCCTGTAGTACCCCTTTTCTTTTGCAGCTGTTTCTGAGCCGCATTCCACAAGCTTTTCATAGGGTATGATTTCAGCTCTTATGAACCCTTTCTGCATATCGGTGTGTATTTTACCTGCAGCTTCAGGAGCTTTTGCGCCCCTTCTTATAGTCCATGCTCTTACTTCTTTTTCACCGGCGGTCAAAAAGCTTATGAGCCCGAGAAGTTTATAACTTGCATTTATAAGTTTGTCAAGTCCGGCTTCCTCTAAGCCGTACTCTTTTAACATTTCCAATTTTTCATCATCCTCCAAAGTGGAGAGCTCCTCTTCTATTTTAGCGGAAATTACCACTGCTTCAGAGTTCTCATCTCTGGCATATTTTTCTACTTCTTTTACAAATTTATTTTCTGCATTTCCCGAAGTCAAATCATCTTCTGAAATATTGGCTACATAGAGTACTGGTTTAGTTGTAAGTAAAAAAAACCCCTTTACGAGTTCCCTTTCGTCTTTTGTCAATTCCATAGTTCGTACAGGTTTGCCATCTTCTAGATGCTTTTTTATCTTTAGCATGAAATCATATTGTTCCTTGGCTTCTTTTTCTCCGCCTTTGGCCAATTTTGATACCTTTTCTATTCTCCTGTCCATAACCTCTATGTCGGAAAATATAAGTTCCAGATTTACGGTTTCGATGTCCCTTACAGGATCCACGCTGCCGTTTACGTGGACTATATTTTCATCTTCAAAACATCTCACTACGTGGACTATGGCTTCTGCTTCCCTTATATGAGATAAAAACTTATTTCCCAGACCTTCACCTTTGCTGGCACCTTTTACCAGACCTGCTATGTCGTAGAATTCTATAGCTGTGTATACCTTTTTTTTTGAATTATACATTTTTTCAAGTACGTCCAATCTTTTATCAGGTACGCTGACTACCCCTATATTTGGCTCTATAGTACAAAATGGATAGTTGGCGGATTCCGCACCTGCTTTTGTTATTGCATTGAACAAGGTACTTTTACCTACATTTGGCAGTCCAATAATTCCAAGTTTCATCTATGTACATTCCTTTCTTAAAAATTATAATTTACTAAATATAAAATCCTTTTTAAATTATACTCTACAGGGAACATTATTTCAATGAAGGGTACGGACGATAAAATAGTCTCATTTTATTTATTCAAATATATTTTAAGGGAAAAATGCGGTAATATTTTGTAATAATTTATAATTTAATAGGGTTAAAAAATATATTAAAAGTACTTTAAAAAGAAGGAATTTTTATGTTAATATAGAATAGATAAGTTAGTGGATTGAAGTGGTTTGAAGTGGAGCAAAATAGCATTGAGAGGTGCAGTTATGTTTTTGGGTGAGTATGAGCATGCTCTAGACAGCAAGAAGAGAATAATTATACCCTCCAAGTTTAGAGAGGAACTGGGAATAAAATTCATATTGACTAAGGGTTTGGACGGGTGCCTCTATGCTTTTCCACTGTCTGAATGGCATATACTGGAGGAAAAATTAAAGGGTCTTCCTTTTACAAATAAGAATGCAAGGGCTTTTGTAAGGTTTTTTTTCTCCGGTGCCAATGAAATGGAGCCGGACAGGCAGGGAAGGATTGTTATTCCACAGCCGCTTCTGGAATATGCAAGTATAAAGAAGGAAATAGTGAGTATAGGAGTATCGATGAGGGTTGAAATATGGAGCAGAGAAGGATGGCAGGAATATAATAATTCAAATATAGATTTTGACAATATAGCTGAGCAGTTGAGTGAACTTGGAATATAGCAGAGTTGGAGGACATATTTTATGAAATTTAGACATGTACCTGTACTTTTACAGGAAACTATAGATAGTTTAAATATTAAGGAAAATGGAACTTATGTTGATTGTACATTGGGAGGGGGAGGACATTCAAGGGAAATATTAAAAAGTTTATCTAAAGATGGAAAGCTTATAGGAATTGACGAGGACATTTCAGCAATTGATGCCGCAAAGGAGAATTTGAAGGAATTTAAGAATGTAACTTATATTCACGGTAATTTTTATTATATAAAGGAAATTCTAGATGAGCTCAAAATAGATGGTGTTGATGGAATACTTATGGATTTGGGAGTTTCTTCATATCAAATCGATAACCCAGACAGGGGATTTAGCTATATGAAAGATGCTCCGCTGGATATGAGAATGGACAGGGAAAATTCTCTTTCAGCCTATGATGTAGTAAACAAATATGACAGGGAAAGACTTTACAGGGTTTTAAGAGACTATGGAGAGGAAAAATTTGCTAACAGAATAGCGGATTCCATAGTGAGGGAGAGAAGGAAAAATAAGATAAGTACAACTTTTCAGCTTGTAGATGTAATAAAGAGAGCTGTTCCCTTGAGATTTCAAAGAAACGGCCATCCTGCAAAGAGGACTTTTCAGGGTATACGTATAGAAGTCAATAGGGAACTTGAAATATTAGACAGGGCGCTGGAAGACTGTGTGGGAAAATTAAAGCCGGGAGGAAGGATATCTGTTATAGATTTTCATTCTCTGGAGGACAGAATAGTGAAATTGAAATTCAGGAAGTTGGAAAATCCCTGTACATGTCCCCCGAGTTTTCCAGTTTGCGTATGCAACAAGAAACCTGTTGTAAAAATCATAAATAAAAAGCCGATAGTACCTAGTGAGGATGAAAAGAAGAAAAATCCAAGGAGCAAAAGTTCTAAGCTGAGAACAGCTGAAAAAATTTAGTTCTAAAGTTTAGGTGGGGTGAATAAAGTGATAGTGATGAATGAGGAAAATATGATGAACGGTAATGCTGCACTGCAACCACAGTATAAACCTTATAAAAAACATGACAAGAGAATACATAAAAATAAAAATGAAAATAAGCAGAAAAAAATAAAGAAGAAGCTTAGAGTACTTTTAAATATCTGTGTGTTTTTTGTAATTGGATTAATTCTCATATATAGGTATTCTATAATATACAATATGCAAACCGATTTGAATTCAGCAGAAAATAATGTAGACAACATTAGCAGGCAAAATGAAAATTTAACGGTAGAATTGGTAAAATACAATAATTTGAAATATATAGAGGATGATGCAGTGAATAAGCTTAAGATGGTAGTCCCCAACAAACAAAATGCAGTTTACATTGACTTGGATAAACCTGTCATAAAAACTCAGGAAGATGAAGATAGTATGAAAACACAAAAAGGTATGTTAAATAAGTTGAAGCAATTAATATGGAGGTAAATAATTTTGTACAAGAGAGAATATAGGGATAGAGTTATTATCGAGAAGAGGATGATAATTGCCTTCAGTTTCCTATTTTTGACTTTCTTTTTGCTGATATGCAGGATGCTGTATGTGATGGTATATAAATCGCCTGAGCTTAAATCCATGGCCATAGCTCAGTGGACAAGCGACGTGAAAATTGATGCAAAGAGAGGAAAAATTGTAGATAGAAATGGAAATGAACTGGCTGTAAGTGCCAATGTTTACAGAATTGATCTGGATATGAATACTTTAAAGGAAACTATGCAGGAAAAAAAGATATCTGAAGATAAACTGGCGAGTGAACTTGCAAATATTCTTTCTATGAAAAAAGAAGATGTATCCAAAATATTGAATAAGACACTTCCCGGTGGACTTCCCGTTGGTTCTGCGACTTTAAAGAGGAGGGTGGAAAAGGATGCGGCAGATAAGGTGAGAAACCTGAATTTGAACGGTATACTGATATCTTCGGATACTAAGAGATATTATCCAAATAACAATTTTCTATCCCAGGTTATGGGACATACCAATTCGGATGGAGTGGGACTTACGGGGGTTGAACTCTATTATAATAAGGAACTGGCCGGAACTCCAGGGAGCAGAGTTGCGGAACTGGACAGAAAGAGCCAGCAGTTGCCCTATACTATTTCAGAATTTACAAAACCGGTGGATGGGAAAGATGTAGTACTCACTATAGATGAAATGATTCAGCATTTTGCGGAAAAATCGGCCCAGCAGGCCCTTAATGATTATGGGGCGAAGGCGGTTTCGATAATAGTGATGAACCCCAAAAATGGAGAGATACTGGGTATGGCAAATAAACCGGATTACAACCCAAATGATCCCTGGATAGAAGGGGAGTCCTATGATGAACTTCAAAAAACCTGGAGAAACAGGGCTGTCAGCGATACTTTTGAACCGGGTTCCATATTCAAGGTGGTAACTGCACAGACAGCACTGGAAACAAATTCTGTGGGCCCGAATGACACTTTTGTGTGTAATGGGAGCATAACTATAGGCAAGAGGACCATACACTGCTGGAAGACATCGGGACACGGAGTGCAAAATTTTGAGGATATATTGAAAAATTCCTGCAATGTGGGATTTGCCGAGCTGGGGAAGAAAATAGGAAAGGAAAAGCTAAACGACTATATACACAAATTTGGTTTCGGACAAAAAACCGGCATAGATCTGCCTGGCGAGGCAAAGGGAATAGTTAAGAAAACCCAGGATATAAGCGATATAGATCTTGCAACCATTTCATTTGGCCAGGCAAATACGGTAACTGCGGTTCAATATTTGAGGGCTTTTAATGCCGTGGCAAACGGCGGCAATTTAATCACCCCGCATGTTATGAAGGAAATAAAGCATTATGATGAAAAAAGCGGCAGGGAAGTCGCAGATAAAATATATGACGTTAAGGGAAATACCACGAAGATTTTGGACTCAAGTAAAACTGCCCAGCTGAGAAAATACCTGGAAACAGTGGTTTCTAAGGGCGGCGGGAAAAATGCGTTTATAGCCGGGTACCATATAGCAGGAAAGACCGGAACGGCACAAAAAGCTGGTGTCGGCGGATATCAAGCCGGGAAGTACGTATCTTCTTTTGCGGGCATGGCACCTTCGAGTGATCCAAAAATAACGGTGCTGGTATCCATAGATGAACCGAATCCGTCCAATTACTATGCAAGCCAGACGGCTGCCCCTACGGCAAAACAGGTATTTACAGATTTGTTTAACTATCTTGCTATAAAGGGTGATGCGGTACCTGAAGATACGAGTCAGAGCGCTTCTCAGGTTGACGTCAACCAGGATGACTAAGTTTTTTCTTTACATGTAGTATTTTAAAAATTATAATATAATAGATCGGCACTTTAAACTGTGATTTAAGGCATGCAATATTGAAATTCCCTTATTGCATGCCAATACTATGTGACAATTGATAATTGTCAATTGTACATTGAAGAAAAGGGGTGTTATTTTTGGAACACATGGATTTTGATGAAATTGTAGCTGCTGTCAGGGGCAAAGTGATATTACCCGGAAAATACAGCGGATATAAGGATGTGTGTACAGATACGAGAAAACTGAAGCAGGGAGATATATTTATTGCTTTAAAGGGAGAAAGATTCGATGGAAATGACTATGCAGTCGAGGCAAGCAGGAAGGGAGCTTCTATCTGCATGGTAGATGAAGTTAAATTTAAAAGAGGCGGAATAGAAAAATATACAACTGTAGTTAAAGTAAAAGATGGTAATAGGGCCCTTTTGGATTTGGCTGAACTCTACAGGAGCAAACTTGACGTAAAGATAATAGGAGTAACGGGATCTGCAGGCAAGACTACTACCAAGGATATGATTGCGGCCGTATTGGGAGCCAAATTTAAGGTGCTTAAGACTCAGGGAAATTTTAATAACCAGATAGGCCTGCCGCATATGCTGTTTAAATTGGACGATAGTTACAAAGCCGCAGTATTGGAAATGGGTATGAATAGCAGGGGAGAAATACATAATATGGCTAAGGCCGCACGACCGGATGCTGCCGTTATAACCAATGTGTTGAGAGCACATATAGGAATTTTAGGCAGCAGGGAGAACATACTTAAGGCAAAATTGGAAATAACGGATTTCTTTTCGAAAGACAACATATTGATAATAAACTCTGATAACGATCTTCTCGGAAAACTGAAAATTGATAAATTTCCCGTGAAGAAGGTGGGAGTGGAAAAACCTGCAGATATTTCAGCTTATGACTGTGTGGTAAAGGAGGATTCCATCGGGTTCAAGGTATGTGAAAATGGCATTAGAACCGGAGAAAGCTTTAAGATCAGTTTACCGGGAAAGTACAACATATTGAATTCAATGCTGGCGATTGCCTGCGGGAGACTTTTTGGAATGACTTATGATGAAATAAGGAGAGGTTTTGATAATATAAGGACTACTTCTCTTAGAATGGAGATATTCAGGGGCAAAAAATTCAATGTTATAAATGACAGTTACAATGCAAATCCAGAATCTATGGAAGCTGCACTGGATGTTTTGAAAAATTTCAAATCAGAAAGACGTATAACCGTATTTGGAACCATGAGGGAACTTGGGGAAGCATCCCACAAAATGCATGAGGAAGTTGGAGAATATGCGGCAAATAGTAATGTAGATCTTTTTATAGCTCTGGGAGAATTTTGGGAGGACTTTAGAAAGGGTTTTGAGGCTCTGAGCAAAAAGGGAAAATTTATGTTCTTTAACAGTAAGGAGGAAGTTCTGAAATTCCTCCTGGATAAATATATTAAAAGAGGGGACACCGTTCTTGTGAAAGCTTCAAGGCTTATGAAATTTGAAGAGATAGCAGAAGAACTAAAGAAAAACAGCAGTTGTTAGGAGGTGAAAATCCTATTGATTTAGGATAAATACAAATTATGAATAAATTGATATATTCTGTTCTCATAGCATTTTTAATAGCAATTTTGGAAGGCCCAATTATGATACCTCTTCTACATAAGTTCAAATTTGGACAGAACATAAGGGAAGATGGCCCTAGAAGTCATTTGAAAAAAGCCGGTACACCGACCATGGGCGGAATAATATTTATACTGGCGACTTTTATAACTATGGCGATTTTGGTGAGAAACCCTTCAGATGAAGCAATGGTAGCATTATATGCCCTTGTTGCCTTTGGAGTGATAGGGGCCCTTGACGATATCCTGAAAATAGTTAAAAAGAGGAATTTAGGGCTTAGAGCATATCAGAAAATGATACTGCTTCTGGTAGCTTCTGGATTATTTGCCTTTTATGCTGCCAATAATCCAAGTATAGGCACATCTATAATATGGCCATTTACACATAAAATATGGAATCTTGGAAAATTCTATATTCCATTTATAATAATTTATTTTGCGGCAACTACAAATGCTGTAAATTTGACAGACGGTCTTGACGGCCTGGCTGCCTCTGTTACATTGTTGGTAATGACTTTTTTGGCCCTGGTCAGTTTTGCCACAGGACACCTTACCCTGGCTGTTTTCTGTTCGGTTCTGACTGGATCACTTTTGGGGTTTTTAAGGTACAATGTTTTTCCAGCGAGGATTTTTATGGGGGATACGGGTTCACTGGCACTTGGTGGTGCAGTAGCTGCTGTAGCCATGATATTAAAACTGCCATTGTTGGTTATAATAATTGGTGGGATATATGTGATTGAAGCATTATCTGTCATACTTCAGGTGGCTTCTTTCAAACTTACTGGCAAGAGAATTTTTAAAATGGCACCCATACATCATCATTTTGAACTTTCGGGCTGGCATGAGACCAAAGTTGTTTCTATGTTTTGCATAATTACAGTGATATTGTGTTTGGTAGGTTTTTTAGCTTTGTAATTAAAATCACAGGTAGTGTGATATCAAGAGAGTCCATAACTTTTGTCAGTTTTTTAGCAGTAATGATCTAGGAGGATTTTTATGAAAATTAGCAAGTCGAAGACTAGAATGGGTTCTATAGACTTCGTGTTGTTTTCAACTATAATGTTATTGGTTGCTATTGGCGTGGTAATGGTCTATAGTGCAAGTTCATACAAGGCATTTTTTGATAAAAGTACGCATGACAGCATGTTTTTTTTGAAAAGGCAGGGATTATGGGCTGTAATAGGGACATTTTTTATGTTCCTGACTATAAAAATTGACTATAAAAAAATAAAGAGATATACAAAACTGCTTATGGTGATATCCATAGTATGTCTGCTCTCGGTATTTGCCTTTGAATCCACAAATGGTGCACAGAGGTGGGTGAAAATAGGCTCATTTGGATTTCAGCCTTCTGAAATAGCTAAATACGTTGTCGTGTTTTACATGGCTAAGAGCATAGAGGCAAAAGGCGGGAGAAAAATAGGAACTCTGCTTTACGGGGTCATACCTTATCTCCTGGTTTCAGGATTTTATGCAGGTCTGGTGTTTGCAGAGAAAAACTTAAGTATAGCTGCCGTAATAATGATAGTTACAATGATAGTACTGTATGTTTCAGGGGCTAAAATCAAACATATGGTTGGCGTAGTGGGTCTAGTGGCTCTTGCGGGAATTGCCGGAATAATATTTGAACCCTATAGAATGGCCAGATTTACGAGCTTCATAAATCCCTGGGCGGATCCAAAGGGCAGTGGATACCAGCTTATTCAATCCCTTTTGGCAATGGGTTCAGGTGGTATATGGGGTGTGGGACTTGGAAGATCAAGGCAGAAATGTTATTACATACCGGAACCTCATAACGACTTTATATTTTCCATTATAGGAGAAGAGTTGGGACTCATAGGATGTACAATTATCATCGCACTTTTTGTAGTACTTGTATGGAGAGGAATTGTGATTGCCGTGAAGGCAAGGGATACCTACGGTACACTTCTAGCTACGGGGATAACCTCTGTTATTGCAGTACAGGCAATAATAAACATAGCAGTTGTAACTGGATCCATGCCGGTAACGGGTGTGCCGCTTCCATTTATAAGTTATGGAGGATCTTCACTTGTGATAAATATGATAGCAATGGGTGTGCTCTTGAACATATCCAGACAAAATGAATATACGTAAAATATAGCATTACAGCATTGTAATGCTATATTTTACGTAAAAATACTTTAATGCTTTTTTTATATACCTTTTAATATTCCTGTAAGAAAAAATATATAAAAAATTAATGATTATTTTAATGAAATTAATTTTATTAAGTGTTAATATATATATATCTTATAGTATTTTACATTTAAATTTTAAAGTGAGTTGGTAGGGGATGAGTGATTTTACGTTAAATACAGATACAGACAACGAAATGATTATAAAAAGACGGAGAAAAAGAAGAGTAAAAAAAGCTTTGATTTTTATGTTATTTCTAATAGCATTATTTTTTATCCTCTGTTTAAAACTTCCCTATTTTAATATTCAACATATTGAAGTACACGGCAATAAAAATGTCGTAAGCAGTGATATTGTGAACAGATCCCAGATATATGCCGGAAATAATATATTTTATATTAATTTAAAAAGTGCAAAAGACAGGATACTGAGCAATCCGTATATAAAGGATGTAGTAATAAATAGAAAGCTTCCTGCTACTATTGATATAAACGTTGAAGAAAGAGACGCGGTATTCTATTGTAAAAATGGGGAAAAGTACTATATTATAGATGGAAATGGTATTTTACTTCAAAAAATAGACAGCATAAACAACATGCAGTTGGCTGGATTAAATGGAATTGATTATACTAAAACAGATATAGGCAAAACCATCAGTGCCCAGAAAGACAAGAGAAAATTAAAAGCTGTGTCTTCCTTGGGAAACATAATTGTGAATAATAATCTGCCCTTCCCGATTACTTACGTGGATGTGAGCGATTTGCTGGATATAAAAGTGTATTTTAATAATATGTGTGTCAAATTGGGAAGCGGAGAAAATATAGAAAAGAAAATGAACAGGGCACTTAACATATTGCTTCAGGAGAAATTGAACGGTGCCAAGGGATACATAGATGTAAGGTTTGATGGCAATCCTGTATATAAAGTAGGAGGATAAGATAAAATGCGCAAATTTGGGTCACAGATTAGTGTTGCTTTAGTATGCTGTATACTTGGATTTATGCTTACCTATCAGTTCAAGGCATTGACAAAGCAGGACAATACTGTAAATCTGGGAAGCCAGAATAATACAGATGTTACGGTGACTATAGAACAATATAAAAAGGAAAAAAATGCCCTGGAGGCAAAGGTGAATGATCTTCAAAACAAAGTAAAGAATTACGAGGATGCAGCGGCAAGCAAGAGTGATTCTACTAAAAACCTTGTACAACAGTTAAAAAATACAAGAATACTTACAGGAGAAGTGGATGTAAATGGGCCGGGAATAATTGTATATCTCACTCCTAACAACAAGGACCTGTTTGGAGAGAGCAGCAGTGTCGACAACCACATAACTGACAAGGATCTGGTGTATTTGGTGAACGAACTTAGATTTGCAGGAGCTGAAGCTATATCCATAAATGACATAAGGATTGTTTCCAGAACAGGTATTAGGACTGCAGGAAACTATATACTTATAAACGACAACAAGATATCGCCCTCCAGCAGAATAGTCATACAAGCTATTGGAGATAAAAATTTATTGTACAGTGATATGAGTTTCCCGGAAGTATTTGCAGATATAAAAAATTTATGTGATGTTAAATTTCAAAAATCAGATAATATAACTATAAAGAAATATAATAAGGCATATAAATTTGAATATGCTAAGCCTGTAAAGGAATAAGTTGTTAAAGGTGTGATAAAATTATGATAGCGTTTATTGGTCTTATATTGGGAATAATTATTGGAGTGGCATGCAATGTAAATATTCCAGATAAATTTTCACCTTACATGTCGGTGGCGATCTTAGCCTGCTTGGATTCAGTTTTTGGGGCTATAAAAGCTAATCTTTCGAAAAATTTTCAAACTGATATTTTTATATCCGGTTTTTTTGGAAATGCACTTCTTGCTGCAGGACTCGCATATCTTGGAGACAAATTGGGAGTGCCTATATATTTGGCTGCAGTTATAGTTTTTGGAGGAAGAATATTTGACAACTTTGCAATTATAAGGAGATTGCTGCTAAAGAAATACAAACCCAAACCACATTGATGAGGTGAATTAAATGAAGAGCAATGAAGCCAATATTTTTGTTTTTATAGCTTCTGTGATTATAGGCATACTGATATCCATGAATATAAGTTTTACCAAGGGAAGTACTAACAAGAGGGTTATTTTGAGTGCAAAGCAGTATCAAGATGCATATAATTATAAAAATCGACTTCAAAGTCAAATATCGGATTTGTCGGAACAGTACAGTGAAAACTATGACAAATTGAAAAAATATGAGGACAATGAACAAAATAAAACCCAGGTTGTATCGGAGATAAATCAGGAATTGAACAAGAACAATATAGAACTTGGCAAAGTTGCCGTGGAGGGTCAGGGAATAAAAATATTTTTAAACGATGCGGCCATGGAAGATGGCCTGGATGCGTTTCAGTACCAGATGAGGCTTGTACATAATACTGATGTGATACAGGTGATAAATGACTTGAAAAATGCAGGGGCGGAAGCTATTTCCATAAATGGACACAGAATGGTGGATGTTTCTGAAGTCTACTGCAGCGGGCCTTTTTTAAGAGTAAATGGAGTAAAAATTGCCTCCCCATTTTCCATTTATGCTATAGGTAACAAAGATGTACTTTACAATTATATGATGTCGAATGAAAATTATTTGAAAATATTGATGACCAGGAAGATAGTAGTGAAGGTGACTAAGGAAAAAAGCATAACAATACCAGCCTATAATGGAGATTATAAAGTAGAATTTATGAAAGACAAGGAATAAATTATTTACAATTTATTCCATATATTACACTGTATTTATTAAATTCCAAAAAAATAATTAATTTTTGAAGGAATTTTAGTTTTTGTGAAGAATAATAGATATTGTATACATGTGTTTAACAATGAAGGAGACGGTATTATTGTCAATTGAAGAAAATTTAAATAATGTAGAAGCAGATTTAAAGGAAAGGAAAATTACTTTAGTAGCCGTTTCGAAGACTAAACCGGTAGAAGATATACAGACTGCATATAATGTAGGAGTTAGGGATTTTGGAGAGAATAAAGTCCAGGAGTTTATGAAAAAGCAGCCGCTTCTTCCAGATGATATAAGGTGGCATTTAATAGGACATCTCCAGCGAAATAAAGTAAAATATATAGTAGGTAAGGTTTATCTCATTCACTCTTTGGATAGTATAAGGCTTCTAAATGAGCTTGAAAGACGTTATAGTGCGAAAAAACTGACTGCCAATACGCTAATTCAAATAAATATAGGTCGTGAAGAGAGTAAAACCGGTATATATGTTGATGATCTTGAAAGATTGATAGGGGCCTGTGAAAAGTGTACTAGTGTAAAGGTGAAAGGACTTATGGCCGTTATTCCAAAGGGGGATGAGGAGAGCTGCAGACATTATTTTAAGGAAATGAAGTCTATTTTTGAAGATCTCAAGAAGAGAGAATTTAAGAATATAAGTATGGATATACTGTCTATGGGAATGACTCATGATTATAAAATCGCAATTGAAGAAGGTTCTACTTTAGTTAGGGTTGGCGAAGGCATATTTGGAAAGAGAAATTATAACAAATAGGAGGTATTTTTATGGCTGGTAAAATGATAAACAAAATGATGGGATTTTTAGGCCTTGAAGATGATTTGGATGAAGATGAAGAATTGGATGAAACAGAAGAACAGGAGGATGAGAGAGATGCTGGTACCGGCAGCAGCTATAATAGGTCGGAACCTATTATGAATTCAAAAAGACAGAATAAGGTTGTAAGCATACATACCACTGTTTCTGCTAAAGTCAGGATAGTTAAACCAACTACTTACGAAGAAGCGGCGGATATATGCGATGAGTTGAAGAACAGGAAGATCATAGTCATAAATACTACGGGACTTGAGACTAGAACAGCCCAGAGGCTTCTTGATTTTATGGGCGGGGCAAGTTATGCTCTGGGTGGAGATCTGGAGGAAGTAGAAAAGGGAGTATATATACTTTCACCTTCAAGTGTAGAAGTGAGCAGCGATTTAAAAAATGAATTGTCTGGAAAAGGAATATTTGACTGGAAATAGACGATAATAAAAATATGTAATAAAATAATTATTTTGGAGGCAGAAATGATAAGCAGTACCTTAGCTGTAGCATTGGCTCTTTTGTTTAGATTTCTAGAGGCAGCTATTATATTGGATGTGATTTTGTCCTGGGTTATGCCTGGAAGGGGAAATGCTTTTACAGATCTCCTGCATGTATTTACTGAACCTTTTATGAGACCTGGCAGGATGATTCAGCAAAAAATTATGCCGGGGCTTGCCTTGGATTTTTCTCCTATAATAGCTTTTTTTATAATAGATATAATAAGAGGAGTTGTGTTTTCTATAATTTAAGGACATGTAGATACTGGACGAAGGAAAAAATGATGAAAAAAGATAATTTTGTAGATAAGTTTAATTTTTGCAGTAAGGATTGTGTACTGCTGATTTACGATAAGATAGTACGGGCGGAACGAAGTCATAAAGTTGTTTATACAAGTGAGTTCTATACTCCAAATATATGGAAGACCCTGGAGAATCTAAGTGGGGAAATTGGAGTGAATATTTATAGCTGCGGTATATTTCATGATGCTGAGAGAAAAGTGCTGGCTTTTTCGGAAGATCCCGTAAAGTGCTCTTATCCTGTAAAGCTGTTGGAATTGAGATGCAGGTCAAAATTTGTGAAGTTAAGGCACAGTGATTATCTGGGAAGTCTTATGTCCCTTGGAATCAAAAGGGAGAAATTTGGAGATTTGATACTGCAGAGAGATGACCTGTGCTATGCAGCTGTCTGTGAAGATATAAGCGATTATGTAAAACTGAACATGGATAGTGTGGGAAAATGCCCCTGTAAAGTGAGTGAAATTGATATTAATACAGGTGAAATTCCCAATTACAGCTTTGAAACCTATATTTTAAATGTTTCTTCTTTTAGATTGGATTGTATGGTGAGTTCGCTTTGCAATTTGTCCAGGCGCAAATCAGAAGATATGATCAGGCAGGGTAAAGTTTTACTTGACTATTTACCTGTAGAGAGAAAGGATAAACTGGCAGGGGATCATTGTACGATAACAGTAAGAGGTTATGGAAAATTCAAGGTCGCAGGGAAAACAGGACTTACTGGATCTGGTAGGTACAAGCTCCTTGTAAAAAAATTTAGTTGATTTGAGGTGCTAAATATGCAGATGAACGCTGTTGAAATAACAGATAAGGAATTTAAGAAAAACCTTAGAGGGTATAATATAGATGAAGTAGATGAATTTTTGGATAAGATAGCGGAAGATTACGAATCACTGCAGAAGGAAAATTCCTCTTTGAAGGAAAAACTTCAATCTATGGAGGATAAGATAAATCACTACAATAAAATGGAAAAGACTATACAAAATACCCTTTTATTAGCTCAGAATGCTTCTGAACAGGCCAAAGAAAATGCTAAAAAAGAAAGTGAGTTTATACTTAAAAATGCCAATAATACAGCCCAAAAAATAATAGACAAGGCTCAGAGTGATGTCATTCAGATTAATGATGAATTTGAAAGGGCAAAACAGGAATTTGGAAAATTCAGATCGAGATTCAGAAATTTTATGAAAGCCCAGTTGGAAATGTTCGACGATATGGAAAAGGATTTTGTAAAAAATTACAACATAGGTTATGAAGTGAATGAAAATACTTTAAATGATACTTCTAAAGACTCTTCTTCGAAGAAGGATATTCCTGTGAAGGAAAAAGAAATAGAAGAGGAAGTTTCTCCAAAGGCAGAAAAAGAAGAAACTGAAAAAGATGACAGTGATGATACTTTGACGGAAGAGAATGATCTAGATGAAATTAAGAATTTTTTTGTTAAGGAGTAGAAAAGACCACTCTAAAGTATAGAGTGGTCTTTTACATCAGATGATTATAAATACAGGAGGCAATAAATTATGATTATTGGAATTATTGGAGCTATGGATGAAGAGGTAAAAATACTTTTATCTCAGTTAAAATTAAATAAAATCCAGGTAAAAGCTAATATGAGATTTAATTTTGGGCAGCTTTACAATACTGAAGTTGTAATAGTAAAAAGTGGAATAGGTAAAGTGAATGCGGCTGTTTGTGCTCAAATCCTCATAGATGATTTTAATGTGGATGATATAATCAATGTGGGAGTGGCAGGAGGTACGGCAGAAGATATATACCCCGGCGACGTGGTTATAGCCGACAGTCTGGTGCAGCATGACGTAGACACTTCTGCCTTTGGAGATGAAGTGGGCCAGATACCTAGAATGGATACATATGATTTTAAATGTGACAGAAACCTTGTGGAGAAAGCACAGCAGGCCTGCAGGAAAATAGACGGTATAAAAAGTTTTATAGGAAGAATTGTCACAGGGGATCAGTTTATCTGCAGTACCGAGAAGATAAGGTATCTAAATAGTAAATTCAATGCACTTGCCTGTGAAATGGAAGGTGGAAGTATTGCACAGGTAGCTTATTTAAACAATATACCTTTTGTGATAATAAGATCCATATCGGATAATGCCAATAATGGAGCTAGTATGGATTATAAAAAATTTACACCTATTGCCATAAGAAATTCTACTGAAATATTGAAAAATATGATTATGAATTTATCCTGATACTAAAATATATTGGTTTCAATGCCGGGAGGGAAAAATGGAGATACTTATAATATTGCTGGGAATTTTTATAGATAGGATCACTAAAATTTGGG
This sequence comes from Clostridium lapidicellarium, assembly GCF_041224415.1. NCBI lineage: Bacteria > Bacillati > Bacillota > Clostridia > Eubacteriales > Clostridiaceae > Clostridium > Clostridium lapidicellarium. Next base: position 271,852 of record NZ_JBGFFE010000001.1, on the reverse strand, counting down.
CCGTTCAGAATTTAGCTCAGTTTTCTCAAATTGTTATAATAAAAGATATATTTTCATTTTTGTATTTGGAAAATAGGGGTGCGGCCTTTGGAATTTTGCAAAATAGGGTTTCTCTCCTGACAATTATAACAATAATGGTAGTTTCAGGTATGATATTCTATATGGTAAAGCACGGTTTTAAATCTTCCATGGTTAAAATAAGTTTTTCCCTCATAATAAGCGGTGCACTGGGAAACTTAATAGACAGGCTGGTTTACGGATATGTGGTTGATTTCATATCAGTTCATTTCAAGGATATATATTATTTTCCCATATTTAATGTAGCGGATATTTTAGTGGTTGTTGGAACGATATTGCTGCTATTTTGTCTGTTGAAGGAAGAAAAATATGAAAACTAAAGTTTTTTTGGTAGGCAGCGAAGATGAAAAAATACGGCTGGATGTGTTTCTGTGCAGTCGTCTGCCTCACAAGTCCAGAAATTATGTTCAAAATTTAATAGAAGATAAAAGAGTTAAAGTAAATGAAAGTATTAAAAAAAGCAGCTATAAGGTAACCTGTGAGGATAATATAACTGTAACGATTCCCGATCCTGTTGAAACAAGTATAAAAGGGGAAAATATACCCATTGATGTCCTCTATGAAGATGGAGATGTTATTGTGGTAAATAAGCCCCAGGGAATGATAGTTCATCCGGCGCCGGGTGTATATACGGGCACTCTTGTGAATGCACTTTTGTATCACTGCGGTGATCTGTCAGGCATAAATGGAGTGATGAGACCCGGGATAGTGCATAGAATAGACAAGGACACTTCCGGTGTACTTGTGGCTGCAAAAAATGACTTTGCCCACAATAAGCTGGCGGAGCAGCTAAAGACCCATTCCATGACCAGGGAATACATTGCACTGGTGGAGGGAGTTTTGAAAGAGGACAGTGGAACTATAGACAAACCCATTGCAAGACATCCGAGAGATAAGATAAAGATGGCTGTGGTCAGTGGCGGAAAAAGGGCTGTCACACATTATCGAGTCATTAAAAGGTTTAAAAACAATACATTGATAAAGTGCATATTGGAAACAGGCAGGACCCATCAGATAAGGGTACATATGGCTTACATAGGCCATCCCCTGGTGGGGGATCCGGTATATGGATATAGAAAGCAGAGATTCAATTTGAATGGTCAGCTGCTCCATGCTAAAAAACTTGGGTTCATACATCCGTCAACCGGGAAATATATAGAGTTTGAAGCAGATATACCGGATTATTTTAAAAGGGTTATAGATATAGTTGACAGCAAAAACTGATTACCCGTATTTTTAAATCATTTCAAGCAGTATGGGACAGTGATCCGAGCCGGTAACCTGAGTTAAAATAGCTGCTTTTTTCACCCTCTTGAGCAGGTTATTTGATACAAAATGGTAGTCTATTCTCCATCCCGCATTTCTCTCCCTGGCTTTGAACCTATAACTCCACCATGAATATTCCACTTTTTGCGGATTCATATATCTGTATGTGTCAGTATATCCGTTTTTAATAAACTTGTCTAGCCACTGTCTTTCCATGGGGAGAAATCCTGAATTCTTTTCATTGGCCTTTGCATTCTTTATGTCCATTTCGGTATGGGCGGTGTTGTAGTCGCCGCATATTACGAGCTTTCTATTTTGAGATACGAGAAAGTTGCAGTAATTCAGAACTGCATTGTAAAAGTTCATCTTGTAATTCAACCTTTCCTGGCTCATCTGTCCGTTGGGAAAATATATATTTAGTAAAGTGAAATCTTTAAATTCCATTGTTAAAATTCTTCCCTCTGAGTCAAATTCCGGAATTCCTATTCCATGTTTTACAGATATGGGTTTGAATTTGGTGTAAACTGCCACACCGCTGTATCCTTTTTTCTGGGCGAAGCTGAAATATGAGTGATATCCGTTTATGTTTCTTAATTTATCATCTAGAGTGGCTTCCTGAATTTTGGTTTCCTGTACACATAGTATGTCGGGATTTTCACTTCTTATCCAGTCAAAAAAATTCTTTTTTGAGATGGCTCTCAGGCCATTTACGTTCCAGGAATATATTCTCATAAACAAAAGTGCTCCTATCTATCCTATTTTTTTTACCTTTTTATCGATTTTTTCAATTGAATTGCTTGACTCTGAGGCGCTCTCTTTAGGTAATATCAAGTTTAATATTATACCTATAATAGATGCAAGTGCGACCCCGGATATCTGTACCGGAGATCCACCAACGGTGAAGTTTATGGAAGCTCCTCCAATACCTATTACTATTATAACAGAAGATAATATCAAATTTCTGTTCTTGCTAAAATCTATTTTCTCTTCTACCAGCACCCTAAAACCCGAGGAAGCTATTATGCCGAAGAGAAGTATACTTACTCCGCCTATTACAGGCATGGGCATATTTTCAATAAGTGCAGCTACAGGGCCTATGAAGGAAAGCAATATGGCAATTACTGCAGCACCGCCTATAACCCATACGCTGTAAATTTTAGTTATGGCCATGACTCCTATGTTTTCTCCATAGGTTGTAGTTGGAGGACCACCTGCAAGACCTGCAAATATCGTGGCCAGTCCATCTCCAAGTATCGATCTGTGCAGACCGGGATCCTTTGTAAAATCACGTCCTACTACATTATTTGTTACATAGATATGGCCTATGTGTTCCGCAAGAGTTACAAATGAAATTGGAGCCATTAGTATCATAGCATTTATATTGAATTTTGGAAGCATAAATGGAGGCAGCTTAAAAAATGAAGTATCTGCTATGGTTTTTAATGACTGCTGTGGTATAACTCCCAGAACTATTGCAGATACATATCCGGTTATTATGGCTATCAGTATGGGTATTATTCCGAGAAAACCCTTGAAATACATGCTTCCGATTACGGCTACAGCCAGTGTTATTCCAGAAACCGTCATCCAGGCCCACCTTGGTGTACTCTGCATTTGGTTCGTCGTATAGGCAGGATTGAAACCGGACCAGTTTATGGCTGTAGAGGCGAGGCTCAGGCCTATTACGATTACTATGGAGCCGACTACTACGGGAGGAAGGGCCCTGTTTAGCCAATCTACTCCGCAAAATTTTATTATCACGGCCACTATTACATACACGCATCCTGCAGCTATTACGCCGGAAAGCATAGCTGAGGGACCGTATCCCCTGGATGCGATAATTATCGGGCTTATAAAAGCAAAGGAAGAACCCAGATAAGCGGGCAGCTTGGCTTTAGTACATATTATATATATGAGAGTTCCAATACCACTGCAGAACAGTGCAATGGACGGACTCATACCGGTCAATATGGGAACAAGTATGGTGGAGCCCACCATGGCAAATAAATGCTGGAAGCTAAGCGGTATAGTAGTCAGTATGGGCAATTTATCTTCAACATCTACGAAATCTTTCATCTACGACACTCCTTTTTAGTCTCTCCGGACTATTTTAAAAGTTCTATTTTAATTAAATTATAGTTCATATATTTTTACCGAATCCTTTTTGTCTATTTCTGAAATCTCTACAGATATCATTTCTTCCCTGGAAGTAGGTATGTTTTTCCCTACATAATCGGGTCTTATGGGAAGTTCCCTGTGTCCCCTGTCGATTAAGACCGCCAGCTGTATTAGCCTTGGCCTTCCCGAATGAATGATTGCATCCATGGCAGCCCTTGCTGTGCGGCCGGTATAAATGACATCGTCGACCAGTATGATTTTTTTGTTTTCCACATCTGTTACATTAAATTCATTTACTACAGGTTGTTCTGAAAGGGGACTTAGATCGTCCCTGTAGAAGCTTATGTCGACTCCTTTGACATCCAACCTGACACCTTCAATTTTATAAATATTTTCTGCTATTCTCTTGGCCAGAGGGTATCCTCTTCTTTTTATTCCTATTAGCATTATGCCTTCTGTGCCTTTATTTTTTTCTATTATTTCATGTGATATTCTAGTTAAGGTCCTGTCCATGGCCTTTTTATCCAGAATAAGTGCTTTTAACTTCAAAATGTCACCTCCGTTACATATTTGGACATAAATAAAAGCCCTTCTCCATGTGAGAGGGCATATTTGCCAAATTACCCTTTTGATCTCACCGGATCGTATTAAAGGATATCAACCTTGTTAATTATAAAATAATTTTTTCTACATTTCAAGCTTTTGAGGCAAATCTATTTTTCCTGTTCTATAGGTGGAATTGAGGAGTCCACATACAGGGTCTTGTTTGTGTAGTATATTACCATACCAGGCCTTGCCCCATTTGGTTTGTGAATATTTTTCACATTGGTATAGTCCACGGGTACTTTTGAGGATCCTTTGGCCTTGCTGTAGTGAGCTGCGAGCATGGCTGCCTCTTCCAGGGTTTTATCCGGGACATTTCCAAAATTTTTTATTATTACATGGGAACCTGGAATCTTTTTGGTGTGGAGCCATATGTCCCTCTTATCTGCAAATTTGAGGGTAAGGTAGTCATTTTGAAGATTATTTTTACCTACATATATTTCTATACCGTCGCTGGAAATAAATTTCATGGGCCTGGATTTTTTGGAATTTTTCCTGGCCTTTGACTTTTTAAGTTTGATATATCCTGCAGACATGAGCTCCCTTTTTATTTCTTCTATGTCTTCGTAGCTGTCTGAATTTTTTATGTTGGTCATTACCGAATTCAAGTATTCAAGTTCTTCGTTTGCTATATTCAATTGTTTCCTGGCAGCTTTTTCTGTTTTCTTTAGCTTGTTGTATTTTTTAAAATAGCGCTGAATATTTTCAGAAGGCGTTTTGTTACTGTCCAGTTTTATGTCCACGTATCGGTTGCCTTCATAATAATTTTGAACTCTCATATGAGAACATCCATTTTTGATTTTGTATATATTGGAAGTGAGCAATTCACCGTAAACTCTGTAAATGTCTTTATTTAGGGAATCTTTAATATTCTCTTTTAGAATTTTGATCTTTTTATTACACCTGTCTAAATTTATATTTATAAGTTTTTGGAGGTCGGAGCTCCTGTTGTTCAACCTGTCTGCCCTATCCTTTTCATAATAGAATTCTTCCACGAGTTTGGAAGGTGAAGTATAGTGGCTTTCTTCATAGTCCTTTAAGTAAGTTAAATTGTCGCAGTAAAAATCTTTCATTTTACCGTCTTTTTTATAGGATATAAAGTAAAATTCATGATTTTTAAGCTTGTTGAAAGTACTGCTGCTGAAACTATATAGTATAGTTATGGATGTTTCGTCAAAAATGTTCAGGTTTTCACATAGATTTAAGCTCTCCAACCTGTGAAATAACTCTTTTGAAAAAGAATTGCTGACTCCTGTGAATACTGTGGAAAAAAATTTTTTATCTATATATTTTAAGCGGTTTTGTATAAAAATTTTGAATTCATTCTTGGAAAAACAAAATGGATTCAATTTGTTTGAAGTCGGAGGGAATTTGTATTTGATTCCCGGCAGCAGGGATCTGACGCTGTTTATTTCAGGAGTTATGTGTTTTATGCTGTCCATTATAAAATTGTCCCTCTGACGGAGCAGTGTGATGTTGCTGTGCCTTCCCATTATCTCCACTATCAATGTGTAAATACTGTTGAATCCAAGTTCGTCTGAACTTTCAAAATCCAGGAATACAACCCTGTCTGTATCCAGCTGTCTTATCTCAATTAATCTTGAAGAATTAAGATATTTTCTAAGTACCATACAAAATATAGGAGGCTTTAGTGGATTTGGTTTGTTTTTGTCTGTAATATGAATTTTAGGATATACAGAACTTGAGCTGATTGAGAGCTTATAGTTTTTCCTGTTGTTTTTTATGCACAGTATGATTTCATCTTTTTCAGGTTGATTGACCTTCTCGACACGGCCTCCCAGCAGTTTATATTTTAATTCTTCCAGAATACTGTATATAAAAATACCGTCCAATGCCATAGTATCATCCTTTCTATTTGTTTTCTGTATCAAATGTCTGTTTCTTGAACTTTAATTTAAAAATTATGACGGCAGTACTCTGATAAATTATATCATCTAAAATTTATTAAATAAAGTTACCTGGAAAAATTCTGCCGATGCCGGTATGAGTTGATTATTGATAAAAGATTAATGCAGTAGTAAACTTAATTCAAATGTGAAATTCTACGAGGGGATGAAAGTTATAATATGAAATTTACTAAAATGCAGGGAAGCGGAAATGATTTTGTAGTTATTGACGATAGAGGAAATGAATTTTTAGGTAGGGAAAGTGAGCTTGGAATAAAACTTTGTAACAGGCATTTTGGGATAGGAGGAGACGGCGTATTGATAATTAGGAAGAGCAATATTGCCCAGATCAAGATGGTAATAATTAATTCGGATGGATCCAATGCTTCTATGTGTGGAAACGGCATAAGATGTTTTGCAAAGTATATATGGGAAAATGATATAGTAAGGGACTCTGTCGTAAAAATAGAAACGGGGGATGGGGTAAAAGAAGTCTTTTTGGATATAGGAAAGAGTGGAGTTGAAAGAATTACTGTGAATATGGGAACTCCGTCCTTTAAGCCCCGTGAAATTCCTGCCAGGTTTGCAGACGAAATTGTAGATAAGCAAATAGAAATCAATGGAAAGAACTACAAGATCACTTCACTGTTCATGGGAGTACCACATACAGTTATATTTGGAGAGCTTGAAAAATATCATGTAGAAGAGGGGAAGTCGATAGAAAAATGTCCCGTTTTTCCTCAGGGTACAAATGTTAATTTCTGTGAAATTTTAGATAAAAATAATATCGAGGTGAAAACCTGGGAAAGAGGGGCGGGACCTACTCTGGCCTGTGGTACGGGAAGCTGTGCCTGTGTCGCGGCTGCAAATAAATTGAATTTGACAGGTAAAAAGGTTAAAGTCAAGGTGCCTGGCGGAAATATATGGGTTGAAATAAAGGGAAGAAGTGTGTTTATGACAGGCCCTGCGGAGATTTGCTTTAAAGGAGAATATGATATTTAATGAAAGTTTTCATGAAAATAATATTCTGTGCGGCGGTATTTTTAAGTATTTTTACATTTGGCGGGTGTACTGCCAGAGATGGATATGGGGATAAAAGCTTAAAAATACCTGCACATTCTGATGTTATGGTGATTGAAAATAAGAATAATGGAGGAAATATATTTGATATAAAAGGCGATAGATTGATTAAAGAAAAAACTTCCGGTAATAACATTTTGGATTTGGCATATAATGTGCAGAAATCAGTCTATGTTTACCTGGTTAATGAAGGTGGAACTGAAAAAAATGGCAGCAGGATCGTTATATTGCATAGGGGAGTAAAAAGTGAAATTAAAGATTTTTTTGCTGCAAAGGATATAAAAATGAGTCCTGGAGGAGATAAAATTGCCTGCAGGGTTTATGAAAATTCTTCTTTGGGCAGTGCACAGGGTATGAAGGTATATGGTTTGGAAAGCAAGAAATACATAAAACTTAAATCCAAAGTTTTGGTTTCGGGAAATTTGTATCAGTGGCTGGATGATCACAGGATAATATACTACGGGAGCATGGAGGGAAAGAAGAATTCTGATGCAATATATCTATATGATTTTAACAAGGACAGAGAGCAGGTGTATTTAAGTGACATGGGTGGATATTGCACTTATTTTGCCGCTGCAGGAAGCAACCTGCTTATTTTGCTGCAAAACGGCAGTGAATCGAATTTGTACTATTACAATCATAAAACCGGGAAATTTCAATTTTTAAGCGACGAAATCGGACAAATATACGTTTCTGCAGCAGACAGTAAAAATAAATGTATATTTTTTATAGGAAAAGACGAGGGAAATGCCGATTCGGTTTATAAATTTTCACAGGAGGAAATTGAAGTTTCAAGAATAACCTACGATTTCCCCAAAGATGTTTCCAGGTACGGCGGCATAGTTCAGGGTAAAAACGGAAAAGTGTATTTTGCGGGTACTGGCGGTGCAGAAAATGGTCAGGATGTATTTATGTATGATCCGAGTGATGGATCTGTGAATATCATATCGGATCATGAGGGAATATATAATATTTATTTTGGCCGTAATTGATTAGAAAATATTTTATTGGGATATAATCTGAATATCAATATTATGAAAAGAGAGGAAATAAGATGTTTTCTGCCAAAATGGAAAAAGTAAATATGGAAGATATTTCATTAGAACCTGACATAGTCAGGAAAATACCCGAGGAAATAGCCCGGGATAATTGCCTCATTGCATTGAGACGGGTCAATGGGAAGGTTATTGTAGCCGTAGATGAGATTCCGGATGTCACTTTAGTGGAGGAATTGAAGTTTATATTGGGTGTTGAATTGGAATTTGTAAAATCTCATAGGGAAAAAATACATGATTTGATAAACACCTATTATTGCAAGGAGAATTTAAACCATGCATTGAAAGACATAAAGGAAAATGAAAGTGTTTCACAGTTGACAGCGGAAAATATTTCGGACAGATATAGATTTCAGAACTCTCCGGTAATAAAAGCAGCCAATTATATTATAAATAAGGCCATAGATGAAAGAGCCAGTGATCTGCATATAGAGCCTTTCCAGGAAGATGCAGCTATAAGGATGAGGATAGATGGAATCATACACGAGTACATAAGAATATCCACGGCTGTATATCCTTTACTGTGTACGAGGATAAAGATAATGGCCCAGATGGATATAGCTGAAAAAAGGCTTCCCCAGGATGGAAAAGTGAAATATACGAGGGGAAAATTTGACTATGATATCAGGGTCTCCACTCTTCCAACTATATACGGCGAGAAATTGGTCTTGAGAATTTTGTACAGAGATGACAAAATAGAGGATTTGAACAAACTGGGGTTTTCAAGAAAAGATGAAGAAAAAATAAAGAACATGCTAAACAGGAGTTCGGGCCTTATTTTGGTGACAGGACCGACTGGAAGTGGCAAAACCACTACTGTTTATTCTATGATAAGCAATATAGATGCCAGAGAAAAAAATATAGTAAGTATAGAAGATCCTGTGGAATACACTCTGGAGGGAGTGAACCAGGTAAATGTCAATTTAAAGACAGGGCTTGATTTTGCTCTTGGTCTCAGAAGCACATTGCGCCAGGATCCCGATGTCATAATGCTTGGAGAGATAAGAGATGAGGAAACGGCACATATGGCAGTAAGGGCTGCGGTGACAGGACATTTGGTAATAAGTACGCTTCATACGAATAGTTCGGCCGAATCTGTGATAAGACTCAAGGACATGGGTGTTCCAGAATATTTTATACAAGATGCACTCATAGGTGTGATATCTCAGAAACTGGTTAGGAAAATATGCCCTTATTGCAGGGTAGAGTATGTCCCCTCTTCCGAGGAAATTAAAAAATTGAAATTGTCTTCCGGACAGGTTCTGTACAGGGGAGAGGGATGTGAGAGGTGTAATTATAAATCATACAGGGGCAGGACGGTGATATATGAAATATCATATGGAAACGGGGAAATAATGAACTTTTTCAAAAATGACAGATTGAATTTTGAGGACAATATTAAAGAGTTGGGCAGGGCTTCCATGAGGGAAAATTGCATGAAACTTGTTAAATCAGGTGTTACTACTTATGGGGAATTTCTGAGGGTGTGCCCGTAACAAAAAAGGAGGTGAATACCATAGTAAGGTACAGTGCAATAAATATACAAGGTGAGAAAGTCAGGGGCAGATGTGAGGGATATGAGTTCGTTGAATTGAAATCTTCCCTGAAGGAAAAGGGATATTATATATATGATCGAAGTATTGTAAAAAGTCACAGAAAGATATTTTTTAAGAAGCCCAATATGATGGATATAAGTGTGCTGTGCAGCCAGCTGAGTATTATGCTGAGTGCTGGAATACCCGTGTCTAAGGTATTTGATGAGCTGGAAAATCAGTATGGCACAAGTTCTGCAAAATATATTCTAAAAGCTGTGAAGGAAGAAGTAATAAAGGGAAAAAACCTATATGAGAGCATGGCTCAGTTCAAACATGCATTTCCCGTATTTATGATAAATATGGTCAAAGTAGGTGAAGAATCAGGCAGACTGGATGAAATATTCAAAAAATTATCTGAATATTACGAAAAATGTTACAGCGTTATATCTTCAATAAAAACTTCTCTCATATATCCTGCAGTGACATTGGCGGTTTCAGTATTTATTCTATTGTTTCTGATGATTGATATAGTGCCTCAATTCATCGACATCATAATTTCCAATGGAGGTGAAGTCCCTGCTTTAACCAAAATTGTCATGTTCAGTTGTCAGTTCCTTGGAGATCATTGTCTGCAAATTTTGGGGGCGTTTGTTCTTATTTGTATTGTATACTGCAGGTTTCGCAAAAAATCCAAAGTGGTCAATGCTGTAGAGAATATAAAAATCAGAATACCCTATTTTAATAAGGTTTTCAGTGATCTTACGATCTTTAAAATTTGTTCTTCCATGGCCATACTCACCAGTTCGGGGGTAAATATAATTGATTCGCTTAAAATTACCGGTGAATTGCTGGGGAATAATATCCTGTCGGGTAAAATTGAAGAGTCAATAAAATATATAGAAGGAGGTGAAGATGTATGCGGAGCTTTAAAAAGGGCAGGAATAGATGACAAATTGTTTTTGTCCCTTGTTAAAACCGGCGAAGACACGGGAAATATGGATGGTATGTTTTTAAAATTGGAACAGCTGTTTGGCAGTAAACTAGATAGGTATTTAAAAAAAATGACTAAAATTGTGGAGCCTCTCATAATAATATGCCTGTCATTATTTGTGGGTATATTTATTATATCTGCACTTATGCCAATATTTAGCATAATGGATTCTACATTATAGTCTTTAAATAAAAATTGAAAGAAGGTAGTTTAATAATGATGGAAAAATTTAAACGCAAAAAGAAAAAAGGATTTACTCTTATAGAACTCATGTTAGTGGTTGCCATAATTCTGGTGCTTTTGGGATTTTTAGTTCCTAAATTTTCTGCTTATCAGAACAAGGCAAAAACTGCAAAGGCAATTAATACGGCTAAGCAGATAGAAACGGCGGCTATGGCAAGCTACGGTGATAATGACGGAAGTTTCAATGAAGAAGATGTACGGAGCTGTATATCAAATCTCACTTCTGCTGGAGGAGCCAGCATTGAATCCGGAGGCAGCGATCAGCTTATCAACATAAGTTATGAAAGTGACAGCGATACATATGTTTTGGAAATTGATGCCGCAAATAATTCATATAAGGTGAGAAAAGGAAATGACCAGATATTTCCTAAAAATACTTCCGGTGAATAGCAGTTTTATGATATCAAAGGTTAAATCAAGAGGTTTTACACTGCTGGAACTGACTCTCACTATAAGCATATTTTATATAATATTTAGTTTTAGCTTGATTACCTTAGGGTTCTATAACAAGATTACCAATGACATAGATGTGGATTTAACCGAGAATAATATTGTGAATTTTATAAATAAATCCAAAACCTACTGCAGGGACAGCAGAGGAGAAGGGGGTTACATTTATTTTGATCAAAGCAGTGAAAGCATGACTTTTAATGTAAATTTGAATGAAATATTCTATATGAAATTGCCTGAAGGCTTTACACTGAATAAAGTGAGAAATGATAACAAGATAGAAATAGACAGCCGTGGGATCACACAGGACGCCTGCAGTATAAAGTTTAAGGATAGAAGGGAAGAAGTCCATTGTTTAACTATGTGTGTGGGAACCGCTTATGTGGAAATAAAATATTGATGCACAAAAAGGGGGAATACAACACAATTCACACTGCAGTGAAAGGTTTTACCTTAATAGAGGTACTGTGCAGCATAGCGGTTTTTTCACTATTGTTTATGACGGCCCTTTATATACAGATAAATGCTGTTAAAATTAAAAATTACAATGAAGATGCAGATAGGTATACGTTGATTATGGAATACATAAAAAATAATGTGAGATGTAATTTCAGCTATGAAGATATTCTGAATTTGCATGAAGAAGGCAGGGTATATTTGGACTGCCGCAATCTGAAGTCTGAAGATATTGAAAAAGTAAAACTCTATGGTTTGTTTTCCAGTGTGAAACCTTCAGGGGAGCCTTATATTATTTTAAACATTGCAGCAGGGGAGGTGCTGAAGATAGATCTGCAGTTTTATGGAAAAATATATGGAGATGTCAAGGTGGATAAATATGAATTCTACAGGGGAAATTATTAAAAATAAAATGAAATGCAGAAAAGGTTTTACAATTATAGAGATGCTTTTAGTTGTGGCATTGGTGGCTTCCATAACCATAGTGCAGATAAGAGTTATTTCAAAATATATGAAGCTTCACAGGGAAGAGATTGATTACAGCAGGGAATTGTTTTATGTCAATGAAGCTTTTATGATAATAGGACATCAGGTAAAAGAAGCTAAATATATAGATATAAAGAATAATATGATCATTTTAAAAAGATATGATGGTGAAGGATATGATTATATAAAAAAGCATAAAGGGGATAGTATTGTAATTTCTTATGGTTCCAGCAATTCCCCTACTTTAAATAATATATTGAAGGGAATAAAGGACTTTAAGGTGGAGAAAAACGGGAAAGTTTTCTATATATCCATAGATATGGGGAAAGGCAGTTTTTATAAAAAATGTTTTGCAGTGGAAAGAGAAAGGCTGGAAGGGGATTTATACTGATATATGTAATTCTTATAGGTTTTATATGTATTTTTATTTCCCTCGGCTGTTATAGTATGGAAATGAATATTAGATCAAATAATTTGAAGAGCTACAATAAATGCCTTGAGGTGGATGCAATAGGCAGACAGAGAGAATATCTTTTGACTGAATTGAATAAATACATAATTGAAAATATAGATTGTGAAGGAGAAAATCCAAAAGAATGCATGTCTTTTCTGGGTGATGTCAGACTGTATTTTGAAGAATGTTTCATATATTATGATAAAAATGCGGATCGTTTTAAAGCAGTGTACATATTTGATGGAAAATTTTATAAAGAGGAGATTTATGAATATAAATTTGAAAAGGGGAAAATTTTATATAGCTGTGTAGATTATTCTTTTGACGGGGAGTGTGAGTGAAATGTACAATAAGGTATTTCTAGAAGTGGATGATAGAGGCATGGTATATAGGGAAATGCCAGGTAAAAATTTTGCACTTGGCCTGTTTGATGCAGGAGAAATTAATAAAAATATTACTTCTGTTAATGAGATCAAGGTGAATTTGAGAAATAAGAAGCTGGTTGTATTGGTACATGGGGAAGAAGTGTATGTGATGTCCATGACATTGCCTAAGGTAGGCAGAAAGAATATATACAGGATCATAGAAGAAGAAATTGAAAATAAATTTAAAAAAATGAATGATATAATGTTTTCTTATAGAATAATCAGGCACTTTAGACATAGCCTGGAAATAATGGTATTCTGTATGAACTATGACAGCAGGAAATTAATAGAAGAGTGTCATAGCGCGGGCTTTTGCGTTAAGGGAATAGTACCGGTTCAATTTTATATATGGGAAACTTACAGAAATAAAATAAAAAGTGAAAGTTATATATTTATATTGATGAGAAACGGGATTTTATATTTTATGGTATGCCATGAGAACAAAATGGTACTTAATAATGTATTTGAAAATATGAAAAAAAGTGACTTTTTTTATATTCTAAGACAATTTCAAATGAAATTAAATGTTCTACTGAACAATTTTAGATTTCAACGAATATTTTTTGTTGATTTTCCGTATACAGATATAATAGAAAAATTGTCCGATACATATTTTTGTGAAGATCTCTCGGATGGGGTGAAGAAAGATATGAAGAAAGAAGCATTAAAATATTCAGATAAGAGGTAGGTAAATGTGAAGGGTTTGTATTTTTTACCCAAGTGGTATGTTAAAAATTTAAGCACGCAAATGGGCAGAAGATTTAAATTTATTATTGTGCTGCTCTTGATAATAAATTTGCTGCTCGTCAATTTATTTATAGCAAATAAAAATAAATTGACTGCTTTAGAAGATAAATTAAGGAAAACTGCACCTGTGGAAAAGAATTTAGACTATGATGACAGGACGTTTAAATGCTTTTCAAACTTCTATGAGTGTGTGTGGAAGGAAAGAAATTTTAAAGATATAAGCATACATGACGGCAATGTGGACTTTAGTGTGGAGGACGAAAAAGATTGTTTTTCACTGGCTGGGGATATAGAAAAATCAAATAAATTCATAATAGAAGATTTGAAATGTCTGGGTACTGCAGGTGATCAAAAGAAAATTTGGCAGATTGGTTTAAGGTTGAAATAAAAATATAAACTTGTTTGAGGTGAAATGGCTGTGAGGAAAATGACAAATGGTGTATATGGAGTTATCATATTAATTCTGACCTTGAGTTGTATATTTTTTTTGTCAGAGAATTGTCTGCTTATTAAAAATTTGAATATTAAAAATTACAATTTTAAATTACAGGAAACAAAATCAGAGAAAAGCTTAAATAACGTAAATGCAATAAATTATGGAGATGTTTTGCAGAAGCTAGATAGCTTGGATGGGGTTCAGATACTGAATTTTACCAGGAGCAAAAATGGGAAAATAGCTGTTAAGCTTGAGATATCGGGGGATAAGGAAAAAATTGCAGATACTTTGAAAAAAATAAGGCAAAGGGATAATTTTTACAACATGGGTAATATTAAAATAGAGCAGGATAAATACAGCAATATAAAAGCAAAAATAGATGTTAATTTTACCTAAACACCATTATGGTGATTCTGGTGTAAATAGGTGCCCCAAGTTTGCAAATAATCACAAATTTTGATAAAATAGCATTGTCTGAGTATGACAATGTTATGTGAGGGAGTTAATACAATTATCCATAGATTGTATTGCATTATTAGGGGAGGAATTATAGTGTTTAAAGAGAGAATTGAAAAATTAAGAAAAGCTATGGATGGGAGAAACTTGGATGCTGTTTTGTTGATAGGTGATCCGAATAGAAATTATTTGAGCGGATTCACAGGAAATGAGAGCTTTTCACTTATAACACAGGAAAGGGCTTTTTTCATAACGGATTCGAGATTTACAGAACAGGCATCGCAGCAGGTAAAAGATTATGAAGTTTTAGAATATAATAAAGGTACGACTTTTGTAGACTTTTTGTCAGGTTTAGTAAAGAAAAATAATGTTAAGAAACTTGGGTTTGAAGAAAATATAGTTTCCTACAGCCAGTATGAGATTTTGAATGACAAATTGGGTTGTGAGCTTGTTCCTATGAAGGGAATGGTAGAGGAAATAAGAATAGTAAAAGATGATCATGAGCTGGAATTGATAGGAGAGGCGGCTGCTGTTGCGGACAGGGCATTTAAACATATGCTGGAGTTTATAAAGGCCGGAATGACAGAAAGAGAAGTGGGGCTTGAACTGGAATTTTATATGAAAAAATTGGGTGCAAGTGACTTGTCTTTCCCATCTATAGTTGCCTCAGGAGTTAGATCAAGTCTTCCTCACGGTCAAGCTACGGAAAAGGTTATAAATAAAGGTGAGTTTTTGACATTGGATTTCGGATGTGTCTACAGGGAATACTGCTCTGACATGACAAGGACAGTTGTAATAGGTAAGCCTTCTGAAAAAATGGTTGAGATATACAATATAGTACTAGAAGCTGAACAACTGGCTTTAAAGGCATATAAGCCGGGAGTTCCCGCAATAGAAGTGGATGCCGTTGCAAGAAACTATATAAGCAAAAAGGGATATGGGAAAAATTTTGGACACAGCTTGGGACATGGAGTCGGCAGAGAAATTCATGAGGCACCTATAATCGGCTATAGAAATAATAGAAAGTTGGGATCCGGTATGGTGGTAAGTGATGAACCTGGAATATATATACCGGGTTTTGGCGGAGTTAGAATAGAGGATCTACTTGTGGTAACTGAAAATGGTGGTAAGGCTTTGTCAAAATCGCCCAAGAATTTAATATGTGTTGATTAAGTCAAAGAATATTGATAATATTGTTATGGTTGAAGGGTGTTTAATGATATAATGTTAAATGGATAATGGATAGCTCTTTGTAAAGGGAACTAAGTTAAAATCATAATGGGTCGAATAAGAATGAGAAAGGGGTTAAAAAAACCGTTGTTTCAATGCTTAATTTTATGGTAATTGAAGTTGTAGGGTGGATTTTACATCCGAATTTACGTCCTTGGAGTGTGAGACCCAACGTGAATATAGCTCACAGCAGCTAGATTTCGGACACTATGAAGGGGAAAATAAGCTTAAATTGAATGTGAGCTTATATAACGGTAGCACGAGAAAATGATATCAGCAGGAGATTTAAGAAAAGGAACTACTTTTGAGCAAGATGGACAAGTATATACAGTAGTGGATTTCCTCCATGTAAAACCAGGTAAGGGAGCGGCATTTGTAAGGACAAAATTGAGAAATGTTATTACAGGAGCAGTTACTGAAACTACTTTTAATCCTACTGCAAAATTGCAGGAAGCAGTTATAGAGAGAAAAGAAATGCAGTATTTATATACAGATGGCCAGTTATATTATTTCATGGATCAGGAAACTTTTGAGCAAATTCCGCTGGAGTACGAGAAAGTGCAGGATGCTATAAAATTTCTAAAGGAAAATATGTTTGCTATAATAAAATTCTATAAGGGAGAGGCTTTTTCCGTAGAACCGCCAAATTTTGTAGAATTGAAAGTAACCCACGCTGAACCGGGAGTAAAAGGAAATACCGCTACTAACGTTTTAAAGCCAGCTACTGTGGAGACAGGTGCGGTTGTATCGGTTCCTATATTTGTAAATGAAGGTGAAACAATAAGAATTGATACGAGAACCGGAGAATACATGGAGAGAGTTTAGTAAATAATAAAAAGTAAATAATATTTTAGGAAGTGATGTTATGGAATCCATTAGATCTAAAGTATCTTATATCAGCGGGCTGATAGATGGATTGAAAATTGATGAAAGTACGAATGAGGGAAAAATTTTTTTGAAAATTTTGGATGTGCTTGAGAGTATGGCAGAGGAAATGGAAAATATGTCTGAGGCTCAAAAATATACAGAGGACTATATGGATGCCATAGATGAAAACTTAGCGTATTTACAAAATGATCTTTATGACGAAGATTATGAAGCATATAGAGGAGATATAGACGAGAGTTTTGAAGAAATCAGGTGTCCTAATTGCAATGATATTGTGTATGTAGACAAAGATATGCTGGGACAAAGGGAAAATGTAACCTGTCCTAATTGTCATACGAATATATCAATTGGCGATACTGACGCCGGCGGAGACAATAAAAAATAAATTGTGTAGATGAAGTGATCCTGTTAAGGTTTATAAACTTAACAGGATTTTTTATTTTATTTTTATTTATATGGAATAATTTTTTGGAAATAGAAATAGGAATTAATATAAAGGAAGGAGATGAGAGAGATATATACTAAAGAAATTTTAAATATTTTGCCTGAAAATTTGAAAACTGCCATTGGAGATTTGATAAAATCACCTTATTTGCAGGAAATAAGGATAAGGGTCAACAGGTCATTGATACTCCAGCTGGGCCTGAAGGAAATAATATGTGGATATATACCGAGGATAGAAGATCTTAAAGTGATAATTCAGAGAATGAGCAACTATTCCATATATGCCTTTGAAGAAGAGATCAAACAGGGGTATATCACTATCAAAGGCGGTCACAGAGTAGGAATATGTGGAAGATGCATTATTGAAAAGGGCGAAATTAAAACCATAAAGGATATAGCATCTATAAATATCAGGATATGCAGGGAAATTATTAATTGTTCTGATCCCATTATGAAATTTTTGGTTAAGGAAAACGAGGTAATAAATACCATAATAATATCGCCCCCTAAAAGCGGAAAAACAACTCTTATAAGGGATATTGTAAGAAATATATCAGGTGGTATGAGGAGTATAGGTCTTACGGGCAAGAAAATATGTGTGATAGATGAAAGAAGTGAAATAGGCGCATGTTTCAACGGTATACCCCAGATGAATCTGGGAATTAGAACTGATGTACTGGACGGGTGCCCTAAAAGCCAGGGCATGATCATGGCTATAAGGAGTATGTCGCCTGATGTTATAGCTTGTGATGAAATTGGAACTTATAAAGATGTGGAAAGTATATTGACGGCGTTGAATTCGGGAATAAGCCTGATAGTGACTATCCATGGCTATGGCATAGAGGATTTATATGCAAGACCGGTTTTCAAGGAGATAGTGGAAAATAAGATATTCAAGAGAGCCATAGTGCTCAGCAGTAGAAAGGGGTCTGGAACAGTAGAATATGTATATGATTTTACAAACAATTCTGTAATATGGAGGGGATGAAATGCTGAAGGTTTTGGGATGTATTATGATAATATTTGCCTCCACCGGGATGGGATTTATTTATGGAGAAGGTTTTAAAAAAAGAGTTAAACAATTAATGGAGATACAAAGGTGCATTAACCAGCTTCAAAATGAAATCATGTATACACATACCCCACTTCCAGCAGCTATTTTAAACACGGCATCAAAAAGCACTGATCCGGTTAAAAGTGTTTTTGAGGATATATCATCTATGCTCCATGACAATTCCGTTGACAATGTTTATGAGGCTTTTAAATGTGCATTTGAGTGTAAAAGAGAAAGTCTGAGTCTAAAAGATGAAGATATAGCTGCAGTATTGGATTTATCGAAAACTCTTGGAGAATCAGATATAGAAGGGCAGAAAAGCATGTTTTTGCTGACCCTGCACAATATAAAAAATCAGATTGAAGTTTCAAAAATTGCAGTAGACAAGAATTTGAAGATGTACAGGTGTCTTGGATTTTCACTGGGGGCTGTAATAGTTATAATCTCAGTCTAGATTGTAATATGTGCGTGTTTAAATAAATTCCACGGAGAAATGAGGGGAGAAAATCAAATGATGGACATAAGTTTAATTTTTAAAATAGCCGGGGTTGGAATAATTGTCATACTTATAAACAAAGTGCTGGAAGCCAGCGGCAAAGGTGATTATGCAGTGCTTACAAACCTTACGGGAATTTTAATTGTACTGATGATGGTAATAAATTTAGTAAGCAGGCTGTTTAATACCGTTAGAACCATGTTTCAGCTTTAGGAGAAAACTATGGAAATAATTAAGATAGCAGCTTTTGCCTTCATTGCGCTGTTTATAACTTTACTGTTTAAGGGAAAGAGAGATGACATAGCAGTATATATAAGTATAGCTGCTGGAGTTATCATATTCTTGTTCATGATAACAAAGATAACGGCCATACTTCAGTTTATTGAACAGCTGGCAGTTAAGGCAAATATAGATTTTGTTTATTTAACTACTGTGTTTAAAATACTTGCCATTGCATATCTGGCTTCCTTTTGCAGTGAAATATGTAAAGATGCAGGGCAGGGAAATTTAGGAGCAAAAGTTGAATTTGCAGGTAAAATTTTAATTTTAGTACTTGCAATTCCTATACTTATGGCTGTGTTACAGTCAATTTTAAAAATTATGTAGGTGTTAATATGAAAAATGTTATAGTGAGTTTACTTTTAATTTTATCTTTTAGTCTAATAATAGACTTTAATGTACAAGCTTTTGACACCAATAAGATAGATGTGAATACACAAAATAGTACCCAGCTTGAAAATACATCGGAAAATAAAGCCCAGGAACAGCAAATTGAAAATTTTTATAATTATATATCCAACATGAAGACGAAAAATGAAGTTTTGAAAGATCTGGATGCAAAAGATTATGTGAAGAATTTTATAAAAAGCGGAGATGGAAAAATATCTTTTAAAAAAATCATGAATTTATTGGTATCCTATGGCTTCAGGGAAGTGATAGCTTGTATAAAGCTTTTGGTACTCTTGATAGTAATAGCCCTTATTTGTGCACTGCTCACAAATTTACAGAGAGCCTTTAGCAGTGAGGGGTTATCCAATATAGCATACTTTGCCTGTTATTCACTTATTATAATAATAATGGCAAAGAGTTTTTATATAGGGGTGGATGTTGCAAGATCCGCCATAAAGGAAATGTCGGATTTTATGACGGCTCTCATACCGGTGCTTGTAACTTTGATAGCATCTGCAGGAGGCTTCGTGGAAGCGTCTATCATGGATCCAGTTATAATAGGTGCTATAACTATAAGTACAAATTTGTTCACAAATATTATAATACCGGTAATATCCATGTCTTTTGTACTTCAATTTGTAAATAACCTATCTTCAGAATACAAGATAGATAAACTTACTAAGCTTTTAAACCAATGTGCACTGTGGGCCCAGGGAATTATAATGACTGCATTTGTAGGCATTATGACCGTGAGAGGTATAACTTCTAAGAGTATTGATGAAGTTACTGCAAAGACTGCTAAATTTGCAGTGGATAATTTTGTACCGGTAGTCGGGAAAAGCCTCTCGGATGCAGTGGCCACTGTAGCTGGATATTCCTTTTTGTTAAAAAATGCACTGAGCAGTCTGGGGCTTCTTATAATCATTATGATATTGATTTTTCCCATAATCAAATTGATCATCATGATAGTCCTGTATAAGCTTACTGCAGCTCTCATAGAACCTATAAGCGATGGAAGATTGGTCAATTGTATAAATTCCGCAGGAGATTCTCTCGTCCTTATAATGGCCTGCTTGATATGTGTATCTGTAATGTTTTTTATAATGATAGCCATGCTGGCCTCGGCAGGAAAAGTTATGGTGTGAAAGAAGGTGGGATTACATGATTCAATCTTTGAGAGAGTGGCTTATCAGTGTATGCACTGCCGTATTTTTTATAATTGCAGTGGAGATGATTCTCCCGGATAACAGCATGAAGAAATATTGTAAATTTGTACTGGGGCTGATTCTGATTACGGTGTTTATAAATCCTATCATAAAAGTATTCAATAGGGATTTTAACATAAATAACTATACTGAAAAAACCATAGAGGAATTTGACAAGGAGCTTGGCAGCAAAAAATCTTCCAGTGAGTTTGATGAATATAAGCAAAAAGGTATATCGGATACTTTAAAAACTTTTGAGGTAAATTTACAGAGCAGCTGTGAGAAAAACCTCAAGGAAAAATATCCCGATGGAAATTATGAGGTTAAGGTTGGAGCCGGGTACGATGGGGAAAATAATGTGGTATATATAAAAAGCGTAGATGTAAAAATTAAAGAGGGGAATGTGGAAAAGGTAAAAAAGGTTGACGTAAGCGGTGAAACCGCATCCGTGGATAATCCAAGCTCTGAAAATACTGAGGAGGCATTGAAGATAAAAACTTATTTAAGCCAAGAATTAAATGTATCTAAAGATATTGTACATGTAAATTCTTAGTGGGGGGTAAATCTATGAATTTTAAAAATTGGTTAAACAAAATTACCAAAGATAACAATCACAAAAATCATAATGACAAAAAGAATATTGTAAATTTGGCAATAGTGTTTTTAGTTGGGGTGCTTATAGTTTCTTTTGTAAGCCTTTTTAGTGATTACAGCAAAGATACTTCAGGCAATAGTACCAGTAGTAATACTGCAGCGGGCAGCAGCAGTGGAAAAAACAGTGAGGATAAACAGGTTAAAACCCAGGGTGAAACTTCTCAAAATAGTTCTGATGATTATGAAAAGTCCATACAGGAAAACTTAAAAAGT
The DNA here is from genome assembly GCF_041224415.1 of Clostridium lapidicellarium. Classification (NCBI taxonomy): domain Bacteria; kingdom Bacillati; phylum Bacillota; class Clostridia; order Eubacteriales; family Clostridiaceae; genus Clostridium; species Clostridium lapidicellarium. Next base: position 250,213 of record NZ_JBGFFE010000001.1, on the reverse strand, counting down.
ACATTGGAACAGATAGATGGAGTGGGGAAGGTAGAAGTTATGATAAGTTTCGAAAGTGGAGAGGAACATGTGCCGGCAGTCAATATAAACGATTCAACCAATACTACGCAGGAAAAAGACAATGCAGGGGGAACAAGGAATACAACTCAGAAAAACAACGGAAGCACAGTGGTTACTACAAGTGATGGCAGTAAGTCGGAGCCGCTTATATTGAAAACTTATAATCCAAAAGTGCTTGGAGTATGTGTTGTAGCCGAAGGAGCAGAGAACAAGGTAACTGAACTCAGAATATCCAAAGCTGTAACTGACCTGTTTGGAATATCAGGGGATAAGGTAAATGTGTATCCAATGAAAAAATAGTATATAAATATACCTTCGTGCATATAATTTTTTTAGAAGGTAGATTAGGGGGGATTGAAAATGAATAAAAAGCAAGCTGTTATTATTGTAACTCTTTTGGCACTTATTATCTGCGTGGGGGTTGTTGCCACAAAATTAAATAGTCCCATAAATTATGTAAATGGAGTTGATAATGGTAGCGGCAAGAGTACAATATCTCTTAACAACAATAACAATGAGACCAAGAAGACATCTCAGACTCAATCTAAGTCCCAATTTTTTGAAGAAACGAAACTTACCAGGGATCAGAAAAATGCTGAGACTCTCCAAACTTTGAAAAGTCTTATAGATGATGCCAATGCATCCAAGGAAAACCGTGCAGATGCGGAAAAGAAATATACCGAGCTGGCAATGAATACAAACTATGAAATGAAAATAGAAAATATTCTGAAGAGCAAAGGGTATGAAGATGTCATATGCTCTATAGAAAATGACAAGGCCAGAATAATAGTTAAGGGAAAGGATAAACTGGCAGATAAGGATACAAGAGTAATAAAAGATGTGGTAATGAGTGTGTCCCATATTCAGGATGTGGAAATAGAAGTAAAACAGGGTTAGAGGGCTGTGAGGCATTACATAAAAATAAATAATTGTAAAAAAAATATTCCTTTGCTATAATATATATAACGTGGATCTTTCGATGGTGTGAAAATCTAGGAGGTGCAACAATGGAAGAAGATAAAAATAACGAAATAGATATGGGTATTGTGAAAATATCTGACGAAGTTGTAGGTGTAATTGCAGGCCTTGCTACTACTGAAATAGATGGAATAGTTGGAATGAGCGCCAGCCTCGTAGGCGGGATTACTCAAATACTGTCGGGTAAAAAAAATTTATCTAAGGGTGTTAAGGTAAATGTAAATGAAAATAGTGCAGCGATAGATTTATATGTAGTAGTAAAATATGGCGTCAGAATTCCGGATGTAGCAGTGAAAGTTCAAGAAAATGTGAAAAGGGCAGTTGAATCAATGACCGGCTTGGATGTTTCAGCTATAAATATACATGTTCAAAATGTTATGATCCCAAAAACAGAAGAAATCAATGATGATGTAGAAGAGTAAGATGGATAATGCACCCTCTATTTAGAGGGTGCATTATTTTATCCTAATAAACTTGAACTAGAATATCAGTTTAAGTATAATTGTATCTGAAATGACAATAATTATTTTTATAAGCTTCATCTAAGTAGGAGGAAAAAATGAACAGAAGAAAATCTAGGGAATTGGCCATGAAATTATTATTTCAGATGACTATAAATAGAGAGAAATCCGGCGGTATCATAACAAATTTAAAGGAAAATGTTACAGAAAAGGGAAAGAATTTAACGGATGACAGTGAGGAAGAATTTTATGGAGAAAAAATTGGTGATTTAAAAAATATGGACATAGAATATATAACGAGGGTCCTGGAAGGCATAGAGAAAAATATAGATACCATTGACAAAAAGATTGAAATGTATTTGAGAAAATGGAGGTTAAATAGATTATCCAAAGTGGATGTGGCAATTTTAAGGATTTGTACCTATGAATTTTTGTATGAAGACGGTATACCGGAAAAGGTATCTATAAATGAGGCCATAGAACTGGCTAAAAAATATTCCTCGAATAAATCTGCATCCTTTATAAATGGTGTGCTCGGGAATATGATTAAAGATCGATAAGTTGAGAGGTCATGTGATATGTATATTAAAACATTAACGGTATCCGATATTAACAAATACATAAAAAAAGCTTTTGACAGTGATTTTATACTTGCCAACTGTTCTATAAAGGGAGAAATCTCAAACTTCAAGTTTCACAGCAGCGGACATATGTATTTTTCATTGAAAGATGAATACAGTAGAATAAATTGTATTATGTTTAGAGATTCAGTTGTCAAGCTGGATTTTTTACCGGAAGACGGCATGAAAGTTATAGTAAAAGGGAGAATATCCGTCTATGAAAAAGAAGGAGAGTACCAGCTTTACTGCAGCGAGATGAAACCCGAGGGGAAGGGAGAACTGTATCTGGCTTTTGAAAAACTGAAATCTAAATTGGCTGCAGTGGGACTATTTGATGAGAATCATAAAAAGGAAATACCCTCTTATGCCTCGAAGATAGGAATTATAACTTCTCCTACAGGAGCTGCTGTAAGGGATATAATAAATGTTACCAGAAGAAGAAATAACAAGGTGGAACTTTTGATTTTTCCTTCACTGGTACAGGGAGTAAGGGCCAGCGAAAATGTAATAGAGGGCATTTGCAAATTTAATTCGATTGAAGATGTAGATCTTATAATTATAGCAAGAGGCGGGGGTTCCATAGAGGATCTATGGTGTTTCAACGATGAAAAACTGGCAAGGGCAATATATAATTCTGAAAAGCCCATAATAACAGGAATAGGGCATGAAATTGACTTTACCATAGCGGATTTTGTGTCGGATAGAAGGGCGCCAACTCCTTCTGCTGCCGCAGAAATTGCGGTATTTAATATGGATGAATTTCTGAAGAAATTGCTGAATTATAAGGATGCACTTTCCAGTTATATTGAAAATAGAATAGGAGTGGAAAAGGACAGATTAGCTCTTGTGAGAGGGAATTTGCGATCTTACAGTCCAATGATATATGTGATAAATCAGTATAATGTCATAGACAAGTTTAAGCAGATTCTTGATTTGAAAATAAATACTAGAATCAGTAAGGAAAGGGAGAAACTTGCCAAGATAAATTCCCTGCTTTCGGCCAACAACCCTTCAAATGTGCTGAATAGAGGATATTCCATAATAGAAGATGAGTGTAAAAATATAATAAATACTATAGATGAACTGGATAAAAAAGATAAAGTTAAGGTTATAATGAAAGATGGGAAAGGTAATTTTAAGTTTAACCGCATTTAAGAGGGAGGATAATTATGCCTAGGAGAAAGGAAAGTTATGAAAGTGTTATGTCAGAACTGGAGAAAATAGTGAATTCAATGGATGCAGGTGGATTATCCCTGGAAGAAAGCTTGAAAAATTACGAGGATGGAATAAAACTCTGTGGAAAATTATATAAGATGTTGAATAGAGCGGAGGGCAGGATAAAGATCCTCACAGAAGAAGGGGAAAAAGATTTTCAGGAAAAAGACGGTGAAACGGAAGATAATAAATAGCAATGGAAATGGAGAGAGTTTACGATGAAAATTAATGACGGCTTGGTTGAAAAACTAAAGTGTGAATTGGATGAATATTTAAAAGACTATATGAAGGGAAAGGGTTCCTATAATAAAAGGGTATATGAAGCCATGGCATACAGTTTGAATGCAGGGGGCAAGAGAATAAGGCCTATATTATTCCTTTTAACCTATATGCTCTATAAAGACAATTACAGAGAAGTGATTGATGTGGCAGCATCTATAGAGATGATACATACTTATTCTCTTATCCACGACGATCTCCCGGCTATGGATAACGATGATCTCAGGAGGGGCAAACCTACAAACCATAAAGTGTTTGGCGGGGCCATTGCCCTCTTGGCCGGTGACGGGCTCCTGAATGAAGCTATGAATTTGATGTTCAGGCACTGTATTGGAAAAGGACAGAATGCATTAAGAGCCTGCAGCATTATTTCTGAAAGCACGGGAGCGGAAGGAATGGTAGGCGGACAGACTGTGGATATATTGAGTGAGAATACCAGAATATCCAGAGATCAGCTTTATTACATGCACAGCAAAAAAACCGGAGCTCTTATAAAGGGCTCTATAATTTCAGCGGCAGTTCACGCTTCCGCCGCTGAACAGGAAATAAAAAAATTGGATTATTATGGACGAAAGTTGGGATTGGCCTTTCAGATAAAGGATGATATATTAGATGTGACGGGAGATACTGCTGTTTTAGGCAAGACGGCAAATAGTGATTTGAATAACAACAAAACCACTTTCATAACTGCCTATGGATTGGACAAATGCAGGGAAATGTGCAGTTTGATTACGGGTGAATGCATGGATGTGTTAAAAGGACTTAAAAGAGATACATCGCATTTGGAGAATTTAACTTTATTTTTATTGAATAGAGAAAAATAATTTTGCTTCATAAAATATTTATGATACAGTATAAAAAAGGATAGATGAAAAATGCTTAGTTTGCTGGATAGATACAAAGATATAAATGATGTGAAAAAAATGTCTCTTATGCAAAAAAAACAGTTTGCTTTGGAAATCAGAAGATTTTTAATTGACAGAGTGTCCAAAACAGGGGGGCATCTGGCGTCCAATTTGGGAATCGTGGAACTTACTTTAAGTTTATTTACCGTATTTGATCTGGATCGCGATAAACTCATATGGGACGTAGGTCATCAATCGTATGTGCACAAAATTTTGACAGGAAGAAAGGATAAATTTGATACTCTGAGGCAGTTTGGTGGAATAAGCGGTTTTCCCAAAAGGTGTGAGAGCAAATATGATTTTTTTGAAACCGGACACAGCAGTACTTCTATTTCTGCAGCCCTTGGCATGGCGAGGGCAAGAGATCTGCAGCATAAAAATTACAATGTAGTTGCGGTTATAGGAGACGGTGCCCTAACTGGAGGAATGGCACTCGAAGCCTTGAATGACGTTGGATACAGGAAAACGAAACTTATAATAATATTAAATGACAATCAGATGTCGATAGGGAAAAATGTGGGAGGAGTGTCTAAGTACTTAAACAAGATAAGGATAGCTCCAAAATATAATAAATTCAAAAAGGAAGTAGAAGACAAATTAAAAAAAATACCTAATATCGGGGAAGGAATGGCAAAACATCTTGAAAAGATAAAAAATGGAATAAAACAGATGGTTGTCCCTGGTATGTTTTTTGAAGATATGGGAATAAAATATCTGGGTCCTATAGATGGACATAATATAAAGGAACTTACGGAGGTCCTCAATTCGGCTAAAAAGTTAAATAATCCGGTAATTATACACATTATAACCAAAAAAGGCAAGGGATATGAATTTGCAGAGAAGAATCCTGGAAAATTTCATGGAATAGGACCATTTAATTGTGGAAACGGAGAGCTGTTAAATGCCTCAGCCAATACCTACTCTAAAACTTTTGGCATTAAAATGACAAGCCTTGCGGAGAAAAATAAAAACATAGTGGCTATAACTGCTGCAATGAGAGATGGTACAGGTCTTAATAGTTTTGCAAAAAAATTTCCAGAGAGGTTTTTTGATGTCGGTATTGCAGAACAACATGCGGTCACACTTGCTGCAGGAATGGCCAGTTCAGGTCTGAGACCTGTTTTTGCAGTTTACTCTACTTTTTTGCAGAGAGCTTATGATCAGCTCCTGCACGATGTGTGCATGCAGAAACTTCCCGTGATTTTTGCAGTGGATAGAGCTGGTGTTGTGGGGGAAGACGGTGAAACTCACCAGGGAGTATTTGACTTGTCGTATTTGACTGAAATGCCGAATATGACTGTCATGTCACCCAAGTGTATTGATGAGCTGCCCTATATGCTGGATTGGGCGTTAAAACAAAATTCACCCGTAGCTATAAGGTATCCAAGGGGCGGCGATGATATACCACTCAAGCCGTTAAAAAAATTTAATATGGGGAAATGGGAATGTATATCCAATAAAGGTAAAATAGCATTGGTAGCCCAGGGCAAAATGGTACAGCATGCAGTTCTGGCGGCACATAGGCTTAAAAACAGGGGCATAGATGTCAAAATCATAAGTGCCTGTTTCGCAAAACCTATAGACAAAGTTATGCTTGATGAGTTGATAAGAGAGGGAACTACTATTATAACGATTGAGGACAATGTGGTAAGAGGAGGATTGGGTTCCTATATTTTAGAATATGTAAATACCTTAGGTGGTGAAACTAAAGTTATAAATCTGGGATTTTCAGATGAATTTGTACAGCAGGGCAAGGTTGATATTTTATATAAATTATATGGGCTGGATTCAAAGGGAATTGAAAATACAGTGCTTAGAACTGCAGCATTGAGCCATATATTTTAAAAGTGTGAGGTAGTTTGATATGTCAGAATCAAAAGAAAGGTTGGATGTACTTCTTGTGAATAAAGGAGTATTCCCTTCCAGAGAGAGAGCCAGGGCCAGTATTATGGCCGGAGAGATATTTGTAAATGGAGAGAGAGTGGATAAGTGCGGCCATAAAGTAAAAGAAAATTCAAAACTGGAGTTCAAAGGGAAAAAACTTCCTTTTGTAAGCCGCGGAGGGTTGAAATTACAAAAGGCTGTGGGAAAATTTGGTATAAATTTAAAGGATAAAGTGTGCTTGGATATAGGAGCATCTACCGGCGGGTTTACTGATTGCATGCTCAAAAATGGAGCAAAAAAAGTTTTCTCCATAGATGTGGGATACGGGCAATTTGCATGGAAGCTCAGAATAGACAAAAGGGTAGTTTGCATGGAGAGAACCAATATAAGGTATGTGACTCCGGCTGATATAGGAGAATACGGAGATTTTGCCAGTATAGATGTTTCTTTTATATCACTTACGAAGGTTATACCGGTGGTTGCAGGTTTGCTGAAAGATGAGGGCAGCATAATGGCACTTATAAAACCGCAGTTTGAAGCAGGAAGAGAAAAAGTGGGGAAAAAAGGTGTAGTCAGGAAAGAATCCACACATATAGAAGTTATAGAAGATATTGTAGGATTTTTGAAAGAAAGTGGCTTAAAAGTAATTTCATTGGATTATTCTCCCATAAAAGGCCCCAAGGGAAATATAGAATATCTCATATATTTTACCAAGAAAAGGGATTTTAATGAAGTATTCAAAAATGAAGATATAGTTGAAGTGGTAAAGGCATCACATGGTGAGCTCAATGGGGAGGAAATATGAAAAATATAGGTATTAATGTAAATACAACAAAAGACTTGAATGAAAAAATGCTGAATTTTATAATAGAAGATATACACAGTATAGACAAAAATGTAAATATAAAGGTATATAGGGATTGTGTGGGATTGGATGAAAATGAAAGCGATACATTGGATATAATTATAGTATTGGGTGGAGATGGCACTATACTTAATACCTCCAAAAATGTTCTCAGATCAAAGACGCCTATACTCGGGGTTAACATAGGACATTTGGGATTTTTGGCCCAGGTGGAGATAAGTAATGTCAAAACAGCCCTGGAGAGGCTGTTTGCGGGGGAATATACAGTGGAGGAAAGAGATATGCTCCAATGCAGTTATGACGACGGCAATAAAATCAGAAAGTATGACGGCTTAAATGATGTAGTACTGTGCAGAAAAGTCAATTCTAGAATACAGAGATATGACATTTATATAAACAATACCTTTTACAATACCTTTAGAGGAGATGGAATTATCGTGTGTACATCCACGGGCTCCACTGGCTATAATTTATCTGCAGGGGGACCTATAATACATCCTTCTTTAAATGTCCTGTGTCTTACACCTATGTATTCCCAGGGATTAACCGCGAGAAGTATAATACTTGACAGCAGTTCACTTATAAGTATAACATCCCGGAAAGAATTTGAAGATGTATATTTGTCTGTAGACGGCCAGCTGTGTATAAAGATAAATGGATTAAATCCATTGAAAATAAGCAGATCTGAAAACAAGAGAAGACTTATTAAATTTAGTAATAATAACTATTTTAATACACTTAAAGAAAAAATTACATTTAAGGTAAAGGGATATGAAGGTGAAATATATGAAGGTAACTAGGCATGCTAAAATATTGGAAATTATCAATTCAAACGACATTGAGACCCAGGAGGAATTGGCAGAACAACTCAGAAAAAGTGGAATGAATGTGACACAGGCGACTGTTTCAAGAGATATAAAAGAGCTGAAGCTTATAAAAGTATTGTCCGATACTGGAAGATATAAATATGCTACCATATCACATACGGAAAATGTTCTGTCAAATAAACTTATCAATATATTTTCACAGACAGTTACAGGTGTCGAGAATGTAAATAATTTTGTAATAGTAAAGACTCTTTCGGGCTCCGCACCGGCAGCGGCGGAAGCGATTGACTCGCTGAATTTTTTTGGAATAGCGGGAACTCTTGCCGGAGACAATACAATATTTGTCATGGCAAGGGACGATGAAAAAGCTCAGAATATAACTCAGAGAATGAAAAAAATGATTTCTGGATAGGAGGGTCGCTCATGTTACTCCAATTAAACATAAAAAATTTTGCACTTATAGAAAAATTGAGTATATCTTTTGAAGCAGGGTTCAATGTACTTTCTGGAGAAACAGGAGCTGGTAAATCCATACTTATCGACGCAATAAATTACGTGCTGGGGGGAAAATTCAACAGGGATTTGATAAGGACCGGAGAAAAGAAGACATTTGTCGAGGCAGTTTTTACTGTGGAAAACTCTAAAACCCTCGAAGTCTTGAAAGAAGAGGAAATTGAATCCGATGAAAATATGATTATAATAAGCAGGGAATCTTTTCAATCCGGGAGGACTGTGGCAAAAGTAAATGGAAGATCTGTATTGATGGCTAATTTAAGGCATATAAGTGCCACGCTGCTGGATATACATGGACAGCATGATAATCAGAATCTTCTTTCGGAAGAAAATCACATACACTATCTGGATTGTTATGGAGAAGATTCCATAGAAAATATATTGGCGGAGTATGAAAGGGATTATGCTGAACTGGCTCGTCTGAAAAGTAAAATATCTGATATTTCAGGTAAAAGTGAAGACAGGGAAAAACTTATTGATTTTTTGAAATATCAGATAAATGAAATTGATTCTGCCGATTTGAAACAAGGCGAAGAGGAAAAATTAAATGAGAGATTTAAAATTCTTTCAAATTCTGAAAAAATAAATAATACAATAAACGGCTGTTATGAAGATCTATACAGCGGCGAAAGGGACAGAAGTTCCATATATGACAATTTAGGTGTAGTCATAAAACAGCTGGCTTCCATAGAGGACATTGTTCCCAAGGTGAAAAATATTTCCGGTTCTCTTAAGGACAGTTACTATAGTATAGAAGGATGTATAGAGGATATGAGAGAAATGAAGGATGATTTTTCCTATGATCCGTCAGAGCTGGAAGCTATAAATAGCAGAATATACAAGATAAACGGCCTAAAAAAAAAATATGGAAGTAGTATAGAGGATATATTGAATTACAGGAACAAGATAGAAAAACAGTATGATGAAATGAAAAATGCATCTAAAGTAATAGAAAAATTGAATTCGGAAAAAATAAAATTGGAAGATAAGATGAAATCAAAGGGAAAACAGCTGCATAAATGCCGATGTAAGGTAGCTTTAAATTTGGAAAAGAGCATCAAAAAAGAACTTAATTTTGTAGGACTTGAAAAGAGTGTATTCAAAGTACAAGTTAATTTGGAGCCAAAATTCAATTTAAAAGGCATGGATAAGGTCATTTTTTATATATCGACAAATCCAGGCGAGCCGCTTAAACCTCTTCAAAAGATTGTATCAGGAGGTGAACTTTCCAGAATAATGCTGGCATTAAAGACCGTATTTGTGGATAAGGATCATATCCCATCCATAATATTTGACGAGATAGATACGGGAATAAGCGGGAGAATAGCACAGCGTGTAGCTGAAAAAATGTATAATATATCCAGGAAACATCAGGTTTTTTGTGTGACACATCTGCCGCAAATTGCATCCATGTCCGATACTCATTATTGGGTTTCAAAAAAAGTTATCAAAAATAAAACCTATACTGAAGTTAAAAGAATGAATAAAAGGGAAAAACAGTACGAAATAGCCAGAATGATAGGAGGCTGTAAAGTTACACAGCTCACTTTGGAGCATGCCAAAGAACTTGTTGAAATGGCCGATCAAATAAAAATTGCAAAATAAAATTTTGGAAGTTGCCTTGAGGTGACTTTTAACTTTTTGTATAAATTTATATCTAAAAACAATACATTGACTTTAGAGACAACTATATAATAGCATAATAACATATTTAAAAGGGCAACTTAATCCTAGGAAAAGCAGTGTAAGACAGGAGGTAAAAGCATGAGCAAAAAAGTCAAAATCACATTGCACTGGATATTTATTCCAATCCTTTTTATAATGTTAGCAGCTTATTATAGAGTTGAAACTATAGATAAATGTATTACAAAGACTACGTTTAAGTCAGCTAAAGCCAATGATATTACCGTATATCCTGGTGGCCAACCCATTGGAATAAAATTGAATACCAAAGGAGTGCTGGTGGTGGCACTTTCGGATATACAAACTTCCCAGGGAAAGGTTACAAGTCCTGCTGCCCTGGCTGATATACGAATAGGTGATAATATAATTAAAATAAATGATACTTTTGTAAAAAATGCCGAGCAAACTCAGACTGAAATAAATAGAACAAAAGGCAAAGACATAAAAATAATTGTAGAGAGAAATGGAAATAAAATTGAAAAGACTGTGAGAGCTGTAAATGGGCTGGAAGATAATAGTTATAGAATAGGGCTCTGGATAAGGGATTCTACTGCTGGAATTGGGACTTTGACATTCTATGATGAGAAAAGTGGAGTGTTTGCTGCACTGGGACACCCAATAGTGGATGTTGATACTGGAACCAAGCTTAATATAAACTCAGGAGATGTGGTTGATTCGTCGATAGTATCCATTAAAAAGGGAATTAAAGGAAACCCGGGTGAATTGAAGGGCATATTTATAAATGAGGAATCTAAATTGGGCGATATAGATAAGAATACAGAATGTGGAATCTTCGGCAGAGGAAATGAGGAACTTAAAAATGGAGACTTCAAGCCGCTTAAAATTGGTCTGAGAAATGAGATAAAAGAAGGACCTGCCAAGATTTTAACTACTGTATCGGGAAGGACGCCGGAGTACTATGATATAGAAATAGAAAAATTATTATCTCAGGATTTGCCCGGACCGAAGAGTATGGTTATAAGAATTACGGACAGCAGGTTACTTAACAAAACCGGAGGGATAGTTCAGGGTATGAGTGGAAGTCCTATAATTCAAAACAATAAATTGGTGGGAGCTGTTACCCATGTGCTTATAAATAGACCCGAAGTGGGATACGGCATTTATATAGACTGGATGTTGAAGGATGCGAACATCTTGTTAAAATAGCAGTAAATTTATATGGAATATGTTAAAATGGTTATGTAGTTGTAAAGATAGCACTTTAAAATGCTATCTTTATAACTACATAAATATAAAAATTTTTATATAAAAAAGAAGGAATTAAAATTCCTTTGTCGAATTTATTATTTGTTAAGATATGGGAATTAATTAAGAAAAGGGGAGTAAAAATATGGAGGATTCAAAAATAAGTGTAATTATCGCAGATGATAATAAAGAATTTTGTAATATTCTAAATGATTATCTTTTAAATCAAAAAGACATAATAGTTACAGGTATTGCCAAAGATGGATTAGAAGCACTTAAACTAATTGAAGATAAGAAGCCGGATTTGGTAATACTTGATATAATAATGCCTCATTTAGATGGATTAGGGGTTTTGGAAAGATTAAATGCTATGAATATAAATCCGATGCCCAGGATAATAGTTCTGTCTGCCGTAGGACAGGATAAGATAACCCAGAGAGCTATAACTTTGGGTGCGGATTATTATGTTATAAAACCTTTTGATATGAATGTGCTTACAAGAAGAATAAGACAGATGTTTAACAACACCATAATGAACAAGGATGAGGTTAAAAGGAGCATATCGTTTGCAGGAGACGGTGAATTAAAATCTTCTCAGGATGATCCTGCGGATTTGAAACAGGAGATAACCAACATAATACATGAAATAGGTGTTCCTGCACATATAAAGGGATATATGTATTTGAGAGAAGCGATAACCATGGTTGTGAATAACATGGAACTTTTATCGGCAGTTACGAAGGAACTGTATCCTTCCATAGCTAAAAAATACAATACGACTGCCAGCAGGGTGGAAAGGGCCATTAGGCACGCTATCGAGGTTGCTTGGTCAAGAGGTCAGGTGGAAACTATAAATAAGATATTTGGCTATACTATACATAATGATAAAGGAAAGCCCACCAACTCAGAGTTTATTGCGATGGTAGCTGACAAACTGAGGCTCAAAAATAAAGTCGGCTAGATAAGTGTTATCAAAGGTTTACAGTCAGTTCGCTTTTTATGCTGGAGAGGGAATTAGAAAAAATAGGTATAAATTTATTGGTAGAAATTTATAAATTTCTCCATTCACAATTATAGGTGAATGGAGATTTTTTTATTTGAATTTTTATGACACTGCAACGAAGATATTGTAAAATAGTATATAGGAGAGTAAATGTATGAAAGTTTTACAGGAGGAGTTGTATAAAAGTTATGAAAATAGAACTGGAAGCAAAGGAAATAAAAAATATACAGAATTTAATCATAAGTAGAATAAATGAACTCAGGGAAAAAATATCAAATGATCCAGATAGGGAAGATGAAATAAAGGAAATTATAAGATACTATAAAAAACTGGTAGAAAAAATAGGAAAACAGATATAATTGACAATTATAATAGTAAAGTATAAAATTGAAAACGATAATTGATTTGGAGTTTTATTTGATAAGTTTTTAAGGTAACATAATTTTGTATTGGAAGTGTATGAAGTGGATTTTTCTGAAAAAACTATAAAAAAAGATACTATATACAGCGGCAAGATTATAGAGGTAAATCTACAGACCGTTGTGCTGCCAAACGGGAGAAAGAGCAAAAGGGAGATAGTAAATCATCCTGGCGGTGTAGCAATACTTGCCTATAAGGATGATGATACCATATTTATGGTTGAACAGTTTAGAAAGCCTATAGAAAAGAGCATACTTGAAATACCTGCAGGCAAGATTGAAAAGAATGAAAATGTAGAAGCCTGCGGGAGAAGAGAGCTTGAAGAGGAAATAGGCTACAGGGCCAAAAAATTTGAATACCTTGGCAAAGTGGTTACAAGTCCTGGATTCTGTGATGAATGTATATATATATTTAAAGCCCGGGATCTGTATAAGGGAAGGGACAATATAGGAGATGAAGATGAGTTTATAAATGTAAAGGAAGTTAAACTTGATAAAATCAAAGACATGATAAAAAATGGTAAAATAATAGATGCCAAGACTATATGTGCTTTTATGATGGTGTAGGGTAGTCATATAACTCTTTTGTGAATCATAGATTATTTAGAGAGAAGATGATTAACAAAAGGGTGATGAAATTATGTTGGAAAATAAAATTTCAGGTTTGATAAATAAACATATAAAAGATAATTTCTGGCTGTACGTCATAAGCCTCCTGTGTATTTTTACAGGTATTGTAGTTGGAATATACAGTGTTAGGTATATGGGGGGATTTGAGAAAAGTGACCTTGTAAATTATCTTAAAAATTTTACGACTGCTGTAAATTCCGGAAATTTAAACTACAAGTCCATATTACTTCAAACTTTAAAGAACAATATCCCCGTGATCTTGGCTATATGGTTTTTAGGTCTTACAATGATAGGTATACCGATAATACTTGTTATAGATGTGATAAAGGGTTTTACTATAGGTTTTACCATAAGTTTTATAATAAATCAGCTGGGAATAAAGGGAATATGGATTTCGCTGGCAGGGGTAATGCCCCAGAATATAATATACATACCTTGCATAATAATTTCCTCTGTACTTGCCATGGAATTTTCACTTATGATATTTAGAGATAAGTCTAGAACACAGTGGAAGTCACATATTTTAGTGAGCATTACATCTTATTCCATATATTTTTTAATAGTATCGATGGTAATGTGCATAGGATTTTTTATGGAAGCCTATTTGACTCCGAATATGGTCAAACTTGTTGCAGCCAGTTTTAGAGGAATGTTGCTATGATATTTAATGAACAGAAATTGGATTTTATCATTGGGGTATTGAAGTGCTTCTTTATATTGATATTTTTTGGATTGTTTTTACCTAAATTTATGGATTTCATTTTATATAATTTTATTGTTGAACCCCATTCTCATGACAACAGTATACTGGTAAGCGGCATATTTAATAAAAACATAGAACTGATATATAATTATATTAATATTTTTAATGAATTCTTGAAATTTTAAAATTATAACTTCAAAGAGCGGGTGATAATTTTGAATGGCCTTTTATTGGCTTATACAAAAGAAATGGAAAAAAAGCATATGAGCAAGAACACCATGGATGCTTATGTAAGGGATATAGATAGATTTTTTAATTTTATAAAGGATAGAAAGGAAAGTATAAAGACAGTGGAAGTCATATCTATAATGGCTTATGTTCAGTATCTTCAGAAAAAAGGCAAAGCTTTGTCTTCAATAGTAAGGAATATTGTATCTCTTAGGAATTTTTACAAATATCTTATGCTTAGGGGAGTTATAGATGAAAATCCTATCTTATATTATCAAATCCCCAAAGTAGAGCATAGTGTACCGGAAATACTTACTGTAGAAGAGGTAGACAAGCTGCTTTCCTCTCCGGATTTGAGTACTGACAAAGGCATAAGAGACAAGGCAATGCTTGAAGTTATGTATGCTGCCGGAATGAAAGTAATGGAACTTTTGAATCTTACGATATATGATATAAATTTAAAATTGTCCTATGTGAGATGCAGCAATTCCAAAAAGAAGGAAAGGATAATACCCATAGGTTCTGTAGCTGTAAAATATTTAAAAAAGTATTTGAATATAAGACCGGAATTAAATGTATATAATTTGAACATTTTATTTTTGAATTTAAAGGGAGTGAAGATGAGCCGGCAGGGGTTTTGGAAAATAGTGAAACACTATGCAAAAGAGTCCAAAATAAATAAAAATATAAATGCTTTTACTTTAAGGCATTCTTTTGCCGTGCATCTGCTTCAAAATGGAGCTGACATTAAATCTGTGCAGGAGCTTTTGGGACATAAAGATCTTTCTGCCACACAGGTGTATTCTTCTGTTTTAAAGAGGAATAAAATTGCTGAGGTCTATAAAAAAGCACATCCTAGAGCATAATTAAGTTATCGTTTTCATAAATACATCACCGTCAAAATATTTTGACGGTGATGTATTTTTTTGTTGTATTTGTGTGATAATATTAATAATTTCAGAGAGAACATATTTTGAAGCAAGGAGAGATATAAAATGAAAAAGAAGCGGAAAATGCTGACTTTGATGAGTATAATATTGAATTTATTTTTTATAATAAATATGAAGGGTATGTCTGTCGGGGCTGAACCCCTAACTAAATCTGACAGGGCAGAGATTAAAGCCATAAAATCGGATTTAAAGGTAGATGCCAAATCCGCACTGCTTATGGAACCCTCAAGTGGAAAAGTGATATTTGAAAAGAATTCTCATGAAAAACTTGAACCGGCTTCTGTTACTAAGATAATGACTATGCTTTTGAGCATGGAAGCTGTTGATTCCGGGAAAATATCCCTGTCGGATAAGGTTACTATAAGTGAAAATGCTAAAAAAATGGGTGGAAGCTCCATGCTCCTGGATACAGGAGAAGTGAGAACTGTAGAAGATTTGTTGAAGGGCATAGGGATAGCGTCCGGAAATGATGCGGCAGTTGCTATGGCGGAATATCTGGCCGGCAGTGAGGATGCATTTGTCAATCTCATGAATAAAAAGGCGGAACAGCTTGGGATGAAGGATACCTCCTTTAAAAATTGCACTGGATTGGGTGCGGAAGGTCATTATACTTCTGCATATGATGTGGGCATTATGTCGAGAGAACTGCTCAAGCACCCTACTATATTGAAATATACGGGAACATATATGGAAACCATATCGGAGGGAAGGAAAAGTCCTATAGAACTGGTGAATCACAATAAACTGGTAAGGTTCTTCAATGGGTGTGATGGGCTTAAGACTGGTTTTACCAGCTCGGCTAAATACTGCATTTCTGCCACTTCCACCAGAGATGGGGTCAGAATGCTTGCGATAGTCATGGGTTCCCCCACTTACAAAGTGAGAAACAGGGATGCAAGTATGCTTATGAATTATGGATTCTCCAAATACTCACGAAAGAATGTCTTTAAAAAGGGAAATGATGTGGAAAGAGTCAATTTGAATAAAAGTGGAAGCAGGTTTTTTATTGCCAGGGCTTCTTCGGATCTGAATGCCGTAGTTGAGAAGGGTAAGGACAGCAAAATCACATATAAATCCGTGATTGATAAGAACAAAAAAGAATATAAAAAGGGTAAAAAGGTTGGATATTGTGATGTATATGTGAATGGTGAACTGGCAGGAAGAGTTGATTTACACAGTGATAGGGATGTAAAAAAGCCGGGGGTGTTTGGAAATCTGAAAGACAATATCAGAAATGTCTTACCTCAGGGAATATAGAAAAATGTACTGTATATATTTTTAAGTGTCAGGATATATAGTATAATAAGGTCAGAAAATTCAATATCCTAATTGAATTTTCTGCTTATTATTTATTTGAGTGAGGCATATTATGGAGATTTCAAAATCATTTGGTTGTGGTGAAATGGAAATTATAAATGAAGTTGGAGAAGTATGCAGGCACAGGGACATAAAATCATATATAGTCGGTGGAGCCGTCAGAGATGCTATTTTAGGGAATAGAGTGAAAGACATCGACATATGTTTAGAGGAAGATCCAAAAATTATTTTAGATGATCTGTGGGGATTGAAATATTGTCAATACCACAGTGAATTTCAGACGGCTTTTTTGACTTTTGAAAACGGCGTCAGTATAGATCTCATAAGATGTAGAAAAGAACATTATTGCAGGGATGGAGCACTTCCGAGTGTTTCGCCTTCACATATATACGGAGATTTATATAGGCGGGATTTTACTGTAAATGCCCTTGCCTATGATATGGAGAAAGGTTATATAATAGATATCTATGGTGGAATGAAAGATTTAAGGGACAAAGTTTTGAGAAAAATACATCCCGGCAGCTATAATGAGGATCCCACTAGAATATTTAGAGCTGTAAAATATGCCGTGAGATATGGATTGAAATTGGAAGATGAAGATGAGATAGAGAAATGTGTGTGTGGAGGTGCATTTGATCTTGTAAGCAATGATAGAATAGTAAAGGAAATATACCTTTTATGCTGTGAGAAAAAGTGGAGGGAAAATATTTATTTATGCAGTGATTTGAAAATATTTGATGTGGATAAATGCCTTTTGGAAATGGAATTTGAAGGTGAAGATCATTCAGACAATGTGGACTTAAAAATTCTCAGATTACTTTATTGTTTAAGGGATAAAAAATATAGCTCGGTGTTAGCTGAAAACTCGGTTTTAAATAAAAAATTGAAAAGTGCTGCCGTGTGGTTCAACGAAAACTTTGAAAAGACAGCCAATTTGATTATGAATACCATGGATAATTATAAGTTGTATATGATATTGAATCATAAAAATGATTATGAACTTGTACTGCTGAGTTGGAATTCAAAATTGAGTTTTAAAATATGCAATTATATTTATAATTTAAAAGGGTATAAGCCTTCCTTAAATGGCAGATATATAATTTCCATGGGAGTAAAAGATGGGAAATCCATAGGGAAAATTTTGAAAAATATAACTGGAATTGAATTAAATTCCGGAATAAAGTGTGGTCAAAAATATTTAGCTGAATATTTAGGAGAGAATATGTAGATGTCTTTGAATATAAAAATAGAAAATTTTGAAGGACCCTTTGATGTACTGCTTCATCTCATAAAAAAGAATAAGATGAATATATACGATATAAAAATCTGTCAGATTACAGAACAGTATTTAAAGTATCTGAGTGATATGAGAAAGATGGATTTGAATCTGACGTCTGAATTTATAGTAATTGCAGCTTCACTTATAGAAATAAAGTCGAAGACCCTGCTCCCGGAAAGGAACTCAGATAAAAATGACGGCGGGGAAGGGGAAGATGAGGATCCTAGAAAAGAATTGGTGGACAAGTTACTTCAATATAAGAAATTCAAAGCAGCAGCTGAATCCTTGAAAAAACGACAGTACAGTACAGGAAGGATATATGGGAAGAAACCGGAGGTAATTGAATCAAAAAAAGAGGATATTTCTAAATTCCTGAAAGGTGTTACTTTATGGGATATGTATGAAAAATATACCGGCTTGATGAAAAAATACGAAAGCAGATTTAATGATAAAAATGTTCTCGACAAAAGAATACCCAGAGATAAATTTAAATTAGAGGATAAAGTAGTTTATATAAAAAATGTTGTGCATGAGAAAAAAAGAGTTAAATTTTCAACTATTGTAAAGAATTGTTCGTTTAAAATAGAGAAGATAACTACATTTCTTGCACTTCTGGAACTTGTAAAACTTAAGATCATATTTGTGATACAGGAGAGAAATTTTAGCGAAATTTACATAGAAAGGACAACTGAAGATGAAAAACAGTGTTGACAAGAACAGATATTTTTCCATAATAGAATCCTTACTTTTTGTTTCTGGAGAATCCCTTGAAGCTAAACAAATTGCTTCTATAATAAAATGCAGTGTAGAATTTACGGTGAACTTGCTTAATGAAATGAATATCATGTATAGAAAAAATTGTAGAGGTATAGAGCTCTTAAGAGACAATAATAGATATAGGCTGGTTACGAAAACTGAAAACAGCAGTTATGTTGAAAAATTACTGAGGAATAACTCAAGACAGGCTTTATCCCAGGCATCACTGGAGACTCTGGCCATTGTTGCCTATAAGCAGCCTGTAACAAGGATGGATATAGATGAAATAAGGGGTGTAAAAAGTGATAGAGCCATATCAACTTTAACTGAAAGGAAACTTATAAAGGAAAATGGAAGGTTGAATGTGCCTGGAAGACCTATATTGTATGGTACTACAGAAGAATTTTTGAGGTGCTTTGGACTTAAGGATCTTAGTGATATTCCCAATTTGGATTCTTTGATTGTCTGACGATGATTTATTATGCTAAAAATAAAGAGTTAAAAGTTTTAATTGGACTTTTGTTTAAACTCTTAACTCTCAACTGGCTTTTAGGTTATAATGATTCATCGTCATGGGGAAGATTATCTTCACTGTAATCTTTCTCATTATTGTCATTGCCTTTTTTTGAAGAACGCCCATTTTTGTCTTTTTTATTTTTGGGCTTTGACATACCATGAAACATATCTATTATTTGGGGAATGGAATCTATTACTTTTTCGCAGGTATTGTTTTGATTCAAACACATCAGCCTTACAGTCTCACCTTTTGTGACAAGAAAAGCCACCGGCTTTACTGTAACCCCGGCCCCAGAACCTCCGCCAAAAGGATAGTCGGGTCTGGACATATTGTCATGCTGCAGATCAAATTCACTTCCGCCCGATGCAAAACCAAAGGATACCTTTGAGATAGGTATTATTAATGAGCCGTCTTTTGATTCCACTGCATCACCTACTATAGTATTTACATCTATCATTTCTTTTAGGTTTTCCATTGTGCTTTTCAATAAATTTTCTATAGGATGATTATCCATTAAAAACTCCTCCTTATAAATCCTGAATCTTCATTGTACAAATTGCCGGTGATTCATCACCAGTCATGTTAAACTTTTTTTGTATTTGAATATCTTTATATATATATAGATAATTTTAGCTAAACTAATATAAATTATACTTGTTATTTCTAGTTTGATGTGTGAATTGTTGAAATCCGGCTCTATACTGTCACTGTATTTTTTTATGTGAAATAATTCATTCAATTTTTTAAGAAAGAATATCTTCAGGGAGCATATGATTCCATATGCAAGTGCGGTTGCCGCGGCATCTCCTAAATTGTAACGGAGTTTTATATCCAGTTTAATTGGTAATCTGAACTTTGTATTTTTGAAATCCGCTGATTTAAGAACATTTATGAGAAAATAAAGTTTGCTTTTTTCTGCAGTGTTTTTGGGAGAGGATCTGCCGAGGGTGATTTTGCTTGCTATGTCCGAATTGTATATTTTAAAAGCAAATTTTCTGTTAGCGTATTTTATCTTTATTTTTACGGGTATTGGAGAAAATAACACGGTGAATAATATCGGAATAGATAAAATAAGCAATATATTCATGTGCTCCTCCTCCCAATTTAATATGATCCATCGATTAATAGTATTTACCTTAATAGGAACTTATATACTGAAATGCAATAAATTTTAATAGTAATATATTTATTTAAGGAAAAAATACTCAATAATATGTTTTTTAAAATCACTGCGTTAGAATTACTTAATCAGGGAAAGGAGCAATTTTATACTGTTATGAAGATAAAGAGGGTTTTGTCATATTTTATAGTGTTTTTTATTATTTCCAATATATTTTCAGGTAAAGTGCTTTCAAAGAATAGAGAGGAACCTCTTGAAAAAGTTCATGTGGATGCAAGGTGTGCCGTAGCTTTGGATAGCAATTCAAAAATTTTGATGTATGAAAAAAATGCCTATGAACTGGTTCCAATGGCAAGTACAACTAAAGTTATGACTACGCTGGTGGCCTTGAGATATGGAAAATTAGATAAAAAAATAAAAATTTCTTCCAGGGCAGCTGGAATAAAAGGATCCACAGTAGGGTATAGAGCTGGCGAAGAGATAACCTTAAGGGAACTTTTGTATGGACTCATGCTCCGCTCGGGAAATGATGCTGCCGTGGCAATAGCAGAAGGAGTAGGTGGAAATATAGAAAAATTTGCAAAGCTTATGAATGAATATGCCGACGAGATAGGTATAATAAACAGTCATTTTGAAACTCCCCATGGTCTTGATAAAGATGAACATTATTCTACTGCATATGATCTGGCCGTGGCCACTTCTGTTGCAAAGAAGAATCCCGTATTTAATGAGATTGTGGGTTCGAGAGATGTAGATGGGAAGGAAAAGGGATTCACCAGGAGCTACCATAATATAAATAAGATTCTGTGGAAAATACCGGATGCAAATGGAGTTAAGACTGGATATACAGGGAAAGCGGGTAAATGTCTGATAACCTCTGCACCTGTACAGGGAAATGACGTAATAATAGTAGTTTTGAATTGCCCTGAAAGATGGAAGGAAACTGAGAAAATATATAATTATATAAGTACAAATTACAATTTTCAGAAGCTGTATTCAAAAGGAGATATAGCTTTGAAAATTAAAGTGAATGGAAAAAATCTGAATCTTGAATATGGAAATGATATTGTAATTCCCTTAAAAAAAGGACATAAATATACTACTAAAATTTTAAAGCCTGCAAGAATAAATTATACAGTGAAAAAGGGTGATAAGGTAGGCATGATCTGCATATACGAGGATGGCAGAAATATATACAAAAATTCATTGACAGCAGCAAATACCGTAAAGGTTAGAAGATTTATGAACTGGAGCTTTTAGGCAATTGACAATTTACAGTTGACAGCTGACAATTGTCAATTGTAAACTGTCAGCTGTAAATTGATGCTCAGTGGCAGTAGAACAGATTTTCTTTTTTAGAATCTTCTATTATGTCAAATCTTTTTATAGGTTCAAAATTATTGTTTTCAACATTTCTAAGTACATTTTCCAAAAAATTTTTGCTGAATTTGGTTTGAAAATCCACAGTCAGTATTCTCTCCATTATATAATCTATGTGAGCCGGGACATTTCCGAATACATATACGGGAAACAGGTGGCCTATTGCCCTGTTGGTAAGGGCAAATTGATATATGGAAGCATCTAGAACAATACCCTTGTATACATTAAAACAGTGTGCAAAACTCCTGCTGTAATTGTCATTTATATGTACGCGGAGCACGCCCTGTATTACAGGGACATCAATGTCCACATATTTGCACAATTGATAAATTAACGAAGATATCAATGGACCGCTGTTTGAAATTGTATATTTACTTATGCAGTATTTACATAGGCTTTTTAAAAAGTTTTTCTCCGATTCTTTCATATGGTTATCTTTCCTCCCTATTAGATATTATAATGTGTTTTTTGAAGAAATGCTATATTTTAAATAATATATTCTGTTTTAAATTAGTACAGTTATAAAAAAATTAATAATACAGAGTAAAAATTTTGATTTTTATGTTATAATATTATATATGGAATAATAGGAGGCATGAGTTATAAAAACGATAACAAGTGTTCAAGGAGATGTCAAAAATGAAAAAGTTGTCAGAAGGTGTCGTAATTGAAGTAGGACAAGACTTTGCAAAAGTCAGGGCCAGTAAACATGGTGATTGTAAAAACTGTGGATTATGTGCAGGTGATGATGCCGCCATAGTAAGTGCAGTAAATCCTGTTGATGCTAAAGTAGGACAACATGTTGTTTTTGAAGTGAAAGAGAAAAATATGTTGAAAGCTGCTTTTATTGTATATATTTTACCTCTTATCGCAATTTTTGTAGGGGCATTGCTGGGAACTTGGGTAGGAAATTATGTTGGACATTCTGAAATAGCATTTCAAATAGGAGGTGGAATAATAGTTTTTTTTATTTCATTACTTTATATAAAGATGTATGATAAATCTACAGGTAAAAATGATGCTATGAAACCTATTATTAGACGTGTTCTATTTTAAATCATGTCCGTTTCAATATACTAGATTATAAAAGCTGTGTAGCAAATTACAGAATGTAAAATCTGTGATTTGCTATATAAGCTATTTTTATATTTTTTTAATTTATAAATGATATTTTTATATTAAAAATATTGAAAGAGGTGTTAAGGAGTGTTAAAAAGTTTTCGAGGTGGAGTGCATCCTGATGATAGCAAAAGATATACAGCCAATAAGCCTATAGAAACGGTACCTGTACCTGATAAAGTATATATACCCGTTAGACAGCATATTGGTGCACCTACATCTCCTATAGTAAAAAAAGGAGATGAAGTTAAAAAGGGACAGCTTATTGCAAAAAGTGATGCTTTTGTCTCAGCTAATGTGCATTCATCTATTTCTGGAAAAGTTGTAGACATAGCTGAGTATCCTCATCCTAATTTTGGCAAGTGTTTATCCATAGTTATTCAAAACGATGGAAAAGATGAATGGGTGGAAGGTATTCCTGTTTCACGTAATTGGAATGATTTGTCTGGTAAAGAAATAATAGGAATAATAAGGGAAGCTGGCATTGTTGGAATGGGAGGGGCAACTTTTCCTGTCCATGTAAAGCTTTCACCGCCACCAAATAAAAAAATAGATGTTTTTATTTTAAATGGGGCTGAATGTGAACCTTATTTAACTGCCGATTATAGAGCTATGCTTGAATATACTGATAGGATAGTATCAGGTGTCAAAATCATTATGAAGGTATTGAATGTAGAAAAGGGATTCGTAGGTATTGAGGATAATAAAAAGGATGCCATCAAGAATATGGAAAAAGCTTTTGAAGGTACAAATGTACAAGTTGTTGGGCTTCCTACCAAATACCCTCAAGGTGCTGAGAAAATGCTTATAAAAGTTTTGACTGGCAGAGAAGTGCCATCCGGGGGACTTCCAATGGATGTAGGGGCAGTTGTTCAAAACGTAGGTACTTGTATTGCAGTCAGTGATGCAGTGGAGAAAGGTATTCCTCTTATCCAGAGAGTTACTACTGTAAGCGGTGGAGCTGTAAAAGAACCCAAGAATTTACTGGTAAGAGTGGGAACTACTTTTAAAGACGTTATTGATTTTTGCGGAGGGTTTAAGAAAACTCCTATTAAGGTACTTTCTGGAGGACCTATGATGGGAATGGCCGAATCGAATCTCGATATACCGGTAATAAAAGGGGTTTCAGGAATACTTGCGTTAACTGAAAGCGATGTTAATACTGGAACGGAATCAGCCTGTATAAGATGCGGTCGATGCATAAGAGCTTGTCCTATGGGATTAAATCCTAGTATGTTGAGTATACTCGGGCAAAATAATTTATATCAAGAAGCCAAAGAAGATTATAATCTTTTAGATTGCGTAGAGTGCGGAAGCTGTGTATATACATGCCCTGCTAAGAGAAATATTGTACAGTATATCAAATATATGAAATCTCAAAATGCGGCTGCGGCAGCTAAAGAAAAGGCCAAGGCGGCGGCTGAGAAAAAGGAAAAAGAAAAAGAAAAGGAAAAAGTTGAAAAATAATAAGGGAGTGATTAAAAGATGGCGGAGACGCAAATAAAGAAGAATGTTCTTACGGTTTCAGCATCACCGCATATTCGCTGTGATGAGTCTATTTCTAAAATAATGTGGAGTGTTAATTTAGCTTTGGCCCCAGCTGGAATTTTTGGTATAATTCATTTTGGAATACCGGCCTTAAATGTAATTTTAACGGGAATAATTTCTGCTGTGGTTACAGAATATATCATTCAGAAGATTAGAAAAAAACCTGTGACCATTTCAGATGGAAGTGCTTTCCTGACAGGATTTTTGCTTGCCATGTGTTTGCCTCCAGATATTCCACCTTATATGGTAGCTTTTGGATCTTTCGTGGCAATAGCAATAGCCAAAGAATCCATGGGAGGTCTTGGATACAACATATTCAATCCAGCCCATATCGGTAGGGCGGTACTTATGGCTTCATGGCCCGTGGCTATGACTACCTGGTCAAAACTTACTGCAAGTGGGGTAGATGTTGTTACTTCTGCAACTCCTCTTGGAATTTTAAAATTGCAGGGTTATTCAAAATTAGTTGAAACTTTTGGAGGTACAGGTTCTCTCTATAAGGCACTTTTTTTAGGAACACGTAATGGCAGTATAGGTGAAACTTCTACTATATTGCTGGTTTTAGGAGGACTTTTCCTCATATACAAGCGTTATATAAACTGGGAGATTCCTGTGGTTATGATAGGAACTGTAGGTGTACTTACCTGGATTTTTGGAGGAAGTGCCGGATTTTTTACAGGAGATCCTGTTTTTCATATGATGGCAGGCGGACTTGTAATAGGTGCCTTCTTTATGGCAACAGATATGGTGACTGTTCCTATGACGAATAAAGGTCAGATTATTTTTGCACTAGGTGCAGGTGCTCTCACTTCTCTTATCAGATTAAAAGGCGGGTACCCTGAAGGGGTATGTTACTCTATACTACTTATGAACTCAGTTACTCCACTTATAGATAAATTTACTCAACCTGTTAAATTTGGTACAAGGAGGTAAGCTTTATGGCTAAAAATAAAGATAATAATAGCATTTTGGCAATTACCAAAAATTTAACCATTACGTGTCTTGTATCCGGACTTATAATAGCTTGCGTTTACTATATAACTGCACCAGTGGCAGCGCAGAAAAAAGTGCAGATACAGAATGACACCATGAGAGAACTGGTTAGCAATGCAGATGATTTTAAAACTATAAATGGCAAAAAAGATTGGTATGCCGCTAAAAAAGGTAATAAAACAATTGCCTATGTAGTACCTGCTGTTACTAAAGGATATGGCGGAGATATAGATATGCTGGTGGCAGTTACTGCAGATGGGAAAGTTATAGATTATAGTATTCAAACTCACAATGAGACCCCGGGACTTGGAGCCAATGCTACAAAGGATCCTTTTAAAGGACAGTTTAAAAACAAGACGGTAGATAATTTGAAGGTAACTAAAGATAAATCCGACAAGAAAGATATCCAAGCTATGACAGGGGCTACAATTACCTCGAGAGCTGTTACTAATGGAGTTAAAAAGGCAGTTCAGCAGGTTACTACATTTACGGGAGGTAAGTAGATATGAATTTGTGGAATATATTTAAAAAAGGATTGATATCAGAAAATCCCATATTTGTACTTGCACTTAGCTTGTGTCCTGCACTGGCAACTACAAGTACGGCTGTAACTGGACTTACAATGGGACTTTGTGTGCTGTTTGTTATAACTTGTAATAATACCGTGGTTTCCCTGATTAAAAATTTTGTTAATCCCAAAGTGCGTGTGCCCGTGTACATCACCTGCATAGCAACTATAGTTACAGTAGTTGAACTTATATTGCAAGCTTTTGCACCGACTTTATACAAGCAGCTTGGCATTTACCTGTCACTGATAGTTGTATTTGCTATAATACTTGCACGTGCAGAGGTATTTGCATCTAAAAATCCTGTAATACCATCTTTTTTCGATGGACTTGGAATGGGATGCGGTTTTACACTGGCGCTTCTATTAATAAGTATAATACGTGAGCTGTTTGGTTCTGGAACTTTATTTGGTGTCCGTGTTATGTGGTCGTCCTATAATCCGATAATGATTATGATTCTTTCTCCAGGAGCATTTATACTTATAGGATATTTGGTTGCCGTGGTGAAAGTCTATAACCAGCATGTTGAACAAGTTAAGATGGCAAAGCTGGAAAAGGCAAACGGAGGTGAAAGATAATGGGTACTTATCTTACCATTTTTATAAGTTCATTAATAGTAAACAACTATGTTTTGACAAGATTTCTTGGACTTTGTATATTCTTTGGAGTTTCTAAGAATTTAAGTGCCTCTGTTGGTATGGGTATGGCAGTTACTTCGGTCATAACTCTTAGTTCAATGCTGGCCTGGGTAGTATATCACTTTATACTTGTACCGTTTAACCTCACATTCTTAAAAACTGTTGTATTTGTACTTCTCATAGCAAGTTTTGTGCAGCTTCTGGAAACTGTTATTAAAAAGCAGGCTCCTGCACTGTATAATATGTGGGGGATATACCTCCTTCTGATAGCTACAAACTGTATAGTGCTTGCTGTACCTATTTTAAACGCCGATTCAAATTTTAATTTTATGGAAAGTGTAGTTAATGCCATAGGTTCTGGTCTAGGATTTGCCCTGGCTATAGTCTTAATGGCAAGCCTGAGAGAAAAATTGAGGCTGGCAGATGTGCCTAAACCATTGGAAGGGCTCGGTGTAGCGTTCATATTGGCTGGAATGTTAGCTCTGGCATTCTTGGGCTTTTCAGGTATGATTTCTCTATAGAAAGGAGATTGTGATATAATGATTAATACTGCAATTATGATTGTAGTTGTATTGACTGTTATAGGTTGTATATTTGGCCTTATCCTGGCCTATGTGAACAAAAAATTTGCAATGGAAGTAAACCCTCTTGTGGAAAAGGTGGAAGATGTACTTCCAAAAGGTCAGTGCGGTGGATGCGGATTTGCAGGGTGCAGGGCCTATGCGGAAGCAGTTGTAGAAGATGAAAAAGTTCCACCCAACCTTTGTGTTCCGGGAAAGGCGGCAGTGGCAGAACAGGTGGCAAAACTGACGGGAAAATCGGCTCCGGCTATTGAGCCAAGGGTCGCCCATATAAGATGTGCCGGTGACTGTACAAAAGCTGTTAGAAAATATGAGTACAAGGGAATAAAGGATTGCGTTGCCGCAAATTTACTTCAGGGAGGACCTAAGGCCTGTCAGTATGGATGCCTTGGTTTTGGAACCTGTGTAAAAAATTGTCCTTTTGGAGCCATGGCTATGGGATCCAAAGGACTGCCTATAATTGATGTAGACAGGTGTACGGGATGTGGAACATGTGTCAAAGTATGTCCTAAACAGGTAATTGGTTTTAGACTTATAGGTTCGAAAGTTATGGTCAACTGCAATTCTAAGGATAAAGGCGGAGCTGTGCGTAAAAATTGCAGCGTAGGATGCCTTGGCTGTGGACTGTGCATGAAGAATTGTCCTTATGACAATATTAAGGTTGAAGATCATCTGGCAAGAGTGCTTGATCATCATGTTTGTGTAGAAAAATGCAGTGAGTCCGCTTGTCTGGCTAAATGTCCTACGGGAGCTATTAAAGCCATTGTGAATGGTACGGATTTACAGGAACAAAGTAAAAAAGAAGCTGCAGCAAATGTATAATTGCGGCTGACAAATTTAAAGGGGATGTCTTAAAAAATCAATTTAAGACATCCCCTTTTTGTTATGCTTTAGCCTTTTAAATTCTTAAACATTGGAATTTTATATAAGTTTTCCGTCAGAAACTTGGTACACCACCCTATGAAATATCCAGTGACCACACCGGAGATCAGAAGTACAGGCAAGTAGATGTATATTCTGAAATCTTCGATTATGATGGAAGCCACAAGCAATTGCCCTATATTGTGGAATATAGCTCCGCATATGCTTATGGCAGATAGACTTATGGAATTTTTAAAGTATTTGTACAATATGATCATAACTATATTGCTTAAAATTCCTCCTGCTATACTAAACATGAAAGCTGACATCGTTCCACCAAATATTGATCCCAGAAGTGTCCTCAAAAACATTACTGTGAGAGCTTCTTTCCATCCGAGAAGTATTAATGCAGTCAGGGAAATTGTATTTGCAAGTCCAAGCTTTATACCCGGAAATAAAACGGGAATCTGAGATTCCGCTATATATATGACAAGTGCCATGCCGACCAGAAAACTTAAAAAAACCATCCTTCTCACTTTATTCATATTTGCACCTTTGCTTTTTGATATATGGATTTAGTTTGAGATTTCATCATATTGTGAATTTTTTCCCTCTATTTTAATTATGAGTTTGTGTGGAAGGCAGACGATGCTCTGGCCGGGTTTTGATATCCAGCCGGTTTTTACGCAGATTTTATCAGGGCAATCTGCTTCTGATATTCGTATTCTGCCATTTTCAACTTCCACTATATTAAAATGAGAGGTCCTGTATTTCAATTTGAATTGTTTTCTGATTTTTACACTGTCCAAATCTATAGTACTTATAATTTTTCCTTCCTGTTTTATTACTGCAATTTTATGAGAACCTTTAACATGCAATTTATATGAAAAAACACCAATGATACTTGATGCTATTAAAATAAATATACAAATTGCAATTATTTTATCTCCTTTTTTCATTATATTCTCCTTATATACGCTGCTATTGAAATTGGAAGTGTTTATCTCTCTATGATTTTACTATAACGGAAATATATTTACAATGATTTATGGCAATTTAAGCAAAAAATGAAAAGCGAGAATTAAATATTTATATGTTTATTATTTTACCTGCACTTGTCCATCGTCAATAAGTTCGTTTGCAACCCATCGTGCGACTTTTCCCGTGATCTTTATACAATGTCTTTGTCTGCCTTCGCTTTTGAAGTCATCTCCAGTCCATTTTTTTGTCAATACTCTGCAGCATGTGGATTTATATTCACCTTTAATGTAGTCATGAAGTTTTTTGGATTCTTCAAACATCTTTTCTTTCATGGGCTGTCCCTTAACTCTTCCATACACAATGCCCAGAGACATCTGTCCACCGGAAATTGCACCGCATACACAGCCGGCTTTGCCCATTCCTACAGGAAATCCACTTGCCAGTTTGACAATATCCTTATTAAATGGATTTCCCAATAAGTCATTGATGGTCTGCAATACTGATTCGCTGCAAAATAGTGCACCACTTCTGAAAAGTTCTTCTGCGTTGGCCTGAACTTTATCAAGAAGTTCTTTTTTTGTAAGATTTTTTGTACAAATTGCCATTATATATTCCTCCTTGAAATTATAATGAGTTTAATTTGATCTCAATTTATTATACATTACTTTATACGTGTTAAGCTTGCAAATAAATACATATTTTAGATAATTTTTTGTTTATAATATAAATTTATAAATAAAAATTTACCGATGAGATAAGTTGATTTAGGGAAGTGAAATTGGGTGTCCGGCAGGAATTTTGTGTTATAATATAAGAGAATTTCAAGGTAAATTCAATTAGGGGGTAGTATTGTGGATGAAAATTTAAAATGGGTAGTTGATCAAAAAATCAAAAGGACTATGAAAAACTTAGAAAAAAATAACATGGAGGCTTATTTTGTAAATGACAAAAAAGAAGTCATAGGTAAGCTTGGTGAAATTCTAAAAGAAGGTGATACGGTTTCTGTAGGAGGTTCTATGTCCCTTTTTGAAATAGGTGTAATTGATTTTTTGAGAAAGGGAAATTATAAATTTTTAGACAGATATGCTGAAAATTTAAAACCTGAGGATATAAAGAACGTTTTCAGAAAGAGTTTCTTTGCAGATGACTATATAGTGAGTACGAATGCACTGATTGAGGATGGACGGCTCTATAATGTAGACGGTAATGGAAACAGGGTAGCTGCCATGTTGTACGGCCCTGACAAAGTCATAGTCATTGTGGGAATAAATAAAATTGTATCCAGTTTGGATGAGGCTGTAGAGAGAGTCAGACGCTGTTCGGCTCCTGCAAATGTCAGAAGATTAAAGGTGGATAGTCCTTGTGCTAAATTGGGATACTGTGTTGACTGCAGCAGTGACAGCAGAATATGCAATGAGTACACTCTTATAAGGAGGCAAAACCATAAGGGAAGAGTAAAAGTTATAATAGTGAATGAGCCTCTGGGTTACTAGCTTTTTTATCTACAGAATTTGGCTGTGAAATGAGGACCTGTTTTTTTGAACAGGCCCTTGAATTTAAAATTGGATGTAGCTGTTGCCGTCAAGGGGGATCAACACCTGATGTGCAGGAGAACCCGATAAATTGCCAACCGAGTATATAGTGTAGAATCTATTGGGGGTTAGCCGTACATTGGGTATATGGAGAACTCTTTCTTGACTGCCGGAATTATTGATTTCAAAAGTATACACACCGGGAACAATAGGTATATATTGGCTTACTTCTCTGTAGGATATATTTGAAAAGAGCGTGTTTCCATTGGAAAGTGCAAGGTCTAAATTGGTAGAATCAGGGGTCAAATTTATAAATCTTATCAAAGCTCTATTTTGAATTTTAGGACGGCGAATATCTTCTATGGGAAGTAAATTTACATTTGGGTACTGGCCTGTCATGGCTATGGTGAATATTTTTTCAGCCGGTATGGATAAACTTTCGTCTATGATTGGGTTCTCGGTACTTCCTGCAGAAAATACCCTTATATTGTAGGTTCCATAAGGTATATTTATATAATCTGAAAAGGATTTATAAGTTAAATTTCTGAATATTAGCCTTTCATTGAGATATACATCTACTGCAGGAGAATTGGGGCTGGCATTTAAAAATCTTATATAGGAAACAGGGGCAGTTTGCGGTAATCTGCAGCAGGCTCTTCGTGCAAAATAAGGACAAATGAACATCATTGGCCACCTTTCATTATATTTATACATTTATAATATATGTGTTCATTGATATCTGTGATACAATAATGTAAGATTCATGGACAAACTAACTGGCTCAATAATTCTTGAATATATATTTGCCTAAATAATATGGATTCAGAGATATGGGAACTTTGTCCATGTTTATATAATCCATTGGATAATTTCCGTCCCAGGGGTAAATGGACAGATATTTTTCATTATATACATTGATGAGTAATTTTTCTTTATTGAAAATAAAAGTAATTTTATATGAAATTTTAGCTGGA
Organism: Clostridium lapidicellarium; assembly: GCF_041224415.1. Lineage (NCBI taxonomy): Bacteria > Bacillati > Bacillota > Clostridia > Eubacteriales > Clostridiaceae > Clostridium > Clostridium lapidicellarium. The sequence continues at coordinate 218,622 of NZ_JBGFFE010000001.1, read as the reverse complement.
AGATCTTTTGGCCTGTTTATAAAATTATTCTTTTTAAGTACTTTTAACATGTTTTTTATATCCGAAATGCTTTTTTCTCCCAATTCTTCTTCATCGTGAAAATTGCATTCTTCTATAATGCACTTTTTAGGTGAAGCTAGAGTTAAGTTTTGTGCAAGCAGATTTGTATAGTAAAAATTATTTGGCTTTTTGTTTAAGCTGTAATTGCAAGAGGTAAAAGAAAAAATACCTACTAAAATTATACTTAAAATCATAAAAATTTTTTTCATTATATCACCTTTGTATAGAGTATTATAAATAAAATTTATGTTTTTAATCTGAAGTTTATACCTTACATAAAAATTGGAGTGTTACAATATGAAATATAAAATTATTGCCGTTGATATGGATGGTACACTTTTAAATGATGAAAAGTCCATATCCAAGTATAATTTGGATATGGTATGTGAAGCTGAAAAATTAGGTGTAAAGATTGTTATGGCTACCGGCAGGCTGCCTTCGTCTTTAAAATTTTATTCCCGGGGATTATTTAAAGATCAGCCTGTTATATGCTGCAATGGTGCTATTGTACTGGATGGAAAAGGGAATATTATAAAATCATCTCCTGTGGATAAATATAATATACTTGAAATTATAGATATTTTAAGAGAAAAAAAAGATACATATTATCATTTTTACGATGGTGAAAGACTTTATTGCGAGCAGTTCAAGTATTCTGCAAAGAGATTTTATGAATTCAACAGAAAAGTGGATAGAAAATTCAGGATTGAGATAAGAATTATACCGGATTCAAAAAAATTTGTGGAAAATACCGGAGAAAATATCTATAAATTGATGGTTATAGATCCGGACTTGGATTATTTGAGTAAATTTAGGAAAAAGATAGACTGCATTGCTGGAATTAATACTACAAAATCAAGTATTAACAATATTGAAGTAATAAGTAAGGAAAGTTCAAAGGGGAAAGGATTGAAGACACTGGCAGATTACTACAAGATCCCAGTTGACGAATGTATAGCTGTTGGAAATGATGAAAATGACAAGAGCATGATTGAAACTGCAGGACTTGGGGCGGCAGTGGGTAATGCCCGTCAAATATTGAAAAAATCTGCAGATTACGTTACGGAAAATAATAATAATGACGGTGCCGTAGGAGAAATCATAGAAAAATTTATTTTATCCGAACGCTGCCATTGCTAGTACTCACTTGATAAATAATTTAAATTGATTTATGCCTGGAAAGATTTCTAGTGAAAAGTGTAAATGCCTTGAATAGTGAGGATATAAAAAATATTCCTACGGCTATGGAACCGGCTATAGCCAAAGTTTTGAGGGCGATAGACAGTGACTGGCTTATATTTCCCTGTACGTACTGAAGCATGGCATTATACATGCTTCCTCCCGGGACCAGAGGTATGATTGCACCTATGATGAAAGTCGTGACCGGGGTTTTTAATATTCGTGCCATTATTTCAGAGTAAATGGATGCAAATACTGAAGCTATAAAAAAGCACAATATGCTGGAAGAGCCTATGTAGTGGGAGGAAACTAAATAGAAAAACCAGGTTATACCTCCTCCAACAGCTGAAAATATGAGATTTTTTCCGCGAACATTTCCTATTATGCCAAAACATAAAGTTGCAATTAAGATATATATGGAGTTTATTATCATAGATGGATTCCCCCCAAAGCAAACCATAACTTGATTATGGATCCCGTACCTGCTGCAATGGCAATGGCTACTAAAAAGGCTTCAATACCTCTGGAGATACCCGATATTAGATCCCCGGCTATGGTATCTCTTATGGCATTGGTTATGGAAAGACCGGGTACCAAAAGCATTATTGAACTTATTATTATAATGCTTACATGGGAGCCTATTTTAAGCTGAACACTTATAAGTGCTATTAAAGCTGTAACAGCTCCGCATATTATATTTATGAAAAATTCATTTGCCTGAAGGAAGCTCAATGTCTTGGAGAGAATGCTGAGAGTGCATCCTATGACGAATGACACTGCAAAATCCTGAAGATTTCCGCCAAATACAGGTGAAAAGAAAGCTGCGGCTATTCCTGAAAACAATATGAGAGTTTTTGTGCTGTAGGGCTTGGAGTGTTGTATCCTGGATAATTTATTTTCCATCTCATCTAAAGTATAGGATTTGTCTTTTATATGCCTCGAGATATCATTTACCTGGGATATCTTTTCTAAATTCAGAGTTCTCTGTTTTACTCTTTTTATTACCGATATAGTTTGACCATATTCATCTGAGGCGGATACTATAATTACATTTAAGGTGACAAAGGCATCGATGTCCTGGATATTGTAGTTCCTGCTTATTCTGGTTATTGTCTCCTCCACCCTGTATATTTCCGCACCACTTTCCAACATTATTTTCCCTGCATAGGTAGCCAAATTTACTATTCTGTTAATATCCATACAAATATCTCCCATATTAAAATCTATTATTAATTTATTATAGCATAAGGTCCTCAGGCATTAAACATTAAAAACTGTGATTTGTAAGTACTTGTATAAATTCAAGTTATAAAGTGATGTATTGATAAATACTAAAGGTTTACAGTATAATTGATAATAGGATATAATTAATTTATAGGGGGTTGATGAAAAGTGGATTTTAGTGAATTAAAAGACAGTGACAGGGCCGTTTTCGACATAATCAAAGAAGAAGCTGAGAGGCAGGAAAATGGCATAGAGCTGATTGCTTCGGAGAATTTTACCAGCAAATCTGTAATGGAAGCCATGGGATCTTTTCTCACCAATAAATATGCCGAGGGGTATCCCGGGAGGAGATACTATGGAGGGTGTTATGCAGTAGATAAAGTTGAAAATATTGCGAGAGACAGGATGAAAAAGCTCTTTGGAGGGGAACATGTAAATGTACAGCCTCATTCTGGTTCACAGGCAAATATGGCAGTGTACATGTCCGTATTGAAGCCGGGTGATACGGTTCTTGGCATGGGTTTAAGCTCTGGGGGACATTTGAGTCATGGAAGTAAGGTAAATTTTTCTGGAAAATTGTATAATTTTATTCCCTATGGATTGAATCCAGAAACAGAGAGAATTGATTATGAAAAGATGAGAGAACTGGCCCTTAAATATAAACCTAAAATGATAGTTTCAGGTGCAAGTGCATATTCAAGGGAAATAGATTTTAAGAAAATAAGGGATATATGCGATGAAGTTGGTGCGTACATGATGGTGGACATGGCACATATTGCAGGGCTTGTTGCGACAGGGAACCACATGTCTCCTGTACCCTATGCTGATTTTGTGACTACTACCACGCATAAAACACTGAGAGGGCCAAGAGGTGGAGCAATAATATGTAAGGAGAAATATGGAGCTGTTCTCGATAAGACGATTTTTCCCGGGATGCAGGGAGGTCCTCTTATGCATGTCATTGCGGGAAAAGCTGTCTGCTTTGGAGAAGCCCTTACAGATGAGTATAGAAAGTATATAGATCAAGTTGTGAAAAATGCCAGGGTACTGGCGCAGGAACTTAAAAAATATGGGTTTAGAATTGTAAGCGGGGGGACGGATAATCACCTTATGCTTGTAGATCTCACCGATAAAAAAATTACAGGGAAGGACCTGGAAAAACTTTTGGATACCGTGCATATAACTGTCAATAAGAATGCAATACCTTTTGACAAGCTCAGTCCCAATGTCACAAGCGGAATTAGATTGGGCACTCCTGCAGTCACTACCAGGGGCTTTAAGGAAGAGGAAATGAAAGAGATAGCTTATTTTATAAATTCAGTTGTAGATAATAGAGATAAAGATCTTGGCGGTATCAGAGAAAAGGTAATTGAATTGTGTCACAAATTCCCTTTATATAAATAATTCCACTTGATATTTTTGCTGTTTGCATATTTTGCGGGCAGCATTTTTGTCTTAACAATTATATTTTATATTTTCTCCGCATACAATTTATTAAAACTATAGCGGAGTTGAGTTAAATGATAAAAAAGGGAAAATTAATTGAAGTAGAAGATGTAAATTTATGCCAGAGTAAAAGAATAATCAAAGTATTTTTAAGGGGCATAAGTTTAAAAGATTGTGAATTTGGCGAACAGACTGAAATAATTACCAGCACGGGTCATGTAGTCAGAGGTATAGTTTCCAAGAATAAATATTTTTATGACAGTTCTAAAATATTTGGAAAGAATGTAAAAGAAATACTGTGTATTAAGTAATTGCAGCATGTTATTCACAAAGCCGTGTATCTATGATATAATATCTACGAATAATTTTAAAAAAAATATCATAAACGTTCGAAAAAAATGAAAAGCAAGGAGAGAAAATAAAATGGGTGTCAAAAGGCTATTTGTAGAGAAGAAAAGAGGATTTGATGTAGAGGCTCAGGGGTTCCTCAGAGATATCAGGGAAGGGCTTAATATTCATGGGCTGAAAGATGTAAGAATAGTAAACCGCTATGATATAGAAAATATCAGTGATGAAGAATACGAGAAATCGAAGTATACGATATTTTCTGAAAAAACTGTGGACAATATATATGATGAGGATTTGCCTGTAGATGAAAACACAAGACTTTTTGCTGTAGAGTATCTTCCGGGACAGTATGATCAGAGAGCCGATTCAGCATCTCAGTGTATTCAGATATTGACTCAAAGCGAAAAAACCCAGGTTGCATCTGCAAAGGTATATTTGATATTTGGAAATATATCAGATGAAGAGTTCGGTAAAATAAAGGATTATTGCATAAATCCTGTGGACTCGAGAGAAGCCTCCCTTGAAAAAGTTAAGAGCTTAAACAAAAAAATACATATTCCGGACATGGTAGAGGTACTCTCCGGTTTTGTGGATATGAGCCGTGATGCTTTGGAAGATTTCATAAAATCACGTGGACTTGCTATGAATATTGAAGATTTGATTTTCTGTCAGGGATATTTTCGGGAAAAAGAGAGAAGAAACCCTACAATAACTGAAATAAAGGTCATAGATACTTATTGGTCTGATCACTGCAGGCACACTACTTTTAACACTGAATTAAATAACGTGTCAATTGAGGAGGGAAAATATTCAATTCCAATAAAAAGAACTTATGAATATTATTTAAGATCAAGAAATAAGATATATAACGGTGGTGAAAAACCCAGATGCCTTATGGATATAGCTACCATTGGGATGAAAATACTCAGAAAAAGCGGTAAATTGAAGGATCTGGATGAATCCGACGAGATAAATGCATGCAGCGTAATTGTGAATGCAGATGTAGATGGCAAAGATGAAAAATGGCTTGTGATGTTTAAAAATGAGACACATAACCACCCTACTGAAATAGAGCCTTTTGGTGGGGCCGCAACTTGTCTTGGTGGTGCAATACGTGATCCATTGTCGGGAAGAGCCTATGTGTATCAAGCTATGAGAGTTACTGGAAGCGGGGACCCCAGAGTCAAAATTGAAGATACCTTAAAGGGAAAATTACCTCAGAAAAAAATAACTTTGGGAGCTGCCGGGGGATACAGCTCTTATGGAAATCAAATAGGCCTTGCAACAGGAATGGTTTCTGAGATATACGATGAAGATTATGTAGCAAAGAGAATGGAAATAGGGGCTGTCATAGGAGCTGTCCCATTTGAGAATGTCAGGAGAAGAAAACCTGCCGTACCTGATGTAATAATACTTTTAGGAGGCAGGACTGGAAGAGATGGATGCGGGGGGGCAACTGGCTCTTCCAAAAAGCATACGGAAACTTCAATATTGACTTCAGGTCCTGAAGTTCAAAAGGGAAATCCCGTTACTGAAAGGAAAATACAGAGGCTTTTTAGAAAGGAAGAAGTAAGCAAAATTATCAAAAGCTGCAATGATTTTGGAGCAGGGGGCGTATCTGTAGCCATAGGCGAACTGGCTGAAGGTCTTAGAATAAATTTGGATTTGGTGCCTAAAAAGTATGAGGGGCTTGATGGAACTGAACTTGCCATATCTGAATCCCAGGAGCGTATGGCAGTGGTTGTATCCAGAGAAAATGAAAAAAAATTCATAGAATATGCTGGAGAGGAAAATCTGGAGGCAACAAAAGTGGCAGAGGTAACTGACAGCGGAAGATTGGAGATGTTCTGGAAGGGAAACCCCATTGTGAATTTAAGCAGAAAATTTTTGGATACAAATGGTGTCAGGGCAAAAACAGACGTCAAGATCAAGTGCCCGGATGCTGCCGGTTATTTTGAAAATAGGGAAAACGGAATGACAGGTGAAGACAATGTCTCAAAATACTGGCTTGATGTGCTTCAGGATTTGAATGTATGCAGTCAAAGAGGATTGGTGGAGAGATTTGACAGCACTGTAGGAGCCTCCAGTATATTCATGCCCTATGGCGGAAAGTATCAGAGCACGCCTATAGAGGCCATGGCTGCCAAACTTCCCGTATTGAAGGGAGACACCAATACTGTTACACTTATGAGCTTTGGTTATAATCCGGACATAGCAAAGTGGAGTCCATTTCACAGTGCGGTATATGCAGTGCTGGAGTCAGTAGCCAGAGTTGTATGTGCAGGCGGAGAACTTGACAGTATAAAATTGACTTTTCAGGAATATTTTGAAAAATTGGGAAAGGATCCTTTTAAATGGGGAAAACCACTTGCAGCGCTTCTCGGCGCGCTGTATGCACAGAAAGATCTTGGAGTAGCAGCAATAGGCGGGAAAGACAGCATGTCTGGAAGTTTTAAGGATATGAATGTGCCCCCTACATTGGTTTCTTTTGCAGTTGCCACAGGGAGGGCTAACGAGCTTATATCACCTGAGTTTAAAGGGTATGGAAATTATGTAGTACTTGTATCCGCACCCAGGGATGATTTTCAGCTTCCCGATTTTAAAAAGATAAAGAAGAATTACAGCCTGATAGGCAAGTTGATATCAGGAGGCAGTATATTATCCGCAGGTACTGTAAAGAGGGGAGGTATCTGTGAAACTGTAAGCAAGATGAGCTTTGGAAACAGGATTGGACTGAAATTTGCAGATAGGAGTGTAGATCTGTTTTCACCGGATTATGGTTCTATAGTGGTGGAAGTTGATAAAAGCGTTGATTTGGAAAAGACATTTGGGGAAATAGATTATAAATTTCTTGGAATTACACAAAAACAGCAGTCAATAGATATGGGAAAAACTAAAATATCTGTTCTTGATATGCAAAGTTCCTGGGAAAAGAGTTTAGAGAGTATTTTTCCAACCAAGGCTCCAGTTGGAGACAGTGAAATAAAATTACATTATTTTAGGAGAGGGCACGGATTGTCTCCGGCGGTGAAAACAGTGAATCCTAAAGTTACTATTCCCGTATTTCCGGGAACCAACTGTGAATATGATTCTGCAAGAGCTTTTCAAAAGGCAGGTGCGAAGGTGGATACTGTTGTAGTCAGAAATTTGACTGCTGCTGAAATAGAAGAATCGGTGGATGCAATTGTAGATAGTATAAATTCATCTCAGATTATTATGATTCCGGGAGGCTTTAGTGCAGGGGATGAACCGGATGGATCCGGGAAATTTATTGCAGCTTTCTTTAGAAATTCGAAGGTGGAAGAAGCCGTGATGGAACTTTTAAATAAAAGAGACGGATTGATACTTGGAATATGCAACGGATTCCAGGCACTTATAAAATTAGGGCTGCTGCCTTTTGGAGAGATAAGGGACATAGAGGAGGATTACCCTACGCTTACTTATAATAAAATAGGAAGGCATGTATCCAGAGTGGTAAATACAAAGATCATCTCTAACCTGTCACCTTGGTTTAATAACGTGTCTGTAGGAGATGTATATTCTATAGCGGTTTCCCACGGGGAAGGAAGGTTTGTAGCAAATCCAGCTCTCATTGAGGATATGGAGAAGAGGGGGCAGATTGCTACTCAATATGTTAACTTTGAAGGTAACCCGTCCTACAATATAAAATTTAACCCAAATGGTTCCTATTGTGCAGTGGAAGGTATAACCAGCCCTGATGGGAGGGTGCTCGGTAAAATGGCTCATTCGGAGAGAATTGGAAAAAATATTATGAAGAACATTCCGGGCAGAAAGGATCAGAAATTATTCGAGGCAGGCGTTGATTATTTTAAAATTTGATTATGTATGGTAAATAATTGGTATTTTTGTTATAATGGCAATAAAGTATTGATGTAGGGATTTATGAATTTGACAGAGTATTGTATAATGTTTACTGTAATGGTTGAAATTAATCCTATTTTACATTGGGGGAGATATTGATGACTAAACCTATAATTATGACTGATGCAGGATGTGATTTACCGAGAAGTTTTATGGTAGAAAAAAATATTCCATTTTTAGGCCTGATGTGTCATTTTAAAAGCAGGGATTATGAAGACGACTTTGGGAAATCTTTGAGTTTTAAAGAATTTTACAGCGGACTGCGAAATGGAGAAATGCCGTATACATCTCAGATAAATGAGTACAGATTTGCTGAAAAATTTAAAGAATTACTGGAAGAAAAGAGACCGATTATATATATAGGGTTGTCTTCAGCATTGAGTGGAACCCTTAATAGTTCAAAGCTGGCAAGGGAATCCGTAATCAGTGAATTCAAAGATGCGGATATAACCGTAGTCGACAGCAAGGGAGGCTCCATAGGAGTTGGACTTTTAGTATATGTTGCCCATAAAATGGCAGAAGAAGGTAAGAGCAAAGATGAAATTGTAAACTGGTTGGAGAAAAATAAATTGAAGGTAAATTACTGGTTTATGGTGGAAGATCTCAAGCATCTAAAAAAGGGCGGAAGAATATCTTCCTCCAAGGCTGTTATAGGAACTCTTTTAGATGTAAAACCTATAATATATATATGCAGTGATGGGACTCTTAAAAATGTAGCCAATGTTAGAGGAAGAAAAAAGGGGATCAAATATCTAGTGGATAGGTTTAAAGAGAGGGCAGTAAATACTGAAGGACAGGTTATATGTATTTCCCATGGGGATTGTCCAGAAGATGCAAATTTTCTAAAGAGCGTGCTTGAGAGGGAATTTCCCAATAATAAATTTATCATAGCCCCTCTGGGGCTTGGCATGGCTACGCATTGCGGGTCCGGAATGCTTTCACTCTGTTTTTTTGCAAATAAAAGATAAACTATTGATTTATATAAAAAAAGCACCAGATATCTGGCGCTTTTTTTTATTATTTGTATTGATATTTTATAAATTAACTGGTAAAATAACATCAATGGCTAATTTTATACTTCACCGAATTAAAAGATTAGCATGATAAAATAAGGAAGTGGACTCTATGGGCAATTGGAAGGGGTATATACCTGACGGAACAAAGGATATTTTATTTGAAGAATGCAGCAAAAAAATAAATTTAGAAAATATATTGAGAAAAATTTATGTATCCAGCGGATACATGGAGGTAAAATCTCCTACCCTGGAATTCTATGACACCTTCAGCGGGAAAAATTCCATAGTGCCTCAGGAGAGAATATACAAATTGATTGACAGGCAGGGAAGAATCCTGGTGCTGAAAGCTGATATGACTACGCCTATTGCAAGAATTGCAGGGACGAAACTGGAAAAGGTGATTCATCCTCTCAGATTGTGCTATAACTCGAATGTATACAGGGCAAGTGAAAGTTTGAAAGGGAAAAACAGTGAAATAACCCAGTCGGGTATTGAGATTATAGGGGCGGATAATATTGCTGCAGATGCAGAGGTTATAATGACTGGAATAACGTGCCTTCTGAATTGCGGCCTTAAAAATTTCAAAATAGAAATTGGTCATGCCAAGCTGTTTAATGCTCTGGTAAAACCGCTGAATGTAGATGCTGAGATAAAAGAGGAGCTGAGAAAAAGCATAGATATGAAAAATTTTACATTGCTGAAAAAAATACTGCGTGCAAATAGGGACAGGCTTGATAAAGATTCTTTTAATATTTTAAGCGAACTGCCTGGGCTCTTTGGGGGTGTGGAGGCAATTGAAAAGGCAGCTGATATTACCGGCAATGAAGAAGCTTTAAAATGTCTTGAAGATATTGAAAAAGTATATAAAACTGTAAAAAGTACAGGGCTTGAGAGGTATTTGGCCGTAGATCTGGGTATGGCATACCATATGGATTACTATACCGGGATAATATTCAGAGGTTATACTCATGGCTTTGGGGAGGACATATTAAGTGGAGGCAGATATGATAATTTGATAGGTCAGTTTGGAGATGAGGAACCTGCTGTGGGTTTTGCCATAGATGTGGATGGAGTAATGGCCGCACTTGAATTCAGTAATGGATTTTGTAATGAAATACATAAAAAAGTACTGATATACTGTGATAAAAAAGATTTTGAAAGTGCGTATGAAAAAGCTCTTAAATTTAGAAATGACGGTATAATTGCAGAAATGAGCCTTATTGATGATGAGAGAGAAGCAAGGAAATATGCAGATGAGAAGGATATGGAATTTATTAAAATAGGGGATGGAAAAAATTAAATGGTAAATGTGAAAAAAGTGCGAATAGCTCTAACTAAAGGGAGAATTGAAAAAGAGGCAGTTAATATGTTCCAGAGGGCACACATAGACTGCAGTGCAATTATGAACAAGGGCAGAAAGCTTATATTTCACGATTATAAGGATAATATAGATTTTGTTCTGGTAAAAGCTCAAGATGTACTCACCTATATAGAACATGGAGTGGTCGATATGGGAATAGTGGGAAAAGACACACTTCTTGAACAGAATAAGAATTTTTATGAAGTACTGGATCTTGGATTCGGGCGGTGTAAGTTTTCACTGGCTGGTCCCAAGAATTCCAATTTCTATTCCGGCTACAACAGGAAGAAAGTTGCGACGAAATACCCGAATGTAGCCAGAAATTATTTTAGAAAACTAGGGCAGGATGTTGAAATCATAAAGATAGAGGGTTCTGTGGAACTGGCTCCTATACTGGGACTTTCGGACGCTATAGTTGATATAGTTGAGACAGGAAACACCTTGAGGGAGAACGGGCTTGTTATTTACAAGGACATATGCAGCATAAGTGCCAGGATGGTAGTCAATGTGGCCAGCATGAAGATGAAAAAAAGTGAGATACAGACAATAATAGATAGAGTCCAAATACAGGTAAATACCAGAGGAAAGGTTTTGAGTTAGGAGGAGAACAATGGCAGATGATATTGTAAATATAATATTTGCAAATACTGAAAAAGGAAAAAAATACCTGGATAATTTCAGAAATAGAGAAGAAAAAAATCAACAAAATGTAACTGAAACAGTCGGAGGAATATTAAAAGACATAAGAGAAAATGGAGATAGAGCTCTCATAAAGTATACAGGCAGATTTGACAGTAAAAAAATAAACAAAAGTAATATTCTTGTAACTGATCGAGAAATAAAAGACGCCTATGAAGCTTCAGGGAGTAAATTTATAAAAGCATTGAAGGCGGCAGCTAAAAATATAATTTTCTTCCATGAAAGGCAGAAGAGAAATTCCTGGATGGTTACCGGTGACAATGGGGTGATATTGGGGCAGCAGGTCAGGCCATTAGAGAAAGTAGGCATATATGTACCAGGAGGTACGGCTGCGTATCCCTCTTCTGTACTTATGAACGCCCTTCCTGCCAAAGTTGCAGGAGTCAGGGACATTACCATGGTTACACCGCCATTGAAGGATGGAACTGTAAATCCTAAAATTTTGGCAGCTGCAGATTTGGCAGGGGTAAATAAAATTTATAAGGCCGGCGGGGCTCAGGCCATAGGTGCATTGGCTTTTGGTACTGAGACGATCTGTAAGGTTGATAAAATAGTTGGCCCGGGAAATATATATGTGGCCATGGCTAAAAAAAGCGTATATGGTTTTGTAGATATAGATATGATAGCGGGTCCGAGTGAAATATTCATAATTGCAGATAAAAGTGCAGATCCACGTTATTTAGCCGCAGATATGATGTCCCAGGCAGAACATGATGTGCTTGCATCTGCAGTGCTGGCCGTGACTTCTGAAAAATTAGCTCTCAAAGTAAAGGAAGAACTTGTAAAACAGATAGGAACCCTTGAGAGAAAGGACATTATACTGCAGTCTTTGAAAAACAGAGGTGCTGTGTTTGTAGTTAGCAGTGTAGAGGAAGGTGTAGATTTGGCCAACAGGATAGCACCAGAGCACTTGGAACTGTGTATATCAGATCCATTTTCAATATTGGGGGAAGTTAAAAATGCGGGTTCGGTGTTTATGGGAAACTTTTCACCGGAACCTCTCGGGGATTACATGGCAGGTCCGAACCATATACTTCCAACTGGCGGGACAGCAAAGTTTTTCTCACCCCTTTCAGTGGATGATTTTATAAAAAAATTCAGCTTTACCCACTATTCTAAAAAGTCACTTCTGAAAGTAAGCGGCGATATAATGGAACTTGCCAGATCAGAAGGGCTTACGGCTCATGCAAATTCCATAAAAGTCAGAATGGAAGGATAACAGATAAGGAGGAGGACATTTTTATGAGAGTAGGAAAGATTTCCAGGCAAACCCTTGAAACAGATATACAGATAAAAATAGATCTGGACGGCAGCGGAGAGAATCATGTGAATACGGGAATAGGTTTTTTTAATCATATGCTTTCTCTGGCGGCAAAACATGGAACAGTGGATTTGGATGTACTGGCAAAAGGTGATCTGGATGTGGATTTTCACCACACCGTGGAGGATACGGGAATTGTCCTGGGAAAATGTATAGAAAATGCCCTGGGAAATAAAAGAAATATAAAGAGATACGGTACGTTTTTTGTACCTATGGATGAAAGCTTATCTATGGTATGCGTGGATTTAAGCGGGAGGCCGTATCTTGTATTTGACGCCGATTTTCCCGCCGAAAAGGTTGGACAGATGGATACGGAACTTGTGGAAGAGTTTTTTAGGGCCCTGGCTTTTAACGCAGATATGACACTTCATGTAAAGGTGCTTTATGGTAGAAACACACACCATATGATAGAGGGAATATTTAAAGCTTTTGGGCATGCATTTAGAGAGGCAGTGACTGTGGACAGAAGTATAAAAGGGGTAATGTCTACCAAAGGCAGCCTTTGAACTGTAAACTGTAAATTGTAAATTGTAAAAAGGTGGTTTTAAATTGATCTGTATTGTGGATTATGGCATGGGAAATTTGAAGAGCGTTCAAAAAGCACTTGATTATATTGGGGCGGATAATAAGATAACTTCAGATGAATGTGAAATAAAAAACAGCAGTGGAATTATACTCCCCGGGGTGGGTGCTTTTCCCGAGGCCATGAAAAATTTAAGAAAAAGGAATTTGGACAAAATCCTGAAAGAAGAATCTGAAAGAGGAAAACCTCTTATTGGAATATGCCTTGGCATGCAGCTCTTGTTTGATGCTGGAGAGGAAATAGAAGAGTGTGAAGGACTTGGACTTATATGGGGGAAAATAGTCAAACTGCATGGAGATATAAAAATACCCCATATGGGATGGAATAATTTGATAATTGACAGGCAATGTGAAATTTTAAAGGGTATTCCGGAGAATAGTTATGTGTATTTTGTGCATTCCTATTATGGAAAACTTAAATTCGGCGGAGATTTAAGTGCCCACAGCGTCTACGGAGAGGTAGATATACCTGCCGTAGTCAATAGGGGCAGCGTCTATGGAACTCAATTTCACCCGGAAAAAAGCGGCAGTGTAGGTATGAGAATATTAAAAAATTTTATAGATATGACAGTTTAAACTGTAGAGATCTGAGGAGGAATTCTAGTATGTTGATACTTCCGGCAATAGACTTGAAAAACGGCAAATGTGTCAGGCTGTATCAGGGTAAATTTGAAAAATTGGATGTGGTGGGGGATGATCCGGTAAAGATAGCGCTGGATTTTAAAAAAGCCGGTGCAGAGTATATCCATATGGTTGATTTGGACGGGGCTCTTGATGGAAAGATAAAAAATAAAGAAGCTATATCAGAAGTTATAAAAACATCTCAGATTCCAGTGGAACTTGGAGGAGGTATAAGGAATTTGAGTACCGTGGAAAGTCTTGTACAACTTGGGGTATCAAGAGTGATACTTGGGACTGCAGCTTTAAAAGATCCCGGATTTGTAAAAGATGCTGTAAAAAAATATGACGGGAAAATAGCCGTGGGAATAGATGCAAAAGATGAAAAAGTTGCAGTAAATGGCTGGACAAATATAAGTAATGTGGAGTATACGGATTTTGCAAGGCAGATGGAGTATATAGGAGTTAAAACCATTATATTTACGGACATAAGTAAAGATGGAACCCTTGGGGGACCCAGTCTAAAACAGCTTTCAAAAATTCAAAATTCCGTCAGCTGTAGAATAATAGCTTCTGGTGGGATTAAGAACATAGAGGATTTACAGAACATAGATAAAATGGGCATATATGGAGCAATTGTAGGCAAGGCCCTGTATGCAGGAAATATAGATTTAAAAAGTTCTATAGAATTATTCAGGTAAAATTAATAGAAGGTGATAAATTATGGGCAAGTACTGGAGTAAAACTACAGAAAGCATAACACCCTATGTGTGCGGTGAACAGCCTAAAGACAAAAAATATATAAAATTAAACACCAATGAAAGTCCTTATGCACCGTCGCCCAAAGTGTTAAATGCCATAAAAAGTGCGGCAGATGAAGATATCAGGTTGTATCCGGATCCGAACTGTGACAGGCTTAGAAAAACTATTTCCTCCTATTACGGTTTGAGAAGTGATCAGGTTTTTGTGGGAAACGGCTCCGATGAAGTTTTGGCGATGTCTTTTCTGGCATTCTTTAATGGAGATGAAGCCATAGTATTTCCGGATGTTAGCTACAGCTTTTATCCCGTATATGCCGGCCTGTATGGTATAAAGTACAGATTGGCAAAGCTGAATGAAGATTTTTCGATTCCGGTTGAAGAATTCCTGAAATCAAATGGTGGAGTGGTATTTCCAAATCCGAATGCTCCTACGGGAAGGTGCATGGATACCGAGAAAATAAGGGAAATTTTAAAAAATAACAGAGATAGGGTAGTCATAATAGATGAAGCCTATGTGGATTTTGGAGGAAACTCCGTGGTTGGCCTTATAAAGGATTATCCCAACTTGCTGGTAGTGCAGACCTTATCCAAATCCCGCTCTCTAGCCGGGCTCCGTGTGGGATTTGCACTGGGGCAGGAGGAGCTTATTGAGGGGCTCAACAGAATAAAAAATTCTTTTAACTCCTATACTGTAAACAGAGTTTCAAATGCTGCTGCAGTAGCTGCCATGGAAGATGAGAAGTATTTTGAAGAATGTGTGGGAAAAATAGTAAGTACAAGGGAAACAACCGTAAGACGGCTGGAGAAGCTGGGGTTTAAAGTCATACCTTCAAAATCAAACTTTATATTTATAACTCATCCTCTCTTTGCCGCCAGGGAACTCTTTGCAAAATTAAGGGAAAAAGGTGTTCTTGTAAGGTATTTTGATAAAGATAGAATAGACAATTACATGAGAGTGACCATAGGCTCGGATAATGATATGAATGTTTTTATAGAAAAAGTCAAGGAAATTATAGGGAAAGGGGTGTAATGCTTGCTTACCAAAAGAATAATTCCCTGCCTGGATGTTGACATGGGCAAGGTTGTCAAGGGAATAAATTTTGTTGACCTGCAGGATGTGGGAGATCCTGTGAAAATAGCCCAGCACTACGACAAGCAGGGGGCAGATGAGATAGTATTTTTGGATATTACGGCCACTCATGAAAAAAGGAAGACAATAGTGAATCTGGTGGAGAAAACAGCTGAAAAAGTATTTATCCCCCTTACGGTGGGCGGTGGAATATCCAGCTTAGATGATTTTAAGAACATACTCAGGGCAGGAGCCGATAAGATTTCAGTAAATTCTTCTGCTGTAAAAAACCCAGGATTGATATATGAAGCTGCGGATAAATTTGGTTCCCAGTGCGTGGTAGTGGCAGTGGATGCTAAAAAGAGGAAGAATAAAAAAGGGTGGGACGTGTTTGTAGAAGGCGGCAGGGAAAATACCGGCATGGACGCAGTAGAGTGGATTAAAAAAGCGGAAAGCCTGGGAGCGGGAGAGGTGCTCTTGACGAGTATGGATGCAGATGGCACTGAAGGTGGATATGACATAGAACTTACCAGAGCCGTATGCAGTGCCGTAAATATTCCCGTAATAGCTTCCGGAGGATGCGGTTCTCTAAAGGATTTTTATCGTGTGTTCAATGAGACGGGTGCAGATGCGGCGCTGGCGGCTTCACTGTTTCACTATGGAGAACTTACTGTTTGTGATGTCAAACAGTATCTTAAGGACAGGGATGTTCCAGTCAGGATGTAATATATTTGCATTTTATAGTTTGAATCAGAAAAGGTGACAGTGGATGGATAGGAAAATTTTAGACAATATGGATTTCAAAAAGTCGGGAGGTCTTGTTCCGGCAATTGTACAGGATTTTGAAAATGGTGAAGTGCTTATGCTGGCATATGTTAATAGGGAATCCCTTGAAAGAACCATTGAAACGGGGAAGACCTGGTTTTGGAGCAGATCCAGGAACAAACTGTGGAATAAGGGTGAAACTTCCGGACATTATCAGTATGTAAAAAATATAAAAGTTGACTGTGATTATGACACTATTTTGATAGAGGTCAAGCAGGTGGGAGCAGCTTGCCATACAGGAAGAAGAAGCTGTTTTTATAGGAAATTATATTAAAAGGAGTGTGTATTTTAATGGAATTACAGAAAATATTGGAGGAACTATGCGGTGTTATAGAAGATAGAAAGGTAAATCCAATAGAGGGTTCCTATACGAATTATCTTTTTAGAGAGGGGATTGACAAGATACTTAAAAAAGTTGGAGAAGAGGCTTCTGAGGTGATAATTGCCAGTAAGAATGACAATAAAAAAGAAGAAGTATACGAAATATGTGATCTCATATATCATCTTTTGGTCCTGATGTCAAATCAGAAAGTGAGCCTGGAGGATATAACCCGGGAACTTGAAAGAAGAAGACAGAAAATATGCAATAAAAAACCTGAAAGGAAGATCATGGAAGGAATACACTGATATCTTGATGCCGGGGACGCATGTGCCCTGGCTCTTGTTTTGCAAAATATTTAATAAATAATTTAAAATTTATGTATTAAATAATCGAGTGATCTTCCCTATAATATAATAGGTAGTATAAAATGTAAAAGTTGGTGAAGTATGAAAAACATAAAAGCAAATTTTTTGCCTTTGGGCCTGATGCTCCTCATACCTGCTGTGAACATAATGTATGGAAAATTGAATAATTCAATTAACGGGTGTTATAATCTGGTCACCAGTTTTGACAGGGATGTTCCCTTTATAAAAGAATTTATAATTCCCTATTGGATGTGGTATCCTTTTGTGATCTTGAGTATTTTGTACATTTATCTTAACTGCAGGGAAGCTTACTATAAGACTATAATAACTATTGTCCTGGGAATGATGCTGTGTTATGTAATTTATTTTTTCTTTCAAACTACAGTTCCAAGACCTGCTGTCTATGGAAATGATATCTTTTCACGTATTATAAGGCTGACATACAGGCTGGATAAACCATTTAACTGTTTCCCGAGCATACATGTCCTGACATGCTATGCTGTTGACAGAGGGGCGGGGGAAGTGAAAAAATCCTCCAATAAACTTATTATAGATTTTTTCTCGGTATTGATAATGTTATCCACACAATTTGTAAAGCAGCATGTGATTTTGGATTTGATCTTTGCAGTACTGATGGCCGAGATCATATACAGATTTTTTGCTGTTCCCATTCTGGAGAAAAGTCTGGTATTTTATAAATGGACTGCATTCAAATTTTTTGCATAATGGATTATAATATAGAAGTAATCTTCAGCCAGTAGGCAGGAGAAAGAGGACAAGGGGGATATGATATGGATAGATCTGAATTTTTGTCTGAGCTGGTGGAAGTGTCTGCCAAGCCTATATTTCAGGCAAAAAATTATTGGCATAAAAGTGTGTACGATACTTTGGAGACCAGAAAAAAAGCTGCAGGGAAAATTGAAAATTATGAGTCAACTTTGAAAGCTGGCATTGTATCGATGAAAAAACTTTGGGCAAAGCATCTGAAAATGATGGAAAAATGGGCCCAAAATGGTAAAATACCTGGTACGGACGAGATGGGAAAAGCTATAGAAAATATTGAAAGAGAATCTGAGACGGAAGTTTCAAAGGGCAGAGTGGTTTTTAAAAACGGAGATAAGTTAAATGGGGATGAACTTGACTTTATAAAGAGGTACAGCTCCATAGAGAATTTGAATGAGAGAATAATATCCATGGAGGAAGATTACCTGTATCTCAGAATAAGGGATTATATAATTTTGAATCTATATCAGTTTTTAGCCCAAAATGAGGAGATGTCAAATAATATATTGAAATGGGGAGCACATGGCAGTATAAAAGAACTTTTTGACCTGATTTCCAAATATGCTGACAGGTGCATGTATACTGATTTGGAGTAGATGAAGTTGTAATGGAAGGAAGAGAGGTGAAAATACCTGATTGCCCGGTATTTAGAGCTCAGGAACGTTGTTGAACATTAAAGTAGTAAATCAAGTGATAATATTGTCAATTATGATGTTGGTTGGAGTTTTCGCAAGAAAGAAGGATATAATAACCAAGGAATCAGTAAAAAGTCTTTCAAATTTTTTATTGGATATAACTCTTCCAGCTTTACTTTTGACGTCTTTTAACTATAATTATTCAGAAAAAATGGTAAAAAATGCAGAAAGCATATTTCTATGTTCTGCGGTAATTCAGATAATTTTCATATTATTGAGTAAGTTTTTTGTTTTACATAATAAAGACAGGGTTAAAAGTGTACTTAGATTTTCAAGTATATTTCCCAACAGCGGGTTCATGGGGTATCCCGTATTGGAAGGAATATTCGGTAAAATAGGAATATTTTATGGTGCCATATTCAACATACCTTATAATTTACTCATGTTCAGCGTAGGGGTAGTACTTTATACGGGTAAAAATAATATGAAAACCGTGAAAAATGCGCTTTTAAACCCTGCTGTAATTTCAACAGTGATTGGTTTTTTGATGTTTGTATTTTCAATTAAATTGCCTTATACTCTATATACTGCAGTCAGTACGGTGGGTTCGATGACTACTCCTCTTTCCATGATTATAGTCGGATCCATGCTGTCAGAGGCAAGATTAAAAGATATTTTTTCAGAGCTTATGGTATATTACGGATGTTTTTTAAGATTGATAGTAATGCCGCTGCTTACCGTATTTATATTGAGAATTTTCCATGTGGACACACTTATGATTCAAATATGTGCTGTAATTGAGGCCATGCCTGCAGCAGTAGTAGCTTCCATATTTGCTGAAAAATACAATGCAGATTATAAACTGGCCGCTAGAATAATATTTATGAGTACTATAATATCAATGTTTACTATCCCACTTATAACCATGATTTTGAAATATATAATTTAAAATTTACAGGAGGTAATATATTTTGTTTGATACACATGTACACACTACTTTTTCAACGGATTCGGAAATGAAGATAGAGTGTGCCAGAAAGTATGCCAGGGAAAATGCTATGTCTCTCATAATAACCGAACATATGGATATTAATTTTCCACAGAAAGATTCTTTCCGCTTTGATGTGGATAAATACTTTCGGGAATATTCCAGGTGGAGAAATGATAATTTGCTTTTGGGAATAGAACTTGGAATGAAGGAAGATTGCCTGAAGGAAAGCAGGGAGCTTATAGAAAACAATCCATTTGATTATGTAATAGGTTCTACACATCTGGTTGATAATAAGGATTTATATTCTCCTGATTATTATAGGGGAAAAAGTAAAAAAGAGACCTATTCCAAATATTTTCAAGCCATACTGGATAATTTAAGTAAATTTGACTTTATAGACAGCCTTGGGCATATTGACTATATAGCCAGATATTCTGGATATGAAGATAGTGAATTATACTGCAGCAGTTTTTCGGAGATAATAGATGAGATATTTAAAAAACTTATAGATCAGGATAAATGTCTTGAGCTGAATACCCGAAGGCTCGGAAATAAGAGTGCAATCCAAAATATGATAGAGATGTATAAGAAGTTTGGTGAACTTGGCGGAAAATACATAACTATAGGTTCTGATGCCCACAATTCCTATAATATAGGCTCTAACTTCAAAAGTGCAGTTGAGATTGCAGGACTCTGCAACCTGAAAGTTGTGTATTTTAAAAATAGAAAAAAAGAATACGATAAAAATTTATTGTAGGAGGGATTATTGTATTATGGAATTCACAAAAAATATGACAGAAACCATTGAAAATATAGGAAAAGGAAGGGCTTTTTTGACAAGCAAGTATAACGGAAAGGTAAACACCATGACCATAGGGTGGGGAAGTATTGGCATTGTTTGGCAAAAACCGATTTTTACCGTGCTTGTAAGGCAGTCCAGATATACTAGAGAATTTATGGAAAAGAGCAATAATTTTACTGTAAGCGTATGTTTTGATGATAGTATGAAAAAGGCCTTTAACATATGCGGAACAAAATCAGGAAGGGATATAGATAAATTCAAGGAGTGCAATCTGAAGACAGTTCCGGGTAAAAGTGTTGATAGTCCTGTCATAGCTGGATGCAGCATGTACTATGAATGTAAGATTGTATATAAGCAGGATATGGATAGGAAATTTTTATCCAAAAATATAGATTCAAATTGTTACAGCGGCAGTTATGCAGGAAATTATCACAAGATCTACTATGGAGAGATAGTGAACTGTTATCAGGGTTAATATTTGAAATTTCCAATTGAAGCCAGGTAAAAAGCAGCCATGAAATTGCGTAAAAACGATGGATGGCTGCTTTTATTTTGGTTAAATCATTTTCGTATACTGATTTAAGGCTCTTTTCAAACTTTCAATTTGAGGTTCCCTGTCACCTTTGCGTAGTGCATCCAGGACACAGTATTCCAAGTGATCTTCAAGTATTATCTGGCTGATTTTCTGCAGTGCTGCTTTTGCCGAATTGAGCTGGATGATTATTTCATCACAGGGTTTGTCATCTTCCAACATTTTGCATATACCTTTTAATTGCCCCTGAACTCTGTTGATTCTTTTGCAAAGTTTATTTACATCATGGTGCTGACAAGCTGGCATAAAATCACTCCCCTCGAATTATATTATAAAATTTGCAGAAAAAATGCAAGCTTTAATGACAAGAATGATTGTCAGAACTTATTTATTCTCTATATGCAAGAAGAAGTGCGGAATTTGTAACTACAAAAACAGATCCACAGTTGTGGACAAGTGCTGCGGTTACAGGGTTTAAAATTCCAAGGCCCGCGAGGATAATGGCAAAAAAATTAAGGCACATGGAGATCACGATATTGAATATGATACGTCCCCTGGTTTTGCGGCAGAGATTTATTAAAAAAGGGAGTTTTCCTATGTCGTCACTCATCAGTGCAATATCTGCGGCCTCAATGGCCACATCCGAGCCTATGGCACCCATGACGATTCCTACAGAAGCTGTAGCCAGAGCTGGAGCGTCATTAACACCGTCTCCCAGCATGCCTACAAAATGGCCGCTTTTTGTGAGCTCTTTTACCGTGGAAGCTTTATCCCCGGGAAGCTGTGAGGCAAATATATCTGTCATTCCTATAGATTGTCCAATAGAATTGGCAACAGCCTCATTGTCACCTGTTAGCATGATTATGTGGGACAACCCAGTTTTTTTCAGTCTTGAAATTGTGCTTTTAGACTCCAGGCGGAGTGTATCTGCAATTGATATAATTCCTGCAATTTTTCCATCCAGTGCTGCAGGTAGTACGGTTTTTCCCTGATTTTGGATTTTCTCAATGAGTTTTGCGGCATCCGGGGAACTTTCCATGATTTTTTTATCTATGGTTTTCATGCCAATTGATAGTTTGTGTCCGTCGACTATTGCAAGTATACCTTTTCCAGCTTGCATTGTAAATGATTCAGGATCCTCTGCGGCAATTCCATAATTTTGACTGTAGGTGAAAATTGCTTTTCCCAAAGGGTGTTCGGAGAATTTTTCTGCACTGGCGATTAATTTTATAAAATATGTTTTATCCAGGTCGTGGTTGAGCATTATTATATCTTTGACCTGCAGCTTGCCGCAGGTGAGTGTTCCCGTCTTATCCATAACCAGGGTGTCCAGTTTTGCAGCAGTTTCCACTGCAGAACCGGATTTAATAAGTATTCCCTTCTTTGTGGCATTTCCAATTGCAGCCATTATGGCAGTGGGCGTGGCCAGCACGAGCGAGCAGGGACAGAAAACGACCAGGGCAGTTACTGCCCTGTATATGTTTTTTGTAAGAAAAAATATAAGTATTGAACAGCCCAGGGCAATTGGAACAAGGATACGGGCCCATTTATCTGCAATGCGGACGATTGGTGCTTTATTTTCCTCAGCTTGTCTTACTAAATTGATCATTTTTTTTAGAGAGGAGTTATTGCCTGCGTTAGTGGCCTTTATTTCTATAACGCCCTGCTGGTTTATGGTTCCCTGGTATACTTCCTCTCCGGCTGTTTTGTCCACTGGAACGGATTCACCGGTCATGATGGATTGATCGACAGAGGTGTTTCCCTTGAGTATTCTTCCATCGACCGGTATGGCCTCTCCAGGGCGAACCAGGAGAATATCTCCCTTTTTGACTTTTGAGGCCAGTATTTCTTTATTGCCCGCTGCCGTATGGAGGCAGGCCTTCTGGGGTGTGAGATTTATAAGAGACTGCAGACTTTTATGGGATTTATCTGCCGTGACATCCTCTAATACTGTACCCAGCTGCATAATAAAAGCAACTTCTCCTGCAGCAAAATATTGTCCTATTACAAGTGCTGCTATTAGTGCAATTGCCACCAGTAAGTCGGCAGTGACGTCAAATTCGGTTATCAATCCCCTTGCTGCCCCGATGATTATGGGAACTCCACTTACGAGAATGGCAATCCATGCCGCATCGAATGGCAGTTGTGGAATCAACTTGAAAAAACTTATAATTAAAACTATGCCTGAGAGTACGGTCAGACATAATGTGCGAAATCCGTCTTCTTTCTTGAATTTGTCGATAAAAGTCATGAAAAATCCGACCTTTCTTCTAGAATAATCATATGCTATATGCCCCTATATGGTATATGATTATTCTAGAAGAATTTTATTGCCTTGTCAAATGGATCCTGCAGGCTATAGTTGACAATTTTACTCTGATTTGATAATATAGAAAATATAATAGCTATTGATCTAAAAAAGTAGATGGGAAGTGGTCAATTGAAATTATCTACAAAAGGAAGATATGGTGTCAGGGCAATGTTGGATCTGGCTATTCACTATAGTGGGGAGCCATCTTCTATAAAAAGCATATCGGAAAGACAGAATATATCGGAGTATTATTTAGAGCAGCTATTTTCCAGCTTGAGAAAATCTAATTTGATCAAAAGTATAAGGGGAGCCCAGGGAGGATATATTTTAAATAGGGAACCTAAAGATATAACCATAGCTGAGATAATGGGTGTATTGGAAGGCCCTGTGGAAATTTCAAATTGTATAGATGAAAATAACGAGAGTTCCTGCAGCAAGATAGACTGCTGTGCCACTAGGCTTTTATGGAGCAAGATCAAGGAAAGTATAGATAGAGTTATGAAATTTACCACCTTGCAGGATATGGTAGACGATTATAACCAGATGGTGAGAAAGAAAAATAAAAAAAATAAATAGACGATTTTAAAATATAACTTGTACAAGTTATATTTTTTTATTTTTTGCGCAAAATAAAGATAATTATTTTAAATTAAAGGTGATATTTTGTATAGGACTGGAGATTTCATATTTAAGGATGTAATAGATCTTTCAGGAAAGATGTTGGGCTTTATAAGCGACATAGTACTGAATTTCGACAGTAAAAAGGTGGCAGGATTTGTCATAACCCCCAATAATATATTTAAAAAAACACTGAATGTGAATATAGAGGACGTGATAAATTTCACGTCGATAATAGTTGTAACCGACGTTAATAAGGGAAAATATCTTCAATTTGAGGATATAAAAAATATGGATGTGCTGGACGAAAAAGGTGAACTCATGGGTGTAGTTGAGGATGTTTTATTTGATGAAGGAAAATTTTCAATAAGGGCACTCGTATTGTCTACCGGATTTATAAATAATTTTATAAAGGGCAGGAAGATATTGCTTGTGGATAATTTGATATTGGGAGATAAAAATCTGCTGTATAGAGGTAAAAACTGGAAATTTGAGTTCTTTAACTTGGCACATGGATCCTTAAAGAGAAAATAGAATTAAGCACGGCAAATTTAGAAAAATTGTGGAAGATGATGTCAGAATGAGTGTTCATAAAAAAGTCAGCATCAAGTATATTATAATGGCGGCTGTATTGGCAATATTTATTGTATTTATTATTGTAAGCTCTCTTTTAAGGGAAATTATAGGTTTGATATTTATATCTTTTTTGATAGCGTATACGTTAAAGCCCATACACAATTCCATGCTGAATAGAGGCTTGAATAGGAGAATGGGCGCTTTTTTTCTAGTGGGCCTGTTGATATTGTTTGTAGTGGGAACTTTTGTAATACTCATACCTTCTCTGTTTGATGAGAGCTTGAATTTAAATTCTGCCGCTGAGGGCATTCAAAATATGATAGATGGATTTTACATGAAATTAAAGCCGGTTCAAAATAACAGGATTATCTATTCCCTGATAAGCAGTTTGAACGGTAAAATTGACAGTGGAATTGTAAATACATGTAGTAAGATGTTTGATTTTATAATTTATATGGGACAAAATATTTTGTCTATAATAGTTATACCTATAATAGTTTATTATTTTTTGGCGGATGGAGAGTGCATAAACGGAAAAATGCTGTCCGTATTTCCGATGGGCAGCAGAGGTGTAATTGAAAAAATGTGCTGCCATGCAGACAAGATATTGGGCAGATATATAATGAGCCAGCTTATTTTGAGCGGATTTGTAGGTGTAGTTACATTTTTCATTCTGGTAACATTGAAAGTGGAATTTCCCATAATACTTTCCGTACTGAATGCATTTTTCAATATCATTCCATATTTTGGACCTATATTTGGAGCACTGCCGGCTGTAATTATAGCTCTTATAAAATCTCCCAGAGCGGCTCTGTGGACTGCTCTGTGGCTTTATGTACTGCAGCAAATAGAGGGGAATATACTTTCTCCTAAAGTTACCGGAGACAGTATAAGCATGCATCCACTGGTAATAATATTGCTTTTGATAATTGGCGGAAAGGCAGCAGGTTTTGTAGGTATGGTATTGGCAGTACCCTTGGGGGCCATAGTCAAAATAGTATATGAAGATTTAAATTATTATTTGTTCTGATTTAACTTAATAAGTGAATATTGACATAAGTGAATATTTAATTTATAATTTGTATCATAATGGAATAATGAAGCGATGAATGGAAGAAGTAAATATTTTCTTACATAAAAGAGAGAAAGTGGAAGGTGAAAACTTTCTGTGGAATATATTGAAGCTGTCCAGGAACTTGTATGCTGGTGTTTGAGAGATATGGATTTTGTTTTAAATATCTATGTAATTAGGGTGGTACCGCGAAAAGAGTCTTTCGTCCCTTCGGGATTGAAAGACTCTTTTATTTTAAGAAATCAAACATATGAGGTTGAAAGGAAGAGATATATATGGAAAAACTAGGATTAAATAAGATCAGGGAGTTGTATTTGAGCTTTTTCGAGAGCAAAGGTCATTTGAGGATGCACAGCTTTTCTTTGGTTCCTAAAAATGATAAGAGCCTGCTTCTGATAAATGCTGGTATGGCACCTCTTAAGCCATACTTTACAGGACTTAAGACACCGCCCCGCAGGAGAGTAACTACCTGTCAGAAGTGTATAAGAACAGGTGATATTGAAAATGTAGGTAAAACTTCACGTCATGGTACTTTTTTTGAAATGCTGGGAAATTTTTCCTTTGGAAATTATTTTAAAAAGGAAGCAATTTCCTGGGCCTGGGAATTTACTACTGAAGTTTTAAAACTGCCAAAAGATAGATTATATGTTACAATATATTTAGATGATGATGAAGCCTATGATATATGGGTAAAGGATACTGACATTGATAGCTCAAGAATATTCAGGCTGGGTAAGGAGGATAATTTCTGGGAACACGGTGCAGGACCCTGTGGACCTTGTTCTGAAATCCACTACGACAGAGGAGAAGGAAAAATAGAGACGGTGGAGGAATTTGTAAAAGCGGGGGATAATGATCGGGTGCTGGAATTCTGGAATTTAGTTTTTACTCAATTTGACAGGGATGAGCAGGGGAATTATAATAGACTTCCGAGACCTAATATAGATACGGGAATGGGTCTTGAAAGAATGGCAGTTATAATGCAGGATAAGGATAATATATTTGAAATAGATACTATAAACGCCATATTAAAAGAAATAAGTGCCATGTCTTCCAGTCCATATGGAATTGACAGGAAAAGTGATATATCTATGAGGGTGATAACAGATCACATAAGAAGTATCGTATTTATGATAAGCGATGGAATACTTCCGTCCAATGAGGGACGCGGGTATGTACTCAGAAGGCTTTTGAGAAGGGCAGCAAAACACGGAAGATCTCTTGGAATTGAAGGAGCTTTTCTGTACAGACTTTCTAAATCCGTTATAGATAATTCTTATGAAGGTTATCCTGAATTGAGGGAAAGGGAAGATTATATAAAAAAAATAATAAAAATTGAAGAGGAGAAGTTTGCTGCAACTATAGATGGTGGAATTCAGATTTTAGATGATTTCATATTTCAGCTGCGAAAAAGCGGCAATTCGGTACTTGATGGCGGAAGGACATTTAAATTATATGATACTTATGGTTTTCCGGTAGAACTTACTGAAGAGATACTGGAGGAAAATAATATGACTGCAGATCTTGAAGGCTTTAAAGAAAACATGGAAAATCAGCGCAACATGGCAAGATCTGCCAGAGCAGAAACAAATTATATGGGTGTAAAAGATACTATTTTGAATAAAATTCCCATGGAAGTTAATACTATATTTGAAGGCTATGATAGACTGAAGTCGAATTCTAAAGTTAAAGTGATCATGAAGGATGAAGAGTTTGTATCCCGTTTGAGTGAAGGGGAAGAGGGAGTTGTAGTAGTTGAAAATACACCTTTTTATGCCGAGATGGGTGGACAGGTAGGAGATAGTGGAACAATATATAACGATACTTTTAGGGGTGAAGTTTTAGATTGTAAAAACAATGTTGCGGGTAAGATACTTCATTTTGTAAAAATAAGTTCAGGTAGTTTGAATTTGGATGATGATATTGTTTTAAGTGTAGATAAGGGGAGAAGAGATAATATAGGGAAAAACCATACTGCAACTCACATATTGGATGAAACACTGAAAAGAATTCTGGGGGAGCAGGTGCACCAGGCAGGTTCCTACGTAGATGAGCATAGATTGAGATTTGACTTCAATTATTTTGAACCTCTGAATTATGATACATTGAGAAAAATTGAAAATATGGTCAATGACAGCATAATGGCAGTTTACCCGGTAAAGACTGTTGTAATGCCCCTGGAAGAAGCTAAAAAAAGCGGTGCAATAGCACTCTTCGACAGTAAGTACAAGGATAAAGTAAGGGTGGTTTCCGTTGGGGACTTCAGCAGGGAACTGTGTGGTGGAACCCATGTAAGCAATTCCGGAAAAATTGGACTGTTTAAAATAATATCTGAAACCGGAATAGCTGCCGGCATAAGAAGAATAGAAGCTGTTACCGGAAAAGGTGCGATAGACTATGTCGATTCTAAAGATGATATGTTGAAAAAAATATCAGGCAAATTGAAGTGCTCCGAAAAGGAGATAATTCATAAATTGGATCTGCAATTTAATGAATTAAAATCAGCTGAGAGGGAAATACAGCAGCTGAAATTAAAATTAGCAGGAAATGCGGAGAATGATATTTTAAATAGAGCAAAGACAATTGATGGAATAAAACTTTTTACAGGGGTATTGAAAGAAGTCGATGCCAGCGCACTTAGAGAGTTGGGAGATAAATTTAGAAGCAGGTATGACAACTGTTTGGTGGTATTGGGAAGCAGTGTAAATGGTAAAGTTCAGCTTATAGCTATGGCTACTGAGAAAGCAGTACAAAGTGGTATTAACTGCGGGAAAATAATAAAGGAAATTGCAGCTGTTACTGGTGGAAATGGGGGTGGAAGACCAGATATGGCACAGGCTGGAGGTAAATTACCTGAAAAATTAGAAGAAGCCGTAGAAAGATGCAGTATAATTGTGGAAAAAAGATCTAGATAGTATACATTTTGTGAAATATGTTCTATAATAAATCTATTAGAATGTTAGCGGGGTGATATATATATGGGTAAGGATAATACTATTCAGTTTGACATTTCTGAGAGTAAAAAAGCACTGACAAAGGAAATATTGACTGAAGTTTATGATTCGCTAATTAAAAAAGGATATAATCCAGTAAATCAATTGGTAGGATACTTGATTTCAGGTGATCCAACCTATATAACAAATTATAATGGAGCAAGGTCATTGGTAAGAAAACTTGAGAGAGATGAAATACTTGAAGAAGTTTTGAAAGTTTATTTAGGTATAAAATAAAAATGTCCTTTTAGGGCATTTTTATTTTGAATATGAGCATAATAACTGGGAGAGTGTAAAATTGAGAATACTGGGACTTGATATAGGCAATAAAACTATAGGGGTTGCAATGAGCGATCCATTGGGCTTTACAGCACAAGGGGTTACTACCATAAGGAGAAGGGGATTGAAGGAAGACATTGATGAGATTAGAGCTATTTGTGAAAAATACGGTGTAGAATTGATTGTTTCCGGTCTTCCTAAAAATATGAATGGAACACTTGGACCCCAAAGTAAAAGTGTAATGGATTTTTGCAAAAATGTGGAAAAACTTATGAAATTGCCTGTAAAAATGTGGGATGAAAGATTAACTACGGTGGCGGCAAATAGGGCCATGCTAGAGGGGGATCTTTCCAGGGCAAAAAGGAAAAAAATAGTAGATAAGATGGCAGCTACATATATTTTACAGGGATATTTGGACAGTATTTCAAATTGACTGTTTTTGTAAACTTGATTTTTACAAAGGGGAAAATTATATGAAAGACGATATTAAAAATTTAATATTGGAGGACGAAAATGGGGAAGAAGTTCAATTTGAAGTGGTTACCAAATTGGATATAGAGGATAGGGAATACGTAATTGCAATACCTGAAGAGTGCAAAGAATCTAAAGAGGCTATAGTACTTAAAATAATAAAGGATAAAAATGGCAGAGAGATTTTTGCAACTGTGGAAAATGAAGATGAATTTAACCAAGTTTCAGAAGTATATGAAACTTTGTTCTAATATTAATTGATTTTCAATTGACAATATTTTTCTGTTATATTAGACTTAAGATTATAGAAAAGTTTTTTATTCATATTTTAAAATTTAATTTGAAATGGGGTATAGTTATGACGAAGCTTTCCTCTTCAGAAATAGAGAGATTAAAAAATAGCTTAAAGGAAAAGGGGTATAAACTTACTCCTCAGAGAAGAGCTATAGTTGATATTATAATAAGAAATGAAGGAAAACATCTTACAACGGAAGAGATATACGATCAGGTCAGAAGTGAATGTCCTGAAATTGGCCTGGCTACAGTCTATAGGACTGTTCAGCTTTTAGATGAAATAGGAGTTATATGCAAACTGGAGTTAGATGATGGGTGCAGCAGATATGAAATAATACACAAAGAAGAAAACCACAGGCACCACCATTTGATATGCACTAAATGTTCGAAAATAATTGAGGTTACGGATGATCTTTTGGAACCTCTTGAAAAAGAAATAGAGAAAAAATATGATTTTAAAATTTTAAACCACAGTTTAAAATTTTATGGTATATGCAGTGAATGCAGGAAATCAGGTAAGTATAAGTAAAATTGCAATTTGTAATTTTTATATTTTATGAGCGGGTTATTTAATGTAATGAGTGGTATGATGAACCCCACTGACAATGGGAAGTATAGGAACTGCGGAGATGTTTTGGCAAATAATAGAAACTGCTGTTCGTAGTGCAGCTGTTGTTGATCAAGTACGCTCTGACTTTATGCAAAGCTAAGTTGGGGTGGTTCACAAATGACTCCTTCATAAAATATTTGTTACCGGTTGTAAAGATAATAAAATAATTTTTAAACAAGGAGGGAAGATTTTATTGCGAAAAGAAAAGGATAAAATAAAGATTATTCCATTAGGCGGACTAAGTGAAATAGGAAAGAATCTTACAGTAATAGAATATAAAGATGAGATAATAGTAATTGACTGTGGAATGGAGTTCCCGGACGAAGAGATGTTGGGAATAGACATAGTCATACCTGATATAACTTATCTTAAGAAGAATGTAAACAAGGTAAAGGGTATATTTTTAACTCATGGGCATGAAGACCATATAGGTGCACTGCCGTATGTATTGAAAGAGATCAATGTACCTGTATATGGGAGCAAATTGACATTGGGAATTGTCGATTCAAAATTAAAGGAGCACGGTTTAAGCGGATCGGTGGATTTAAAGTGCATAAAAGCAGGTGACGTAATTAAATTAAATAGAATGTCCGTGGAATTTATAAGAACTAGCCACAGCATAGCTGATTCTATGGCTATTGCAGTTCATACTCCTGTTGGGATAATAGTTCATACTGGTGACTTTAAAGTTGATTACACCCCCATTGACGGCTGTGTAATTGATCTTGCTAGGTTTGCTGAACTTGGAAAAGAGGGGGTACTTCTTATGCTGGCCGATAGTACCAATGTGGAAAGGCCAGGATATACCATGTCGGAAAAGACGGTGGGCAAGACATTTCAGAAATTTTTTGCAGTGGCAAAAAGCAGAATAATAGTTGCTACTTTTGCATCTAATATTCATAGAATACAGCAGGTAATCACTGCTGCGGAAAAGTACCGCAGGAAGGTTGCTATTTCCGGCAGAAGCATGGAAAATATAATGGAAGTGGCTATGAACCTGGGGTATATAAAAATCAGGAAAAACACTCTTATAAGTATAGACGATATAAACAAGTATCCCGGTAATAAAATAGTGATAATAACTACCGGAAGTCAGGGGGAACCCATGTCGGCACTCTCGAGGATGGCTGCTTGTGAACATAAAAAGGTGACCATCATTCCCGGAGATACGATAATAATTTCAGCGAACCCCATACCTGGAAATGAAAAATTGGTTTCAAGGGTGATAAATCAGTTGTTTAAACAGGGAGCACAGGTGATATACGAGGCTCTGGCAGATGTTCATGTATCAGGGCATGCCTGTCAGGAGGAATTAAAACTCATTCACACTCTTGTGAAACCAAAATTTTTTATGCCTGTTCATGGAGAATACAGACATCTGAAACAACATGCAGATCTGGCGATGAAACTTGGACTCAGTCCTAAGAATATAGTTATTGCGGATAATGGAGATGTTGTAGAGGTTACTAAGAATTCCATAAGAAAAAATGGAAAAGTGGTATCTGGACAGGTATTTGTAGATGGCCTGGGAGTTGGAGATGTAGGGAATATAGTTTTAAGAGACAGGAGACATCTTTCTCAGGACGGTATACTTACAGTGGTAATTACGATTGAAAAGGGAACCGGTAAAGTCATTGCAGGGCCTGACATAATATCTAGAGGTTTTGTCTATGTTAGAGAGTCGGAGGATTTGATGGAGGAGGCCAAACAGCTTGTTCGTGGTGCTTTAAAAGAGTGTCAGGAAAAACATATTACGGAATGGTCAAGCATAAAATCCAATGTAAAAGAAGTACTAAGATCATTTCTCTATGAAAAGACAAAGAGAAAGCCCATGATATTGCCTATAATTATGGAAATATAATAAAGTAGAGGAGTATTTGACGATGAATATATATGATAGGGCAAGGGAATTTGCTGAAGATCTCAGGGAATGTGATGAAGTGGTTAATCTGCGGAAGTCAAACCAGAAAGTGGAAGACAATGAAGATTATAAAAAAATATTGAAAGATTTTAGGAAAATTCAACTGGATGCCTACTCACAGCAGGTTCAAAACGGAAAGGTTTCAGAGGAAGTTGTGGAAAAGTTTAAAGATATGGGAAATGTGATTTCCGCTAACCCGCCTGTGGATGAATATATACAGGCTGAACAGAAATTTAGCGTTATGTGGCAGAACATATTGAAGATGCTAAATGATGCTATAGGAGTGGATTTCTCTTTCGGAGACGGTAAAGATAAGGTTAATGCACAGTGAAAACTGCTAACTTGGGACTCAGAAGTTGACTTTTTAATATTATGATATTAAAATAATGATGGCAGCTTTGAATTGGATACAAAAAGTATCCAATTTTTTTGAGTACTTATTCGATTTGCAAGTTGATTACGGTACTAAATTTGATTTTTGAATATAATTCCATAGATCAAGATATAAATTGGAGGAATAATAATGGATTTATTTACTAGAAATGATATAAGGAATGTAGCAATAATTGCCCATGTAGATCACGGTAAGACTACACTAGTGGATGCGCTGCTGAGACAGAGCAATATATTTAGGGCAAATGAAAAAGTTGAAGATAGGGTTATGGATTCAAATGCTATTGAAAGGGAAAGGGGGATTACCATACTTTCAAAGAATACTGCCGTAACTCACAAGGGAGTTAAGATCAACATTGTAGATACGCCGGGTCATGCTGATTTTGGCGGTGAAGTGGAACGTGTGCTCAAGATGGTGGACAGTGTTCTATTGGTGGTAGATGCTGCTGAAGGTCCGATGCCCCAGACAAAATTTGTTTTGAGGAAGGCACTGCAGTTGAAATTAAAGCCAATAGTTGTGATAAACAAAATAGATAAGCCGGATGCAAGACCTTCCGAGGTTTTGGATAAGGTATTTGATCTGTTTATAGAATTGGGGGCTAATGACGAGCAGCTGGATTTTAGTGTGATTTACTGTTCGGCAAAAGATGGAATTGCTAAAAAAGAAATGGAAGACAAGTCTACCAATATGGAACCTCTTTTTGATGCCATAATAAAAAATGCACCGGCACCCCAGGGTTATCTGGATAAACCCCTTCAACTTCTCATAACTACCATAGATCACAATGAATATGTGGGAAGAATAGGTATAGGTAAAATAACAAGGGGAGTTATAAAGAAAAATGAACCGGTAGTTCTTATAAGAAAGGGAAATAAGGTAGAAAATGTTAAGGTATCAAACCTCTATGTGTATGATGGATTAAAAAAACTTGAAGTCGAAGAGGCTAAGTTGGGAGATATAGTTGCAGTTTCTGGAATACCGGATATAAATATAGGTGAAACGATTGCCTCTGCATCGGATCCTGAACCTCTGCCATTTGTGGATATAGATGAGCCCACGCTGACTATGAATTTCATGGTAAATGATTCTCCTTTTGCCGGTAGAGAGGGAGAGTTTGTAACTTCCAGACATTTGAGGGATAGACTTATGAAAGAACTGGAGACAAATGTGGCTCTCAGGGTGGAAGAAACTGATTCGCCAGATTGTTTTAAGGTAAGTGGAAGAGGAGAACTTCACCTTTCAGTTTTAATAGAAACTATGAGAAGAGAAGGTTATGAATTTCAGGTTTCCAAGCCCACGGTCATATTCAAGGAGGAAAACGGAAAGAAATTGGAGCCTATTGAATACCTCACTATAGACGTACCTGAAGAATTTATGGGTGTGGTCATAGAGAAACTTGGACCCAGGAAAGCTGAAATGGTAAATATGACCTCAGCCGTAAATGGATACACCAGGTTGGAATTCAAGGTGCCTGCAAGGGGATTAATTGGCTTTAGAAATGAACTTATGACGGATACTAAGGGCAACGGCATAATGAACCATGTACTGGATGGATATGAGGAGTACAAGGGAGATATGCCGGGAAGGACAAGAGGATCTCTGGTAGTGTATGAACCGGGAGTATCTATAACCTACGGACTTTTTAACGCCCAGGAAAGAGGAACGCTGTTTATAGGACCTGGAGTGGAAGTGTATGAGGGAATGATAGCCGGTGAATGTTCAAGACCGGAAGATATAGAGGTAAATGTGTGTAAGAAGAAACATCTGTCGAATACGAGATCTTCGGGAGCTGATGAAGCGTTGAAACTGGTTCCTGTATCGGAAATGACTCTGGAAAAATCACTGGAATTTATAGCACAGGATGAATTGGTGGAAATTACTCCCAAGAGTATAAGAATGAGAAAGAAGATATTGGATACGGATTTAAGAAGAAAGGCCATGAGAAGAAAATAGGAAGGGTTGTTTACAGTGAAAAGAAACTTAAAAAAAAGTATTTTTTTACTCTGTAGTGTGGCTTTAATTTTGTTGATTGCCGGTGCCCTGTATCATTCCCTGCAAAGTATAAGGCACCCTTTCAAAATCAGTGAGAAGAAGATAAATTTTCAAGTAAGACAGGGAGAAAAATTGAATCAGGTTGTAGATAATTTGAGCAGTCTTGGATTGGTGAAGAGTCCATCACTGCTGAAGTGGTATACAGGTAGACATTTTGAAAACAGTTCATTAAAGCCAGGAAGGTATTCTTTTTCCGAAAATATAGGCATAAATGATTTTGTACTCTATATGGAAAAAGGCATTAGAGATGACAGACCTGTAGAAATTGTAGTGCCTGAGGGGTATGATGTAGAACAGATAGGAAATTTGCTGGAGAAAAAGGGAATAATAAGCAGTTCGAATTTTATAAAAAGCTGCAGGGAATATAAGCTTCCAAGTTTTATAAAGAAAGACTCAAACAGAAGATATGCCCTGGAAGGATATTTATTTCCGGATACTTATGATTTTCTCAAGGGCAGCAGCGGAGATTATATAATTAAAGTTATGTTAAATAGATTTTCCGAAGTTATGGACAAAGTTCAGAAGGATACGGGAAAACAGTTGAGTGCCGAGGAAAAGGATAGAATTATAACTCTGGCTTCTGTAGTTGAAAAAGAAGCTAAGAAACCTGAAGAAAGAGGGAAGATTGCATCTGTGTTTTACAACAGACTGAACAAGAATATGAAACT
The DNA here is from genome assembly GCF_041224415.1 of Clostridium lapidicellarium. Lineage (NCBI taxonomy): Bacteria > Bacillati > Bacillota > Clostridia > Eubacteriales > Clostridiaceae > Clostridium > Clostridium lapidicellarium. The sequence goes on along the minus strand of NZ_JBGFFE010000001.1, from coordinate 183,543 downwards.
TCAGTCCTGCGCTACGGTTTTATACGCACTGAATGTGCATAAGGATAAAGTATATTATAAGGATCTGCAGGTGGTTTCTCCCTATAATACTTATAAAGTAAATGGACTTCCGGAGGGGCCTATATCAAATCCGGGTGAAGAGTGCATACTGGCAGCTGTAAAACCCGACAGGACAAATTATATTTATTTTGTTTCTAAAAATGATGGGACTCACTTTTTTACAGACAGCAGTGAAAAATTTTTAGAAGTTAAGAAAACTACTCAGGGCGAATAGGTTTTGGGAGGCAAGAATGAGCGGAGTTGAGCATGAATATATAAAAGATTATATAGTATCTCTGATAGGGGATCATGATGGAATACTGAAGGAGATAGAAGAATATGCCTCTGAGAAATCCATACCCATAGTACAGAGGGAGACGGCAAGATTTTTGGAACTTATGATAAATATAAAAAAGCCCTCCAGAATTCTGGAACTTGGAACTGCTGTTGGCTATTCCGCTATTTTGATGAGCCTCAGTTCTCATAGAAAGAACCATGTGATCACTATTGAAAGAGATAAAAACATGGTCAAAATTGCCAGGGAAAATGTAAAAAAATATAATTTGGGGAAGTATATAGATGTCATTGAAGGAGACTGTTTGGAAATACTCAGAGATATGAGTGAAAGCTTTGATCTTATATTTATCGATGCCGGGAAAGCACATTATAACCATTTTTTACCTTATTGTTTGAAACTTCTGGATAAAGAAGGCATAATAGTTGCAGACAATGTACTTTTTAGAGGAATGGTGGCTTCTGACGAACTGGTGAAAAGAAGGAAGATAACCATAGTCAAAAGAATGAGGAAATATTTAAACATGGTATCTGATAATGATGAGTTTATGACTTCGGTTATACCTATGGGTGATGGCATTGCCGTTACCGTGAGGAGGAATTGATATGAAAAAAAAGCCGGAATTATTGGCACCGGCAGGCAATTTGGAAAAATTGAGAACTGCTGTGGATTTTGGGGCAGATGCAGTTTATCTGGGAGGAAATAAACTCAATTTAAGGGCCTTTGCAGATAATTTTACAGACAAAGAGCTGGAGGAAGGCTTAAAATATGTTCACGATAGAGGGAAAAAAGCTTTTGTTACGGTAAATGTATTCCCACACAATGAAGATCTGATTGGTCTGAAAGATTATCTGAGAAAATTATATGAGATGAATGTAGATGGGATAATAGTGTCGGATCCAGGCATAATAATGACTGCCAGGGAAATTGTACCGGATTTGGACTTGCATTTGAGCACCCAGAGCAATAATGTTAATTGGATGTCCGCTGTATTCTGGTATAAACAGGGTATAAAGAGAATAATCCTTGCCAGAGAACTTTCACTTAAGGAAATAAGGGAAATAAGGGAACATTTGCCTGAAGATTGTCAGATAGAAGTTTTTGTACACGGAGCAATGTGTATGGCCTATTCAGGCAGATGTATGCTTTCAAATTATATGACGGGAAGGGATTCTAACAGGGGAGAGTGTGCCCAGCCCTGCAGGTATAAATACTATCTTATGGAGGAAAAGAGACCTGGAGAATATTTTCCGGTGTTTGAAGATACAAAGGGGGATTATATATTAAATTCCAGGGATCTTTGTATGATAGAACATATTCCGGAATTAGTGAAGGCAGGTATAGATTCATTTAAGATAGAGGGAAGGATGAAAAGCGCATACTATGTGGCTACTGTGGTTAAAGCTTATAGAAGAGCCTTGGATTCCTATTTTGACAATCCCGACAGGTATGTATTTAAAAGGAAATGGATGGAGGATTTAATGAAGGCCAGTCATAGGAAATATTATACCGGATTTTATTTCGGTGACAGGGACAGCCAGATTTTTGAAAGTTCATCCTATGTAAGAGATTATGACATAGTAGGGGTTGTTAGAAATTATGACGAGAACAGCAGTACTGCAGTTGTAGAACAGAGGAATAAAGTGTACAGCGGAGATAATGTTGAAGTATTGAGTCCGGCAGGTGACAATTTTAATGTGTGCCTGAAAAATATGAAAAATGAAGGAGGGGAAAAAATAAAGTCGGCTCCTGCTGCCCAGATGATATTTACTGTATCGGTAGACAGAAAACTGAAAAAAGGCGATATGCTTATAAAAGCTAAAAAATAATTTGCTGTGTGGTGGAATTGGGCAAATGAATAAAATACCTTATTTTGGATAGAAATTAATCTAGATGAGGTGTTTTTTATGTTGAAAATAAATAGATTCGTAATACACAGGAGGCAGTGTATTTTATTTTTTACAATTGCTTTGATATTTTCACTGCTGTATTTTAAAATAATAGGACTTCAGTATTTTGGAAGTGATAAATTGGGTGTGATGGCGGACTCACAGTATTCTTACAAAGAGGATTTAACCGATGCCGATTATATACTGTATGACTGCCGTGGAAAACAGCTTATGGATTACGATAAAAAATATTATGTAGTCATATCGCCGGAAGTATTTTTAAAGGACAATGAGAATGTGGATTCGGAAAAAATGCTCACTTTGGTTTATACTCTCAGAAATTATAATAGTGACTATGATTTGTCTAAGACAGGAATATTGAGCAGCAGCAAGAAATTGTATTATGAGGTGGATATAAATACCTATAACAAACTCAGGAATATCAGCGGAATAAATGGAGTCTATACTTATGCTTATTCTCCTTTGAAGAAGTCCGGTGCCTGGAGTGTGGAAAACCTGCTTCAAAATTACAAGAGGAGTGAAGACAACCAGGTTAAAAGTAAAAATTCTTTAGAAATGCAGATATATCAAAAGACAAAAGAAAATGAAAAACCTCAAGTTGTATTTGAAAGAGACGTAGATGGAAAGATAATTAGTAAAAAGGTCCATTATCCTGAAAATAACGTAAATGTGCGGTTGACTGTTGATAAAAATATAGAAAACAGGATAAAGAATATATTAAATAGCAGTGAAAATAAGAATTTCAGTCAAATAGGGGTGATTTTGACGGAAGCGGACACGGGAAAGATAAAAGCTCTTGTTCAGAAAGATGACAGCAAGCCCAATGTGAATATAGGTGTTGCCACTAATCACGGCTTTTTTCCAGGTTCCATATTTAAGGTCATAGTGGAAGAGGCAGGTCTGGACAATGGAATTATAAATGTAAATGATAAATTTACCTGTAAAGGATTATATGAAGAGGATAATGAGGTACATGGCAGCGTGACCCCAGGCGAAGCTCTTACCATATCCTGCAATGATGCATTTGCCCAGATAGGAAATAAAGTTGGTTTTAATAATTTCTATGACAATGCAAAGAAGCAGGGACTGTTTCAAAAGGTTTTGAATCTAGATGAAGAGAAGTCGGGACTATTTGAAGTAAAAAATCCAAGTTATGCAGACGGAAGCCTGTCTCTTGCAGCCATAGGTCAAAATATCAGAATAACTCCTCTTGAGGCTGTCAGCATACCAAATACAGTGGCAAACGGCGGGGTATATGTAAAACCGTATATACTGGATGCTTATGTAGACGATAAAAATAGTACAATAGAAAAATTAAATACCACGAACAGTTCTGTTATAAAAAAATCTACAGCCGAGGAAATGAAAAGCCAGATGATAAATGTAGTGAAAAATGGTACTGGAAAATCTGCTTATATAGATGGCATGGAAATTGGCGGAAAAACCGGGAGCACTCAGAGAATAGAATTGACAGGCAAGGGCAGGACTGCAGAGGAGCATTCAGATGGATGGTTTGTGGGCTTTTTCAACTATAATGGCAGATACTATTCTATGGTTGTATTTGTCAAGGATATAGATAAAAACAATGAAAGTGGTGGAAATACTGCAGCCCCGATTTTTAGAAATATAGTTTTGAATGTACGGCAATATCTAAATTAAATTTATTTATATATGCACTTTTTGAAAAAACTCCTCATAGTATATTAATAAGCACTATTAGGAGGAGCAGCCGGTGTTTATAACAAATTACTTGTTAGATATTATTGGAAATGTCATATTTATGACAGCCTATGTTACAAATAATAACTCATTTCCACAACCTCTAAGTGACGATGAAGAAGCATATTATTTAAAGAAACTAAAGGGAGGAGATCTACTTGCTAAAAGTATTTTAGTGGAGAGAAATTTGAGGCTGGTGGCACATATTGTAAAAAAATATTCCTATCCAGGTAAAGAAGTGGATGACTTGATCTCTATTGGAACTGTGGGGCTTATCAAAGCCATAGATTCTTTTGATACATCCAAGGGGACTAGGTTGGCAACATATGCGGCAAAATGTATAGAAAACGAAATATTAATGCTTATAAGAAATAATAAGAAAATTAGAAACGAAGTGTATTTGCAGGACCCAATAGGTGTGGATAAAGAGGGAAATGAAATATCCCTTATGGATGTACTGGGTAGTGATGAGAATTCTATAATTGAAATCGTAGAACAAAAAATACAGGTGAAAAAGCTATACTCTAAAATAAATACGTGTTTATCCCAGAGGGAAAAAAGTGTTGTGGAGATGAGGTATGGGCTTTTGGAGGGAAGACCGAGAACTCAGAGGGAAATAGCAAAAATACTGGGTATATCCAGATCCTATGTGTCCAGGATTGAAAAAAAAGCATTAAAAAAATTGTACAGGGAGTTAAATTATTGGGCAAAATGATTTTATATTGTACTTAAAGTAAATGTTAGATAAATTCCATGCTGTATATCATCCGGTATGAACATGGAATTTATAATATTTTATTATGCAGTTTACCTATAAAGTATAAATAATACATAACGATTATAGATGAGGAGAGATTTGCATAAAACGTTTATTCTTATTTTAGATATTATTTAGAAGATAAGTGATTTTTGGAGTAAATGTTTTAGAAAGGGGAGCGTAAAATGATAGCGTTAAAGGAGCTATTGAAAAAAACTATGGAAAAAAATGCATCAGACTTGCACCTGACAGTTGGAGCACCTCCTGTAATAAGGGTAAACGGTGAACTCAAAAAATTAGGAAGTGAAAAATTACAGCCGGCGGATACTGAACGGTTTTCCAGAGAAATACTGGGAAAAGATTATGAGAGATATAACAGAGTTGGTGAAGTTGACATTTCTTTTTCTGTATCAGGCCTTGGAAGATTCAGGGTGAATTTGTTTAAACAGCGGGGGAGCTGTGCTATTGCAATAAGGGTTATAGGTTTAAAGATTCCAACCTTGAGTGAGCTGAAATTTCCGTCTGTAGTAAAAAAACTTTTAAATTATAAAAAAGGTTTGATTCTAGTGACGGGTTCTACGGGATCCGGGAAAAGTACTACCCTGGCGGCTATGATAAATGAGATAAATTCCAGCAGAGCTGCACATATAATTACTCTTGAAGATCCAATAGAATATTTACATAAACATAACAAGTCCATAATAAGTCAAAGGGAAATAGGGAAAGATTCCCTGAGCTATGCAAATGCACTGAAGTCAGTGCTTAGGGAAGATCCAGACGTGATTTTGGTAGGTGAGATGAGAGATCTTGAAACAATATCCACTACCCTCATTGCAGCTGAAACGGGACATCTGGTATTTTCTACTTTACATACTATAGGTGCTGCAAAAACCATAGATAGAATTGTAGATGTATTTCCACCTTACCAGCAGCAGCAGGTGAAAATACAACTTGCGGCTGTATTAAAAGGTATAATGTGTCAGCAGCTTATACCCAAGGTAAGTGGAGAAGGCAGGGTAGCGGCAGTTGAAATTATGATTGCAACTGCCGCTATAAAGAATATGATAAGGGAAGGGAAGACTAACCAAATAGAATCATCGATGCAGACGGGTTCAAAATATGGGATGAAAACTATGGATATGTCACTGGCGGAGCTTTACAGGAAAGGCTGTATCTCTTATGAATCTGCAATGGATTATGCTGTTGACAATAATATGCTTACTAGAATAATTTCTCTATAAAATAAAGTGAAAAGAGATAGGATTTGAAATTCTGTCTCTTTTGCTGTATATTATTTTAGGCTTTATTGCAAATTACTATAGTAATTAGATTTTAGTTGTGCTAAAATAACCTTAAATTAGGGGGATTGAAATGAGCATTTTTAAGGATATAATTCGTTATACTTCTTGTATTTTAACTTACACGGTTTATATAATAACGATATATTATTTATGCGTATCATTTTTTGGTATAGTTAGGAAAAAAAGTTCTGGAGAAGTAGAGCCAAAGAGAAGTTTTGCACTGATTATAGCGGCCCATAATGAAGAGATTGTGATTGAGGATATTATAGAGAGCCTAAAAGATCTGGATTACCCTAAAAAATTATATGATATTTTTGTAATTGCCGATAATTGTACTGATAAAACTGCGTTGAAAGCCAGGAAAAAGGGTGCATTTGTTTATGAGAGAAACAGTGTGGGAAGGCGCGGCAAAGGGTATGCACTGGAGTGGATGTTCAATAAGATATTCAAAATGAAGAAAAAATATGACGATATAGCTATATTTGATGCAGACAATATTGTGGATAAGAATTTTTTGAAAGAGATGAATAAAAAATTTCACCAGGGATACAAAGTTGTTCAGGGGTATTTGGACAGCAAGAATCCCAATGACACGTGGATTACAGGAAGTTATTCCATAGCATTTTGGTCCAATAACAGAATGTTTCAGCTGGCCAGAAGTAATTTAGGATTATCAGCCCAATTGGGTGGAACAGGTTTTGCAGTGGATACTGATATTTTAAAAAAACTTGGCTGGGGAGCAACCTGTCTGACAGAAGATCTGGAATTTACCTGTAAGCTCATACTGCATGGATATAAGGTGGGATGGGCTCATGATGCCGTAGTATATGATGAAAAACCCCTTACGCTTCTTCAATCTTGGGATCAGAGAAAGAGGTGGATGCAGGGATTTACGGATGTATCAAGCAGGTATTTTTTTAAACTTGTAAAAAAATCAATAAAAAACTGCAACTTTTTATTAATGGACTGTGCCCTTTATAGCATTCAGCCCATAATAGCTGTGCTTATAGGATTTTCAGCTATAAGCGGTGGAGTTCAGCAAATCATGAAGGCATTTAATTTGATATCTAATTTCAATACAGTTGTATATTCTATTAATTTTAATTTGTTAACTGTATTGATGATACTATTTTCAATACTACAATTTGTTTATACTCCTTTTGTTTTGATCTTGGAGAAGAAATTGGATTTTAAAATTTTTATATATTACATATTTTATCCGATATATGCCATTACGTGGTTTCCAATTTCACTTTTGGGTATCATAAGTAAAAATAATAAAGAATGGCACCATACCATTCACAGCCGAAGTATAAAGATAAAGGATTTAGAAAAGGCCAATTGAATTATGAAGCAAATTTTATCAAGGAAAAGGATTGTAAATCTTTTCCTTTTATTTTATGTTATAGAAAGAATAGATGAACATTATTTAATTGCATTTGAGATTTTATTTAAATGTGATAAAATATAAGAGGAAAATTAGACTTTTTGTTGAATATATATTTTTGATGGTTCTCTTTATGCAAAGGAGGGAAATATTTTAATGAATGAATATATAGTCGGCATAGATATAGGTTCTTCCAGTGTCTGTGCTGCTGCTGGAAAAATAGACAAGCATTCTGAAATACAGATAATGGGCATAACCTCTTCAAACTGTATCGGTGTAAAAAGGGGTATAGTTGTAGATATAGATAATACATCGGAGTCTATAAAAAGATGTATAAGTTCACTGGAGAGAATGGTAGACACTAAAATAACGGAAGCCTATATAGCTTTACCTGGAGGGATAAGCGAACTTGTCTGGAACAAGGGAGTGGTTGCTGTGTCTTCAGAGGATCGTGAAATAAAAGAAAATGATGTAAAGAGAGTATTAAAAGCATCTAAAATAATCAATATTCCAAACGATAAAGAAATAATAGGGGTAATACCTCAACAGTACATAATTGACGGCTACGATAAGATAAAAGATCCGATAGGCATGTGCGGTTTAAGGCTGGAAGTGGATTCGCAGATAATACTTGCACAGTCAACGGTAGTTAACAATATTTTTAAAAGTGTAAATAAGGCCGGGATAAAGGTGCTTGGAGTTGTATTTGAGCCTATAGCCGTATCCGGTGTAGTTTTGAAAGAGGAAGAGATTCAGAGAGGTATAGCCCTGGTGGATGCAGGCTCAGATTCTATAAATATTTATATCTATAAAGGGGGTAGTTTAAAGAGTATAAGTACTTTGCCCTTGGGAGGAGATATTATAACTAATGATATTGCGGTTTGTCTGAAAATTCCTATTTTAGAAGCAGAGAAACTTAAGATAAAATATGGAAGTGTGGCAGAAAATTCTTTTGACGATAATTTTAAAGTGGAAGTTAATGCTAACTATAATAACAAAGTAAAGGTAGACTGCAATATTTTAAACCAAATTATAGAAGCCAGGGTTGAAGAACTGTTTTCTTTGATAAATAGGGAATTGAGTAAATCTGAATACTATGATGAACTTTCTGGAATAGTCATAGTAGGTGGAGGAATGGCACTGATAAATGGAATAGAGGAATTTGGAAAAGATGTCCTAGGAAAACTTGTAAGAGTCGGAATACCTAAATACATAGGGGCGGCAAGCCCGCTGTATGTTACGGCAGTTGGTATAGTAAAAGATGTTTCTAATTCTATAAAACTGAAAAATATACCGGGTGTTAATCCATCTAAAAATAATAATTTACCTGATTATAAAAATATAATCGAGGACGAAAATGAGAAAGAAATGGAAAGCGAAAATAAGACCAATGGATTTATATCAAGAATAAAAGATTTTTTTACAGATTTTTTTTAATGAGGGAGGTAGAGTTATTGTGTTAGATTTTGATGTTGATGTTCAGCAGTCTGCTCAAATAAAAGTAATAGGATGCGGAGGCGGAGGGAACAATGCTGTAAACAGAATGATAAAAGAGGGATTGAAAAATGTTGAATTTATTGCTATAAATACAGATAAACAGGCATTGATGCTTTCACAGGCATCACAAAAAATACAAATAGGAGATAAGCTTACCAAGGGACTTGGAGCGGGGGCCAATCCTGAAGTGGGACAAAAAGCTGCGGAGGAAAACAAAGATGAAATATCCCAGGCTATAAAAGGAGCGGATATGGTGTTTATTACGGCAGGCATGGGCGGTGGAACCGGTACCGGAGCTGCACCCATAATTGCAGAATTGGCCAAATCCATGGGAATACTTACTGTAGGAGTAGTCACCAAGCCCTTCCCCTTTGAAGGCAGAAAGAGGATGCTCAATGCAGAGATGGGAATAAAAAATTTAAAAGAAAAAGTTGATACACTGGTTACCATTCCCAATGAAAGACTTCTTTCCGTAGTTGACAAGAAAACTACCTTGATAGAATCTTTTAAATTGGCGGATGATGTTTTAAGACAGGGCGTTCAAGGTATATCTGATTTGATCACTATACCAGGGCTTGTAAATCTGGATTTTGCAGATGTTAAAACGATTATGATAGATAAAGGTTTAGCCCATATGGGTGTTGGAAAGGGAAATGGAGACAGCAGGGCACAGGAAGCGGCAAAACAGGCTATATCAAGTCCTCTTCTTGAAACTTCGATAGTAGGTGCTACTGGAGTGCTTTTGAATATTACCGGCGGCCAGGATCTCGGACTGCTGGAGATAAATGAAGCTGCAGAGATAGTTCAGGAAGCTGCAGATCCCGATGCAAACATAATTTTTGGAGCTGTAATAGATGAGAATATAAAAGACGAAATAAGGATTACTGTAATAGCAACGGGATTTGAATCAAACAACAGTAAAACCAAAGGAAAGAAATCTTCAAAGGCGGATGATAGGAATAAGGACATAGAGAGTAAAGGGGATGAAGCTGCAGCTTCTGCAGAATACGATAAATTTGATGAAGATGATTTGGAGATACCTGCTTTCTTGAGAAGGAAAAAGCAGCGATGAGAAAATTCCAGCTGACATTTAATGTCAGCTGGAATTTTTTTTGGATAAAAGCTGAAATTAAAAAAACTCTGCAGTAATAAAAGAAAAATTTATGACATATTATAGAAAATAAAAATATTGAAATAAATTAAGAAATGACAAAATTTTGAAATATATAGGTATATAATAAAAGTAAATTAAAGGAAAAAGGGGTGGAGGTGGTTGTCTATTTGGTTGTATATATAGATTTGCTGATTTTAATAAATTTAATAGTAGATTTTTTCCTGCTTTATATTACAGGTAAAACTCTCAAGTTGAAAATGAAATTTCGGTTTGTGTTTTTAGCAGCATCTATAGGCAGTATATATACAATTACATTGATATATCCGGGCTTGGAGCTTTTTTCCGCCTTTTATTTCAAAATTATTGTTTCAGTCATATTGATTTATATTTCCTTTGGCAATAGGGGTTTTGTGACCAATTTAAAGATATTGTCGGTGTTTATACTCTATTCAATGCTGCTGGCAGGACTTTGTATATTTATCCAATATAACAAATATTCCTATGTAGATGGCCCTGTCATAATTAATTTTTCCTATCAGTGGCTTTTTGCTTCACTTATGGTACTGTACATGATCATTGACAGGCTAGTGGCCTATATTAAAGATAGGAACAAGCTGTTTACATTGATTTACAATATAGATATTGTATTTAAGAACAAATGTAAAACTGTTAGAGCTTTTCTGGACACCGGAAATGAACTTAGAGAACCAGTGACAAACCTTCCCGTAATAATAGTTGAAAGCTCCGTGTTTGAAAATATGGATTTGAAAGGGGAATCCAAGTTTTACATACCGTACAGGGTTATAAATGGCGGGATTGGAAAGCTTCAGGGATTTAAGGCAGATGTGGTGAGAATAGATTTTGGGAAGGAAATTAAATATAGGGAAGCTATAATAGCTATTTGTCAGGAAAAATTAAGTAAACTGGGTGATTATCATGCTCTTTTGTCAAGAGGGATAATTTAAATAATCACGCTTGTATAAATAGTAAAAAACATTTGATATAGTGGGGGATAATTATGCTTAACTTAAAAATATTATTAAATAGGATACTTGTAAAATTTAAATTTCTAATAAAAGATATATATTATATAGGTGGCAATGACGTCTTACCTCCGCCTCTTAGTAAAAAAGAAGAAGAGGAATTGGTCTCAAAACTGGTATCTGGAAATGAAAAGGTTAAATCTACCCTTATAGAAAGGAATTTACGACTTGTAGTCTACATAGCCAGAAAATTTGAAAATACGGGGGTAAATGTTGAAGATCTTGTATCTGTCGGGGCAATAGGGCTTATAAAGGCGGTGAATACCTTTAATCCTGAAAAAAAGATAAAATTGGCTACTTATGCTTCTCGATGTATAGAAAATGAAATACTTATGTATTTGAGAAGAAACAGCAAGGTGAAAGCGGAAATTTCTTTTTATGAGCCTTTAAATGTAGATTGGGATGGAAATGAACTGCTTCTTTCTGATATTCTGGGGACCGGCAATGACGTGGTTTATAATTTTATAGAGGATGAAGTGGATAAACAGCTTTTGGTTATTGCCATGAAAAAATTAAGCGACAGAGAAAAGGAAATAGTGAATTTGAGATTTGGGTTAAATGGCAAAAAGGAAAGGACTCAGAGAGAAGTGGCGGATTTGCTTGGAATATCTCAGTCGTATATATCCAGACTTGAAAAGAGAATAATAAAAAGGTTGAAAAAAGAAATAAATAAAATGTTATAGGGTTGTCTTTAGTATAAAATTTGGCCTCTTAGTAAATACTTAAAATGCTATATATTCTAAAGGGGCTGATTGCATGATGATTAATAAAGTTGAAATTTGCGGTGTAAATACATCAAAATTGCCGGTTTTGAAGGGAAAAGAAATGAAAGAACTCTTGATAAAGATGCAGCAGGGGGATGATAAAGCCAGAGAAAAATTTATAAAAGGCAATTTGAGGTTGGTATTGAGTGTAATACAGAGATTTAATAATAGGGGAGAAAATGTAGATGATTTATTTCAGGTAGGATGTATAGGACTTATGAAGGCCATTGATAACTTTGATTTGAGTCAAAATGTTAAATTCTCAACTTATGCAGTTCCCATGATTATAGGTGAAATACGAAGATATTTGAGGGACAACAATTCCATAAGGGTGAGTAGATCACTCAGAGACATTGCCTACAGGGCGCTTCAAGTCAGAGATAGATTGATAAGGGAGAATAACAAAGAGCCAACTATATCTCAAATAGCTAAAGAGCTGCAAATACCCAGGGAAGAAGTTGTTTTTGCATTGGATGCAATTCAGGATCCGGTTTCTCTGTTTGAGCCCATATACCACGATGACGGAGACGCCATTTATGTGATGGATCAAATAAGCGATACTAAAAATGCAGATGAAAATTGGCTTGAGAATATAGCTATAAAGGAAGCCATGAAAAAATTAAACGACAGGGAAAAACTGATATTGAATTTGAGGTTCTTTGATGGGAGAACTCAAATGGAAGTGGCAGATGAAATTGGGATATCTCAGGCTCAAGTATCCAGACTGGAAAAGACTGCATTGAGGCATATGAGAAATTATATATGATATCTATAATATAAATACAGCAATTTTATGGGGAATATAAATGGGGGGTGTACATAAATATGGAAGATGATCTGTTTTCCCTGGTTAATTTAAGGGATATGGAGGTTATAGACATAAATACCGGTACGAAATTGGGATTCATAAAGGATTTAAAAATAAATTGTGATGAACACAGGATAATATCGATTGTCTTGCCTTCTCAAACCACTAAAATGTCTCTGTTTAGCAAAAACGAAGATGTAGAAGTGCCCTGGGAAGATATAAAAAAGATAGGAGTGGATGTGATTTTAATAGATGGAAAAAAATTATCAGAGAAGGATTGAAAAAATAAGTTGAAAAATACCAGACGAAAAGGTGTATAATTGTTATAATATATTATACAAAGGACGTGAATTGAATTGAAATGCCCTTATTGTGGATACGGGGAAAGTAGGGTAGTAGACTCCAGAGCTACAGATGATAATATGGCCATAAGAAGGCGGAGAGAGTGTCTTAATTGCAATAAAAGGTATACAACTTATGAAAAGATTGAAAACGTACCTATACTTGTTATAAAGAAAAATATGAATAGAGAGTATTTTGACAGAAATAAAATATTGAACGGACTTATAAAAGCATGTCAAAAAAGACCGGTTTCTCGAAAACAGATTGAAGGCATAGCAGATGAAGTGGAAAAAAGGATAAACAATAAAATGGTCACGGAGATAAGATCTTCTGAAATAGGTGAAATGATAATGGAGCGTTTGAAAAAGGTGGATGAAGTGTCTTATGTTAGGTTTGCATCTGTTTACAGACAGTTCAAGGATATAAATACCTTTATGGAGGAGATAAAGAATCTTATTTCCCATAAGGGAGACAAGTAAGTCCATGTGATCAGTCAGAAATATTTATGAAAGGTTGCTCTAAGGTATATTTTAGAACAATCCTTTTTTTATGTCCATTTGGAAATGTTGACTTAGTGGTGTTTATTCGTGATATAATAACTTTGAGTGCTCTAAGAAAGGAGTAGTAATTAATATGAAAAAGCTTGCAATCGGGCCGTATGAATTTATAATTTTAGATCTTAAGGGAGCAAAGGCAGTATTTTCAACAGCTAAGGGAAATTTAAATTTTAATAAAGCAGAGGATGAAGGAAGAAAAAATATTAAAAACTTGAAAAAATGGTTTAAACTGAAAAATGTAGGATTTCTAAATCAGGTTCATGGATGTAGAATTGTCATGTATAATCCCGAGGATGAAATAAAAGACGGAGATGGGATAATTACGTATAGCCCCTGCACGGCTGTAGGTGTTTTTAATGCGGATTGTGTTCCTGTTCTTATATACGATGAAAGGGAAAAGGTAGTGGCTGCAGTTCACAGTGGATGGAGAGGTACACTTGCCTGTATAGTCTCTAAGGCTGTTGAAAAACTTGAAGAGGAATACAGCAGTAAACCGGAAAATTTGCATATATGTGTGGGACCTCATATTCACAGCTGTTGTTACGAAGTAGGGGAGGAACTTATGGATAAGTTTAAACACACACCTTTTTATAGAGACAAGGATATATTTAAAGGTAGAAACCTGGATTTAAAAAAATGTATACTGTATCAGCTGGAGGGGAAAAAAATAAAGAGGGAAAATATAAATTATTTAGATATTTGTACAGCATGTAATATGAAGTTTCAGTTGTATTCTTATAGAAGAGACAGGGGTACTGGAAGGATGTTTTCATTTATTTACTTGGATTAAACTTTAGTCTATAAGGAGGATAAATGTATGTTACAGAGAAAAATATTGATAGTAGATGATGAAGAGCATATCTGCGAACTTATTGGATTTAATCTTAGAAAAAGTGGATATAAGACCATTGCGGCAAATGACGGCTTAAGCGGGCTGAAAATAGCGAGAAGGGAAAAACCTGATCTCATACTGCTGGATGTCATGCTGCCCGAACTGGATGGTTATGAAGTCTGCAAGGAGATAAGAAAGGACAGCGAAATATCTTCTACTCCTGTGATAATGATAACCGCCAGGGGAGAAGAATTTGACAAGGTGCTGGGACTTGAGCTCGGGGCAGATGATTATATAACAAAGCCATTTTCCATAAGAGAAATGGTAGCCAGAGTAAAAGCTGTCTTGAGGCGTTTGGAAGAAAGAAGCACAAATAAGACCTACAGTTTCGGAGATATAAGTGTAGATTTTGACAAACATGAAGTGGTTAAAGATGGACATAAAATTGAACTTACGTTAAAGGAATTCGAACTTCTGAAAATACTCGTAGAAAACAGGGGCAGAGTTATGACTAGGGATTTTTTGTTGGATAAAGTATGGGGCTATGAATATGCCGGAGAAACAAGAACCATAGATGTACACATAAGACATTTGAGACAGAAGATAGAGGACGGTGACAAAGCTCCCAAATATATAGAAACCATAAGAGGAATTGGCTATAGATTCAATTCGGAAGAATAGTTGGTGATAAAATGAGAAAAAAATTGATGCTCTCTATGCTGGTTACTCTTGTATTCAGTATGCTCATAACCACTTTGCTGTTTGTAATTATTGAGAACCGCGAGTATATTGAAAACTTGAAACAGACTCTGAAATTAAATAACCAGATCATAATAGATGTGATTCAATACAGGCTTCCGGAAAATAAAGATGATTTTCCCATAAAGAAATTTAAAGACAATATTATAAGAGAAACTCTTATAGATAAGCACGGTAAAGTTCTCAGCGATTCTGTAGCTTCCAAGGAGAGTATGGGAAATCATAATTCCAGGAGGGAAGTAAAAGAAGCTAGGAAAAATAGAATGGGTTATGATATAAGGATCAGTGATACTACAGGTAAGAAAACGCTGTATTTTGCCACTGTATTTGGGGATGGGTATATAATGCGAAGTGCCCTTACCATGCAGACAATCAAAGGACTCGAGGGGAATTATCTTAAATATTATGTGCTTATAATGTTCTTTTCAGTTATGGTATCATTGATATTTGCTGAAAAGCTTTCAAAATCCATAGTCAGGCCTGTTGAAAAACTTCAAAATGTCACCTCTAGTATAGCGGGAGGAAATTTTAAAAACAGGGTGAGAATAAAATCCAGAGATGAAATAGGACAACTTGCTGCAAATTTCAATAATATGGCGGATAAACTGCAGGCTACATTTGAAGATTCCATGGATAAACGTAATAAATTGGAAGCTATATTAAAAAGTATGGATAACGGTGTGATTGCCGTGGATATGAATTACAAGATAATAATGGTAAACCCTTATGCAGAGAGAATATTTGGAATTCACAAGGACATAATAGGGAAGGATTTACTGGATGGAATAAGGGATTTTGAACTGGAAGATATATTCAAGGATGAAGAAGATAATTATAGAGAAATTAAAATACACTGGCCCAAAGAGAGAATTCTCAGGGTAAAAAGAGCATATATTATCAACGGCAGGGAAAAAATAGGTAAAGTAGCTGTGGTTCAGGATATAACGGATATAAAGAAATTGGAAAACATGAGATCCCAATTTGTTGCCAATGTCTCTCATGAATTGAAGACACCTCTTACGTCTATAATGGGTTTTGCCGAGACATTAAAATATGTGGAAGATGATAAGGATAAAAATAAATTTTTGAATATAATAAACGATGAGGCGACCAGGTTGACCAGATTGATAAATGATATTTTAACCTTATCTCATATAGAAAATGGCAAAATGGACAGATCTAAGAAAATAGATGCAAATCATATAATAGACGATATATGCTATTTAATGAAAAATTCAGCTGACAGAAAACAGATAACTATTAAAAAACAGCTCTGCGAAGCGCCGGAAATATGGGGCGATCCTGATAGGTTTAAACAGATGATCATAAATTTAGTAGACAATGCAATAAAATATACTGACAATGGTGGAAAAGTCAATGTCACTACGGATATTGAAGGTAATGACTATCTGGTTTCCGTAGAAGATAATGGAGTTGGAATTTCAAAAGTACACCAGAAAAAATTATTTGAAAGATTTTACAGGGTAGATAAAGCCAGATCTAGAAGTGCGGGAGGAACAGGACTTGGACTTGCTATAGTAAAGCATATAGTTTTGGCTTTTAATGGAACCATAGAACTTGAAAGTGAAGTTGGCAGGGGGAGCAAATTCACAGTTAGGATTCCCATAGATTTGAATAAAAATTTAGACGAATGATTCAATTTAGGCAGTGGTAATAAGGACTGCCTATTTTTTTATCTCGAATGTTAATTTTAATTAACAATCGTATAATAATATATTAACTTTAGTGGGATATTATAAACAATGTAGTAATAAATTTTGTAAATATTACATATGAATATTTTAAGGAGGTCTAGGGAGTTATGAAGAAAAAAGGTTTGAAAGGCCTTATGCTGATCATGTCTGTTGTTTTGGCAACAGGAGTTTTGGCAGGCTGCGGCGGAAGTAACAGTGGCAGTACAGGAAGCAATGCAAATGATACTAAGAAAGAGGAAGTTTCAGGTTCGATAACACTTGCAGGTTCCACAGCTCTTCAGCCGCTGGCAGAACAACTTGGAAAGACATTCACACAAAAAAATTCTAAAGCAACAGTTAATGTTCAGGGAGGCGGAAGCGGTACTGGATTGAATTTGGCTCTTCAGGGAACGGCGGATATAGGAAATTCTGATGTGACGGCGGAGTCAAAATTGGATGCAAGTAAGGCAAAGCAGCTGGTTGACCATAAAGTATGTGCCATAGGTTTTGCAGTGGTAGTAAATCCCAGCGTTAAAGTTGACAACCTGACTAAAGATCAGATACAGAAGATATTTACCGGAGAGATCACCAACTGGAAAGATGTAGGCGGAGATGATATGAAGATAAACATAATAAACAGAACTAAATCATCAGGAACAAGAGCTACATTTAAAGATACTGTAATGGGCGGTAAAGATGAAAAAGAAGGTCTCGGCACAACCCAGGATTCAAACGGTAATGTTGAAAATGCTATCAAGACCACTCAGGGATCAATAAGTTATCTTGCACTTTCATATTTGACAGATTCAGTCAAGGCAAATGTAAAACCTCTGAAAATAGAAGGAGTGGAAGCTACTTCTGAAAATATAATTGCAAAGAAATATCCATTCTGGTCCTATGAACACATGTATACAAAAGGAGAAGCAAAAGGTGTTGCAAAAGCCTTTATAGATTATACACTAAACAGTGAAAATAAAGATACGATAAAGAAACTTGGTTATATACCAATGGGTGATATGAAATAGAAATTACTTTAAATATTTTGCTGGTTGGCTTTAAGAGGTTGGCCAGCAAATTTAATGTTGAGGTTGGATTAGTATGGAAAAAAAATCATTTATGAATAAGCTTAAAGATGAATATATTGGGAGAGGGTTTGCAACATTCTGCGGTATTATGATCATAATTCTCACCCTTAGCATAATAATTTTTATATCTTCGAAGGGTTTGAATACATTTGTGAAGAGAGGATACCCTTTGATGCATTTTTTATTTACTTCAAACTGGTCTCCTGACGGTAATTCACCTGAACTCGGGGCCGCTATATTTTTTGTAGGTTCTACATTGGTTTCCATAGGAGCTGTCATAATAAGTGCACCTATAAGTATAGCACTTGCTGTGTTTATGAATTTTATTTCCCCTAAAATAGGCTCTAAAATATTACAGCCTTCTCTGGAATTATTCGTAGGTATACCATCGGTAGTATATGGCTGGGTTGGTTTTAGCGTACTTATTCCGTTTTTGAAGAGAAATTTTGGCGGCATAGGATTTAGCTTGCTCGCAGGCATATTGGTGCTGAGTGTTATGATACTGCCGACTATAGCAAGCATTTCAGCAGATGCACTGAGGACCACTCCAAAGGGCTATATGGAAGCTTCCTATGGATTGGGGGCAACTAGATGGCAGACTATATCCAGAGTGATAGTTCCCTCAGCTAAAAATGGGATACTCACAGGAGTTGTACTTGGACTTGCGAGAGCTTTTGGAGAGGCCCTTGCAGTACAGATGGTTATAGGAAATACAATAAAATTTCCTAAAAATCTTTTGAGCCCTACATCTACGCTTACCAGTATTTTAACTATGGATATGGGAAATACAGTATCTGGAACTGCATGGAATGATGCGCTCTGGTCTTTGGCACTGTTTCTCTTGATAGTTTCTTTTGTATTTATTTTGATAATAAGAGCAATAGGAAAGGGAAGTGAAATCAAATGATAGATGCCAAGACGAAGGATAAGATTTGGACGGGAATTTTTTATGCAGTTACGGCTTTTATAGTGATTCTTCTTGTTGCCCTGATAGGATATATATTGTTTAAAGGAATAGGCTTTTTTAAGCCGTCATTTTTGTTTGGAGATGCAAAATTCGGAGAGGCAGGAGGGGGCATCGGCCCTCAGCTTTTTAACTCCTTTTATCTGCTTGTAGTTTCACTTATTATAAGTGTACCCTTTGGAATAGGTGCAGGCATATATTTATCTGAATATGCTAAAAAAGGTTTCTTTTTAAATGCCATAAGGCTGTGTATAGAGACCATGGCTTCTCTTCCATCCATTGTAGTTGGACTGTTTGGACTTCTTATATTTGTAAATGCAACTCACTGGGGGTTCACACTTTTATCCGGAGCACTTGCCATATCGGTTTTGAATTTGCCCGCTTTAACTAGAGTAAGTGAAAATGCCATAACTGCAGCTGCAGCTCCTGTGAAAGAAGCAAGTCTTGGGCTTGGTGCAACTAGATGGCAGACTATATCCAGGGTTGTTCTTCCATCAGCTATACCCCAGATTTTAACAGGGGTTATACTTGCAGCAGGAAGAATATTTGGTGAGGCAGCGGCACTTTTGTATACTGCCGGAATGACTGCACCTAAATTGAATTTCTCATTTTTCAGTTTGACAAACAGCGGCTCGGCATTCAGTGTGATGAGGCCGGCGGAGAGTTTGGCAGTTTATATATGGAAACTCAATTCGGAAGGTATGGTACCTGATGCAGCAGAAATAGCCAATAAGGCATCTGCAGTTCTGGTAATTATGGTATTGTTATTTAACTTTTTAGCAAGAATAATAGGTAAGAAGATATATGAATCCTATACGGGTAAGAAATAGGGAGGGAAACTAATGTATATAATACAGACCGCAAATCTTGATTTATACTATGGAACTGTGCAGGCTCTTAAAAAAGTGAATTTGAAGGTGAAAAAAAATTCAGTTACAGCACTTATAGGTCCTTCTGGCTGTGGAAAGTCCACATTTTTAAGGACTTTAAACAGGATGAATGATCTTATAGATTCAGTTAAAATTGAAGGGGAAGTTTTATTTGAAGACAAGGACGTCTACAGTGATTATGATGTTATAGATTTGAGAAAGAGAATTGGAATGGTTTTTCAGGCACCCAATCCTTTCCCCATGTCCATATACAATAACGTAGCTTATGGACCCAGAATACATGGGGTAAAGAATAAGGGCAAACTGGATGAAATAGTTGAAAAAAGCTTGAAAGGCGCAGCTATATGGGATGAGGTAAAAGACAGACTTAACAGAAATGCACTGGGTCTCTCGGGAGGTCAGCAGCAGAGGCTCTGTATAGCCAGAACTCTTGCAGTTGAACCGGATGTACTTTTGATGGATGAACCCACTTCCGCCCTTGATCCGATATCAACTCTTAAAATAGAGGAACTTATGGACATATTAAAGAAAAAATATACTATAATAATAGTAACCCATAATATGCAGCAGGCCGGAAGAATCTCCGATTATACAGCTTTCTTTCTAAATGGCGAAGTTGTGGAAGACGGCAAAACCGAAAATATCTTCTATAAACCTAAGGACAAAAGAACGGAGGATTATATTACAGGAAGGTTTGGATAGAATTATGGGACAATCTAATATGATTAAATAATTTAAGAGGTGATAGATTATGACAAGGAGGGCATTTGACAGTGAATTAAAAGAGATTCACAATGATGTGCTCAGAATGGGCAGTATAGTTGAAAAGCAAATACATCAATGTGTAGATTCTCTGGTGAATCAGGATGTGGAGCTGGCGGAACAAACTATAGAAAATGATGACCTGGTAGACGACCTACAGAGGGAAATAGAGGATAAGTGCATAAAGATAACTGCAAAAGAACAGCCTCTTGCTATAGATTTAAGGACGATATTTACAAATTCCAAACTCGTAATGGATCTTGAAAGAATGGCAGATCATGCTGTGGATATTGCAAAAATAACTCTGAGGCTTAAGAATGAGAAATATATAAAAAGGCTTATAGATATACCTGAGATGTCGGATATAGTTAATGAAATGATAAAAGTATCCCTGGATTCATATGTGCAGAGGGATTTAGATAAAGCTTATCGGTGCTGTGAACTGGATGACAAAATAGATGCTTTGTTTAAAAGGGTTTTTACCGATATGATAAAGATTGCAGAAAAAGATGACAGCAAGGTAAACCAGATGATACAGCTGGTGCTTGTGTGCAAGTATCTGGAGAGAATAGCAGATCGTGCTACGAATATATGTGAAGGTACCATATACCTTGTTACAGGAGAACAGAAGGATTTAAACGAGTAAAAGTAAAATAAATATATAATTTTTTGAGTTTTGAGCAGTAATGTGCTTGAAACTTTTTTCATTTAATTTTTATTAATTTTATGTTATACTTTATTAGGTCGAAATTAACATTCTCAATAAGTAGGAGGTATATGATGTTTACTTTTACTCCCAAGGAAGATAAGTTTTATATATTTTTTACACAGACAGCTGATATTGCTTACAGGGCATCAAAGCTGTTGTGGAATTTCATGCATGATCTGAAAAATTCAGATGAAAATCTTAGAAAGATAAAGGAAGCGGAACATGAAGGAGATAAAAAACAACATGAAATATTGGAACAGCTAAATAAGACATTTATTACTCCTTTTGACAGAGAAGATATATATATCATAGCTAAGGATATGGATGATATTGTTGATTTAATAGAATCTACTGCCAGCAGGTTTGTTATGCTAAATGTAAATAAATGTACTGAAGAGGCTTTTCAGTTGGCTGATATGATAGTGGAGTCCTGTAAACAAATAATAGTGTTGATGGAAGAATTGAAAAATATGAAAACAAGTAAGAAACTTCCCCGTATTATAATAGATGTAAATAGGATAGAAGAACAAGGAGATGTACTTTCAAGAAAGGCTATTGGAGATATATTCAGATCAAATATGAAAGTTATAGATGTCATAAAGTGGAGAGAAATATATCAATATCTTGAAGATACATTGGATGCCTGTGAGGACTTGGCAAATGTTGTTGAAGGAGTAGTAATGAAAAATGCCTAGTTCTCTAATTTTAACTGTAACAATAGTTGTAGTTGCAATGATATTTGATACTATAAATGGCTTTCACGATAGTGCTAATGCCATAGCCTGCGTTGTGTCTACCAGAGTGATGACTATGAGAGAAGCTGTTGTAATGTCGGCTTCCTTAAATTTTGCAGGGGCTTTCATGAGTGTGAAAGTTGCCCAGACGGTGGGTAATGGCATAGTAAATCCGAATGATATTACACAAATTGTAATTATAGCTGCTTTGCTGGGAGCTATAATTTGGAATCTGATAACCTGGTATTTTGGCATACCGAGCAGTTCTTCTCATGCCCTCATAGGTGGGCTGGTGGGATCTGCTATTGTCTATAAAAGTTCATTTCTAATAGTCAATTGGTCAGGGCTTTTTTGGAAAGTTATACTCTGGCTAATATTGTCACCATTAATAGGATTTATAGCTGGGTTTGCATTTATGAGTTTCATGAATATGATACTTAGAAATACAAGACCGCATACAGTTACAAAAATTTTTTCTAAGGCCCAGATATTTTCAGCCATGTTGATAGCTTTAAACCACGGCGGCAATGATGCACAGAAGACCATGGGAATAATAACAATGACGCTGGTGAGTGCAGGATTTCTTCATGAATTTTCAGTGCCCTTGTGGGTGAAAATATGCTGTGCATTGTCCATGGCATTGGGTACAAGTCTCGGAGGGAAAAAAATAATAAAAACCATGGGAAGTAAAATGGCCAGAATGACTCCTGTAAATGGGTTCTCGGCGGAAATGGGGGCTTCGGCAGTTATATTTACAGCTACTATGTTTGATGCACCTGTCAGCACAACTCATATAATAACTACATCCATAATGGGAGTTGCATCTGCTAAAAGGTTTTCTGCAGTAAGGTGGGCCGTAGCCAAGGACATAGTTGTAACCTGGATATTCACTATACCCAGTTGTGCCGTTATTTCAGGAATCCTTATGTTTCTATTGAGTTTAGTTTAAAAATAGGAGTTTTATACATATGGAAAATAAAATTAAATCTGTAAGACCCGGAAGTATCGCAGAGGAAATGGGAATAGAAAGGGGAGATTGTCTTTTATCTGTCAATAGCATTGAAGTTAAGGATATTATAGATTATAAGTATTTGATGAGTAATGAATATGTGGAAGTGGAGATAGAGAAAAAGGGCAGGGAAATATGGAAACTTGAAATAGAAAAGGAATATGACGAGGATCTAGGAGTGGAGTTTGAAGAGGCTATTTTAGATAAGCCCAGGAATTGCCATAATAATTGTATTTTTTGTTTTATAGATCAACTTCCTCCGGGAATGAGAAAGACCCTCTATTTTAAGGACGATGATTCAAGACTGGCCTTTTTCCAGGGAAATTTTGTAACTCTTACCAATATGGCTGACGAAGATATAGATAGGATAATCAAGTATAGAATTAGCCCTATAAATGTGTCAGTACATACTACCAACCCTGAGCTGAGGGTAAAAATGCTCAACAATAAGTTTGCGGGAAATATATATAGTCGGCTGAAGAAACTTACTGAAAATGGAATAAAGATAAATTGTCAGATAGTACTGTGTCCCGGTATAAACGACGGACTGGAGTTTAAAAAGACCGTAGAGGATTTGTATAAGTTGTATCCGGGAATTGAGAATGTGGCAGTAGTGCCGCTGGGAGTTACAAAATACAGGAAGGGACTTTTTAAACTGAAACAATACGACAGTATTTCTGCAGGAAAGCAGCTGCAAATTGCGGAAAAACTTCAGCACAAATATCTATATGAAACAGGAGCCCCTTTTGTGAGGCTTTCCGACGAATTTTATCTTGTCTCAGGCAGCAAAATTCCAAATTCGAAATTTTATGAAGATTATAGTCAATTGGAAGACGGCGTGGGAGTAGTAAGGATTTTTAGGGATAATTTAGATAAAAATATCGATTATTTGAAAATGGATAGAAGAGGCTCTTTTACTTTTTTGACTGGGGATTTGGCTTACAGGGATGTAAAATTTGCTGCCGACAGAATATCAGAAAAAAATCCGGATATAGCAATTGAAGTAAAAAAGATAATAAATAATTTCTTTGGCAATACTATAACTGTAGCAGGACTTATTACGGCAGCAGATATAATAGACCAGGTTAAAGATGACAGCTTAGGAAAATATGTAATCATACCTGAATGTATGCTTAGGAAAGGATATGAGATTTCCAGGTCGAAAAAGAGAGCGTTTTTGGATGATGTTACTTTAGAGGATTTGGAGAAGGCTTTAGGAAGAGAAGTACTCGTATGTGATTATACAGGAAATGATCTAATAGATATTATAAATGAAAACAGTGAGGTGAAATGACTGATGGGAAAACCTATAGTAGCTATAGTTGGAAGGCCAAATGTTGGGAAATCCACTCTGTTTAACAAACTAGCCGGGAGAAGAATATCCATAGTGGGGGATACTCCCGGAGTCACCCGGGATAGAGTATATGCAGAAGCAGAGTGGTTAAAATATGATTTTACTATAATTGATACAGGAGGAATTGAACCAGAAGACGATGATATAATATCCCTTCAGATGAGAAGACAGGCGCAGATGGCAGTTGAAATTGCCGATGTTATAATACTCATAGTTGATGGGAAAGAAGGGCTTACCGCTTCAGACAAGGAGGTAGCCCAGATGATCAGAAAGAGCAAGAAACCAGTAGTACTTGTAGTCAATAAAATAGACAGCGTGAAACAGGAAGCTTCTGCCTATGAATTTTACAATCTGGGTATAGGTGATCCTATAGCTATTTCAGCTTCCCAGGGATTGGGCCTTGGCGATATGCTGGACAGGGTAGTTGAAAATTTTAAAAACGGCAGCGGAGAACATGAAGATGAAGATTATATAAAGATAGCTTTTATAGGTAAACCGAATGTTGGAAAATCATCCCTTGTAAATAAACTGCTCGGGGAAGAGAGAGTCATTGTAAGTGAAATTCCAGGAACTACAAGAGATGCTGTGGACAGTTATCTGGAAACGGAAGAGGGCAAATTTTTGCTTATAGATACTGCGGGTATAAGAAAAAAGAGCAAGGTTAAAAAAGAAGTTGAAAAGTACAGTGTTATAAGGACTTATGCTGCAGTGGAGAGGGCAGATGTATGCGTGCTCATGCTGGATGCCACCCAGGGTATAAGTGAACAGGATAAGAAAATAGTGGGGTATGCCCATGAACTGGGCAAGTCCATTCTGGTCATTGTAAATAAATGGGATCTTATAGATAAAGATACAAAAATTGTAAATACATTTAAGGACAATATAGAGAAAAATTTTTCATTTATGCCCTAT
The DNA here is from genome assembly GCF_041224415.1 of Clostridium lapidicellarium. Classification (NCBI taxonomy): domain Bacteria; kingdom Bacillati; phylum Bacillota; class Clostridia; order Eubacteriales; family Clostridiaceae; genus Clostridium; species Clostridium lapidicellarium. The sequence goes on along the minus strand of NZ_JBGFFE010000001.1, from coordinate 158,306 downwards.
GCACCTTACCTGTTCATCTCTGCAAAAACAGGACAGAGGGTACACAGAGTGCTTAAAACGGTGAAGTTGTGCTATGAAAATTATTGTAAAAAAATAAAAACGGGTGTACTAAATGATATCATAAGCAGGGCAGTTATGATGAAAGAACCGCCTATTGTGGGAAACAAGAGATTGAAAATATATTATGTTACCCAGATAGGAAATAAACCTCCTACTTTTGTATTTTTTGTAAATGATCCCCATTGTATTCATTTTTCTTATGAAAGATATATAGAAAACCAATTGAGAGACAGCTTTGATTTTGCAGGCACTGGGATAAAACTTGAATTTAGAGAAAGGAAGGGTTAGACATGTGCTTGTCTGTATCTTTTTTAGGAGGCGGAAGTTTTGGAACAGCTCTTTCTGTGATGCTTGCCAAGAAGGGAATTGAAGTGAACTTATGGGACAGGAAAGATTCCATAGTGCAGGATATAAATGTGAAAAGGGAAAATATTAAGTATCTTCCCGATGTGGTCATTCCCAATAATGTAAAGGCGTCTGTAGATGCCGGGAAGGTAATTGAAAGGGGAAGCGTTTTAGTTCTATCTGTACCCTCTCAGGCTGTAAGAGAAGTGTGCAGGAATTTTAGACAGTTTATAAAAAAAGATCAGATAATTGTAAATATAGCCAAGGGCATAGAAGAAAAAACGGGAAAGAGGCTTTCTGAAGTTATTGGAGAAGAACTGCCTGAAAACAAGGTAGTAGTACTTTCAGGACCAAGTCATGCGGAGGAAGTTGCCAGGGATATACCTACGACTGTAGTTGTAGCCTCGAAAGACATGAAATGCAGCAGAAAAATTCAGGATCTGTTTACCACAAATAAATTTAGAGTATATACCAATGAAGATATAGTAGGAGTTGAAATTGGAGGTGCCGTTAAGAATATAATTGCACTGGCGGCTGGAATCTCAGATGGGATAGGTTATGGAGACAACTCGAAGGCAGCTCTTATGACCCGAGGGATTGCGGAAATAGTGAGAATCGGCGAGAAGCTCGGAGGCAGGAAAGAGACATTTTCAGGACTTTCCGGGATAGGTGACCTCATAGTTACCTGTACCAGCATGCACAGCAGGAATAGAAGAGCCGGCATACTCATAGGCCAGGGTAAATCGATGAAAGAGGCTGTCAGAGAAGTAAATATGGTGGTTGAAGGGATATCAGCCTGCAGGGCTTTTTATAAGATGAAAAATAAATTGAATGTAGAAATGCCTATAACTGAAGCTCTTTACGGGATACTTTTCAAGGGGGAAAACCCCAGATATACTGTATATGAACTTATGACAAGGGATAAGAAAAATGAAATATAGTTGAAATTAATTTTAGATGTAAGCAAAATAATATGTATAAAATATCTCCAATGAAAATATATATATACTGTTAATATTAGATTATTGGAGGGTATATTTTTGGAAAACTTTAATATATACAAGGATATTGCAGAGAGAACTCAGGGAGACATATACGTGGGAGTTGTAGGCCCTGTCAGAACTGGAAAATCCACTTTTATAAAAAAATTCATGGAAATAATGGTACTTCCCAACATAAATAATTCTTATAAAAAGCAGAGAGCAAAAGATGAGCTGCCCCAAAGCTCTTCAGGAAAGTCAATTCATACTACAGAACCTAAATTTGTCCCCAATGAAGCCATAGAAATAAGTTTAAATGAAAATACCAAATTTAAAGTCAGAATGGTGGATTGTGTGGGATATATAGTTAAAAGTGCATTGGGGTATATGGAGGGAGAAGAGGCCAAAATGGTTACGACTCCCTGGTATGACTATGAAATACCCTTTGAGGAAGCTGCAGAGATTGGAACCAAAAAAGTGATAAATGAACATTCGACTATAGGATTTCTGGTAACTACAGATGGCTCCATAACCGATATAAGCAGAAATGATTATGTTGAAGCTGAAGAGAGAGTGGTAAATGAGCTCAAGTCGATAAACAAGCCTTTTATGGTGATCCTAAATTCACAGCATCCCTATGAACCCGATACTATGGATTTGAAGAAAGAACTGGAGAGTAAATATGATGTGCCCGTTCAATGCATGGATGTACTTAACATGAAGGAAGATGACATAACAAATGTATTTGAAAGAATACTTAAAGAATTCCCAATTAAGGAAATAAACATCAATATGCCGGATTGGATAGAAAAAATGGAACCATCTCACTGGTTGAAGACGGATTTTATAAATTTGGTGAAAGACATGTGTGAAAGCGTATATAAAATAAGGGACATAGTAAAAGCTGTAGATGGATTTTCGGATGTGGAGTTCGTGGGAGAATCCGGCATAAGGGAGATTAATATGGGTGAGGGCACTGCCAATATTGATCTAAAGCCCAAAAAAGATCTTTACTACAAGGTATTGGGTGAAATATGCGGGAAGGAAATTCAAGGGGAAAGTGATCTGTTAACTACGATTAAAGAGATGCACAGTGCAAAAGAAGAATATGACAAGATTTCAACGGCACTTAAAGATGTCAGGGAAACCGGTTATGGTTTGGTTGCCCCCCAGCTTTCGGAAATGAAACTTGAGGAACCTGAAATAGTAAAACAGGGCAATAAGTTCGGGGTAAAGCTAAAGGCCAGTGCACCCTCTTTGCATTTCATAAGGGCTGATATAGAAACAGAGATTTCACCCATCATGGGTACTGAAAGGGAAAGCGAGGAGATGGTCAAATCTCTTCTGGAACAATTTGAAAGTGATCCTTCTAAAATATGGCAGAGCAATATGTTTGGCAAGTCACTGGAGATATTGGTGAAGGAGGGACTTCAGAATAAACTCTATAAAATGCCGGAGGATATTCAGGTTAAAATACAGAAAACACTTCAGAAAATTATAAATGAAGGTAATGGCGGTTTGATTTGTATTATACTTTAGATTTATGGCTTCAGGTAATTGAATTTGATTGTCTGAAGCTTTAAATTTATTTATAAATGTGTCTATTGGAGGAATTTTATGATATAATCGTCTTAAACTATAATTTATAAAATTTATCTTGAAATCATTGTAGACATTTATGTATAATTAATTGTAGACTGGTTTGGTTTTGCGGAAGGATGAAATTATAATGATTAAAAGTATGACGGGATTTGGAAGGGGCTCAGTAGAATGTGACAGACAGAGCTTTACAGTGGAAGTAAAAAGTGTAAATCACAGGTATTGTGATTTAAGTATTAGGATGCCCAAAAGTCTTATGCCTTTGGAAGACAAAATAAGAAAAGTTGTTCAACAAAAAATAAATAGGGGTAAGGTAGATATATTTGTAACTCAGACGGACTTTGGCAATTGTACTACAAAAGCTGTGCTGAATGAAAAATTGGCAGATAGCTATGTAGAGTGTCTAAATAAAATCAAAGGAAAATACAATATAAAAACAGATATATCCCTTGATTTGATTGCCAAATTCCCAGATATAATAACCTTAAAAAAGGAAGAAGATGATCTTGAGAATATTTGGAAATATTTATTACAGGCTTTAAATGATGCTCTTTCCATGCTTATGGATATGAGAGAAAAGGAAGGAAAAAAATTAAAGGACAATATGATTGAGAAATGCGATCACATTCAAATCCTGATGAAAGACATAGAAAGCAAATCTTTTAAGATACCGGAAGAATACAGGGAAAAACTTTCAGAGAGATTAAAGAATTTACTGGGAGAATATCCTGTAGATGAAAATAGAATGGCAATGGAAATAGCGTTATTTGCCGACAAGTCATGTATTGATGAGGAAATTGTGAGGCTAAACAGCCATATAATTCAATTTAAGGGTACTTTAAATGTTGATGAGCCTGTAGGAAGGAAGCTTGATTTTATATTACAGGAGATGAACAGGGAGGCAAATACCATTGCTTCCAAGTCGACAAATTTAGAAATAACCAAATTGATACTAAGTGTGAAAAATGAAGTTGAAAAAATAAGAGAACAGATACAAAATGTGGAATAAACAGGAGGAAATATATGGGTATTAAGTTAATAAATATAGGCTTTGGAAATATTGTTTCGGCAAATAGGTTAGTGGCTATAGTGAGTCCGGAATCTGCGCCAATAAAGAGAATAATTCAGGAAGCAAGAGACAGGGGAATGCTCATCGATGCCACTTATGGAAGAAGGACTAGAGCTGTTATAATAACTGACAGCGATCATATAATACTTTCGGCGGTTCAGCCTGAAACGGTGGCACATAGGTTGTCCTCTAAGGATGAAGACGATGAAATCAGTGAGGTTGAGGAATAAATGCAAAAAAAAGGTCTTCTAATTGTAATATCAGGGCCCTCAGGTGCAGGAAAAAGTACGGTGTGCAAGGCCCTTGTGAAAGAGAATAAATTTTGGATTTCCACTTCAGCTACTACGAGATCTCCCCGGGAGGGCGAAGTGGATGGGATAAATTATTATTTTTTGAGTGAAGAAGATTTTAAGAATAAAATAAAAAAAGATGATTTTTTGGAGTATGCAAAAGTATATGGCAATTATTACGGAACGCCTAAATCACAGGCTTTAAAAGCTATAAAAGAGGGAAATGATGTTGTACTTGAAATTGACATTCAGGGTGCTCTTATGGTAAAAAAGGCTTATCCTGAGGGCGTGTTTATATTCATACTTCCCCCTTCAATGAAGGAGTTGAAGAAGAGGATTATAAACAGAGGCAGTGAAACACCTGAATCTTTTACAACTAGATTTAATTCGGCATATAAAGAAATAAATTATGTATCGAAATACAACTATGTGGTTATAAATGATACTGTAGGCAATGCTGTAAAAAATATAGAAAGTATAATTGCAGCGGAAAAATGTAGAGTGGATAGGGTTAAAGATGAGATATTAAATCCTAAGGAGGGAATTACATATGGACAACTCGATGATAAATCCATCTGTTGTAGATCTGCTAAAAATAGTAAACAATAGGTATGCTTTGATCACTATAGTGGCTAAAAGGGCAAGACAGTTAATTGATGGAGACGAACCCTTGGTGGATATAGATTCGACTAAACCTGTCACTATAGCCATTAACGAGGTATATCAAAAATTGATTTCTTATGAAACTTCAAAAGAGGGTATAAAGTAATGCTGAATACAGGTGAGGGGAAAAATGTAGTTATAGGAGTAACTGGAGGAATAGCGGCCTATAAGGCATTGGACGTGGTTAGCAGACTTAAGAAGAGGGGTTTTGACGTAAATGTCATAATGACCAGATCCGCAGTGAAGTTTGTTTCACCTCTTAGTTTTCAGACCATGAGCCAGAATATAGTGAATGTGGATATGTTTGATGAGCCAAAATCATGGGAAATACAGCATATCTCTCTTGCAAAGAAGGCGGATTTAATAGCGGTTGTTCCTGCAACTGCCAATATAATAGGAAAGGTATCAAATGGAATAGCGGACGATCTTTTGACTACTACAATTATGGCGAGCAGAGCTCCAGTGGTTTTTGCACCTGCTATGAATACCAACATGTATGAAAATCCTATTTTACAGGACAATATAAATAAACTCATGAAATTTGGATATGAATTCATAAAGCCTGCATCAGGAAGACTGGCATGTGGCGACAGCGGGGCAGGCAAGCTTCAGGATACAAATTTTATAACCCAGGTAATTGAGAGCATGCTCTATGATAAAAAGGATCTGAAGGGTAAGAAAGTGCTTGTTACTGCCGGCCCTACCATGGAGGATATAGATCCAGTAAGGTATATAACCAATAGATCCTCCGGCAAGATGGGATATTCTATAGCTGAGGAGGCGAGAGACAGGGGGGCAGAAGTTACCCTTGTTTCTGGACCGACGAGTTTGGAAATGCCATTTGGAGTACAGTTTGTCGGTGTGAGGACAAATGAGGAAATGTTAAATGCAGTACTTGAAAAATTTGATAAGCAGGATATAGTTATAAAGGCGGCTGCGGTTTCTGATTATAAACCCAAGGCCTATTCTCAAAAGAAGATAAAAAAGAATGAAGATGAGCTTTCACTTCCAATGATCAAGGATATTGACATACTTAAAGAGCTTGGAAAATTGAAGGACAATCAAATTTTGGTGGGCTTTGCTGCGGAAAGTAATGATCTTATAAAAAATGCCGCAAAAAAATTGGAAAATAAAAATTTAGACTATATAGTTGCCAATAATATAACGGGTGAAGATACCGGATTTGCCTCAGATAACAATAAAGTTACCATAATATTCAGGGATGGCGATAAAGTTGATTTGAATAAAATGACTAAGAGGGAAGTAGCACGTAAATTGTTTGATATATTGACATCTAGGTTATAAATTTTTTATATTTTTAAGAGGGGCTGAAAATTGAATGCCTCTCTTATTTAATTTAATGTTTATTGTAAAAGGGTGATCAGGTGTATACATATGCAGGAATTATCGTGAATAACAGTTCCGTGAAATTGGATAAGATTTTTACCTATAAAGTACCGGAAAAATTGAAAGATAAGATAAAAATAGGCTTCAGAGTTAAAGTTCCCTTTGGAAAGGGAAATAAAAAAGTGGACGGATTTATAGTAAGGCTTTATGAAAATATATTAAATGACAATAAAATCAAAGATATAATTGATTTTTGCGATGATTTCCCCCTTTTTACGTTAAAAGACTTAGAGCTTATAGAGGAAATGAGAAAGAGGTATCTGTGCACCTATCTGGACTGTATAAAGATGTTTGTACCGAGAGGTATTTTGAAGGGTATGAAGGACAAGGAAGAAAACTTGGTGTACACAGGCAGAGAGCCAGAAAAAAGATTTGCCAGGGATCCATATAGAAAAATATATAAATTGGTGGAAGATGAAAATGGAAAACATACCAAAAATTTTATAAGCGAAAAATATGATGTATCTCTGTCCTCCATAAATACTATGATAAAACACGGTTTTCTCATTACCGGAAAAAGCGTGGTTGGTAGATACGATGATAGAAAATACAGCAGATACTCCAAAAAAATATTGAATAGGGAACAGCAGCTGGCAGTAAATAAGATAATGAATTTAGATAAAAGCATGTTTTTAATTCACGGAGTTACGGGAAGCGGCAAGACTGAAATTTATATGCAGCTTGTGGAGAAGGCTATGAAAGACGGAATGGAATCCATTATATTAGTACCTGAAATTGCACTTACTCCCCAAATGGTAGAAAGGTTTAAGGGAAGATTTGGAAAGGACATAAGTGTATTTCACAGTAAATTATCCGACGGGGAAAGATATGACGAATGGATGAGGGTAAAAAGGGGTCAGGTAAAAGTTGCCATAGGAGCTAGATCGGCTATTTTTTTACCTTTTGAGAATCTGGGGTTTATAATAATAGATGAAGAACAGGAGTGGAGCTACAAATCAGACAGCAATCCCAAGTACAATGCCAGAGAAATAGGGGAGATGAAATGCAGACAATATGGCTGTAAAATGGTGTTGGGTTCAGCTACACCTTCTATAGAAACTTATTATAGATGTACCAGAGGTGAAATTGAGCTTGTGACTTTGAGAAACAGGGCCGATGGGGCAGCTATGCCTAAAATTAGGATTGTAGATATGAGAGAAGAGCTTGTGAATAACAATAAATCCATGTTCAGCAGGATTTTGTATAAATCCATTTGTGACAGATTGAATAGGGGAGAACAGGTAATATTGTTTTTAAATAGAAGGGGATATTCTACATTTGTATCCTGTAGAAAATGCGGCTATGTGTTTAAGTGTAATAACTGTGACATATCTTACACGTACCACCATGATATTGATAAACTCATATGTCATTACTGCGGAAGCAGGATTGACGTGCCCAAAGTTTGCCCCAAATGCGGGAGTAAATATGTAAAGTATTTTGGAGTCGGTACTGAGAAAATAGAAAAGTTGATAAAGGAAAAATTTCCCGGGGCAAAAGTACTCAGGATGGATTTTGATACTACAAGAAAGAAAAATTCCTATGAGAAAATATATAATACCTTTAAAGAGGGCAGAGCCGACATATTGGTGGGAACGCAGATGATAGCAAAAGGGCTGGATTTCAAAAATGTTACCCTGGTTGGAGTGATAGCGGCAGATCTGTCAATTAATCTTCCTGATTTTAGATCTGCAGAAAGAACCTATGAATTGATAACGCAGGTTTCTGGAAGGGCAGGTAGAGGTCAAAAACCGGGAGAAGTAATTGTACAGACCTACAGCCCTGAAAATTACAGCTTGAAATGTGCTGCAAAAAACAATTACAGAGATTTTTATAATAGGGAAATTGTAGTGAGAAAGAACATGAATTATCCGCCATTTTCAGATATTCTTCTTATAAATGTGAGCAGTAAGAATGAGGGCATATTAATAAAAAATATACAAAATGTTGGTATATTTTTGAGGAATATTCTTGAGAAAAATGATAAAATTAAAATGTTGGGTCCGTGCCCCTGTGAAATATCTAAGATAAAGGAATACTATAGGTGGAAGATAATGATAAAGGGAAAAATAAGTTTAAATATGGCACAAAATATAAGAAAAATAGTTTATGATCTGTTAAAAGATGTTTATAATGATATAAGGGTTAGTATAGATATAAATCCTACTAATATGATGTAATTTATAGTTTGGTTTGAGAGGAGAAACGCATAATATGGCTTTAAGAAATATTAGAAAATATGGTGACGATATACTGAGAAAAAAAAGCAGGAAAGTTGATGTTATAAATGATAGAATTAAGACACTGCTTGGAGACATGGTGGATACGCTGTATGAAGAAGACGGTATAGGTCTTGCAGCACCTCAAGTTGGTGTTTTAAAAAGGATTGTGGTAATTGACATAGGTGATGGTGTGTTATATAAACTTGTAAATCCGGAAATTATATATAGTGAAGGCAGTTATATAGATAGAGAGGGATGCCTGAGCATACCTGGAGTGGAAGGCGAAGTGGAAAGACCTCAGATAGTGAAAGTAAAGGCATTGAATGAAGAGGGTGAAAAGATAGTAGTGGAAGGAAAAGATTTGCTTGCCAGGGCATTTTGCCATGAGATAGATCATTTAAATGGTGTACTTTTTATAGATAAAATTGTAAAAAAAGAAGGTGAAGGTGGCAAATGAATATAGTTTTTATGGGAACTCCTGATTTTTCAGTACCATCTTTAAAAAGGCTGATAGAGGAATTCGATGTGGCGGCTGTATTTACACAACCTGATAGACCAAAGGGCAGAGGTAGAAAGATAGCTTTTTCTCCTGTCAAAGAAGAGGCTGTCAAACACAACATACCTGTCTATCAGCCCGTCAGTTTGAAAAAGGATGGCCGGGTATTAAGCGAGCTGAAAAAAATGAAACCGGATTTTATAGTAGTTGCAGCTTACGGCCAGATACTTACAGGGGAAGTGCTGAGTATACCTAAAAATGGATGCATTAATTTACATGCATCACTTTTGCCAAAATATAGGGGGGCAGCGCCTATAAACTGGTGTATTATAAAAGGTGAGAAAGAGACTGGAAATACTACCATGTTCATGGATACCGGGCTTGATACGGGAGATGTGCTTTTGAGAAGTACCGTTGAGATTTCAGAGGACATGACAGCAGGAGATCTTACAGATGTATTGAAAGAAGACGGAGCCAGTTTACTTGTAAAAACTCTTAAAGGGCTAAAAGCAGGTACAATTGAAAGAAAGAAGCAGGGGAAGACCACAACCGTCTATGCAAAAATGCTCTCGAGGAACATGGCAAAGATAAACTGGGATCTCAGCAGCATTGAGATAAAAAATTTTGTAAGGGGTTTAAATCCATGGCCTATTGCATATACTCAATATAAAGGGGAAAGCATGAAAGTATATCAGGTTAAAATATCGGATGAAACATCCCCTACAAAGGAAGCCGGACGTATACTTGAAGTTTCCAAACAGGGTATTAAAGTGGCCTGCGGCAGGGGTATCGTTGTAATAAAAAATATACAGTTTCCAGGCGGGAGGCCTATGGAAGTTAGTGAATATATAAAGGGGCATTTGATAGAACCAGGCATTGTACTAGGGAAATAGCTCATATGGAGGTGTAATTGATGTTTTATTTTGATAGCAGTATTATTATATTAATTCCAGCACTTTTAGTAGCAATCTGGGCTCAATACAAGGTATCTTCCACTTTCAATAAATATTCCAGATATGGCAGCCACAACGGATATACGGGTGCCCAGGTGGCCAGAATGCTTTTGGACGGCAGCGGCCTTTATGATGTACCTGTGGAATTGATACCCGGGAAATTAAGCGATCATTATGATCCGTCCAAGAGGGTCATGAGGCTCTCGCAGGATGTTTATTATGGGAATTCTGTAGCATCAATAGGGGTGGCGGCCCACGAAACCGGTCATGCTATTCAACATAAAAATGGATATGTTCCGCTTATTATAAGAAATTCCATTGTCCCTGTAGTGAATTTTGGTTCTAATGCCTCATGGATACTGCTTCTGGCTGGATTCATTCTAGGAATCAGAGGACTTGTGAATTTAGGAATAATTTTATTTACTTCAGTTGTATTGTTTCAGATAATAACTCTTCCGGTGGAATTAAATGCTTCAAAGAGAGCTTTAAGGATGCTGGAGGGAAAAAATATACTTTACTCAGGCGAGTTAAGCGGTGCAAGATCAGTTTTAAGTGCTGCTGCTATGACCTATGTGGCTGCCATATTGACTTCTATAGCAAACTTGCTGAGACTCATATATATAAGTAGAGATAGAAATTAGAGGTAAAAATATGACAAATTCCAGAAATACAGCAGTTAAAATACTTAAAAAGGTATTGCACAATAATGCATATTCCAATATAGTTTTAAGTGAGTACTTGAATAGAGAAAATTTGGATAGAAGGGACAGGGCATTTATTACAGAAATAGTATATGGAACTCTGAGGTACAAATATACGATTGACAGTATACTGAACAGTTTTTTGAAAAATGGCGTTGGCAAATTGGATGAAGACATATTGAACATACTTAGAATATCCATATTTCAACTGAGGTATTTAGACAAAGTACCTGAGTTTGCAGTGGTAAATGAAGCTGTAGAACTTTCAAAAAGGAAATCATTTAAATTGTCGAGACTGGTAAATGGTGTCCTGAGAAATTATTTAAGGAAGAGGAATATTGTGGGCTTTGGACAAAATGGTGACAAGATAGGAAGGTTATGTTTTAAGTATTCCTTTCCAAGATGGATGGTTGAACTTTTTATTTCCCAGTATGGCGAAGGTGTGGGTGAGACCATATTGAAAAACTCGAATATTGTTCCCAAAATTACAGTTAGAATAAATAGTTTAAAGGCAGATTACAAACAGGTTTGGAATAAGCTTGAAGAAAGTGGATACGACGTTGAGAGAGGTACTCTGTGCAGAGAGGCTTTGATTATAAAAAAAGGGAGCAGTATAGAGTCGAATTCGCTTTTTAAGAGGGGGTATATTACAGTTCAGGATGAAAGTTCAATGCTGGTAGCCCGTATTATGGATGTAAAAGAAAACATGACTGTGCTTGATCTCTGCAGTGCCCCGGGAGGTAAGTCCTGCCACATATCAGAATTGATGGGAGATACGGGAAAAGTATATGCCTGTGATTTACATGAAAATAAATTGGCACTTGTAAGGGAAAACGCAGATAGACTGGGAATCAAAAATATTATTTGTAATAAAATTGATGCTGAAGAATATGTGGAACAATTTCAGGGCATATCAGACAGAGTGCTCATTGACGTACCCTGTTCGGGGCTTGGAATAATCAGGAAGAAACCTGAAATCAAATGGACCAAGAATAAGAATTCTATAAATAATTTAATAAAAATACAGAGAAATATTATGATCAATGCCTCGAAATATGTAAAAAAAAGTGGAAAACTTATATATTCTACGTGTACATTAAATAAGATGGAGAATGATGAAAATATAAGATGGTTTATTGGGAAAAATCCTCAATTTAAATTGGAAAAAATAAACTGTGGAGATTTTGAAAATATAATATATAATAGAGGAGGATATATGACAATACTTCCCAGTGAAAATGTAGATGGGTTTTTTATTGCAAAAATGATAAAATATAGGTAGGTGCAATAAATGTATGTATAATATCTTTGACTTCAATATGGAAGACTTGAGAAGTTGGATGAAAAATAACGGCGAAAGCCAGTTTAGGGCAAATCAGGTAATGAACTGGCTTTACAAGAAAAACCAGTGGGATTTTGATTGTATGACCAACATTCCTAAATCCTTAATTGAGAAATTGAAAGAAAATTTTTATATAGAAATTCCAGAATTGATTAAAAGCTATCGTTCAAAATTAAAAGATACTGTTAAGTTTTTATATAAATATAGAGATGGAAATGTTATAGAAACAGTAGTTATGAAATATAAACACGGTAATTCCATATGTGTTTCAACGCAAATTGGATGTAGGATGGGCTGTAAATTTTGTGCATCTACTGTGGATGGTATGGTGAGAAATCTGAGCAGTGGAGAAATATTGGCCCAGGTTTTAAAATCTCAAAGTGAAATTGGAGAGAGAATATCAAATGTAGTGTTGATGGGAAGTGGAGAACCTCTTGACAATTATGACAATGTGCTAAAATTTTTAAATATGTTAAATTGCGATTACAGCCTCAATATAGGTCAAAGACACATAACTCTTTCTACCTGTGGTATAGTGCCTAGAATAAGGCAATTGGCAGATGAAAATCTACAGATCACGTTGGCTATATCTCTGCATTCAACAGATGATGTGACTAGAAGAAAGATCATGCCTATTGCAAATAGATATTCTATAGGGGAAATAATGGATTCATGCAGATATTATATAGACAAGACAGGCAGGAGAATATCTTTTGAATATGCTTTGGTAAGTGGTGTAAATGACAGCTTGCAATGTGCTGAAAATTTAATAGGGCTGTTAAAAGGTCTTCTGTGTCATGTAAATTTGATACCTGTAAATGAAGTTAGGGAAAATGATTTTAGAAAATCTTCTCTGAATAATATAAAAGATTTCTATGATAAACTTGTTGATAATAGAGTAGAAGTTACTATAAGAAGAGAAATGGGTTCGGATATAAACGCCGCTTGTGGGCAATTGAGAAGAAGTTATATAGAATCAAAAAGGTATAGAAAGGGTGTAGAAAATGGTGGGGATCTTATCAGATGTAGGCAAAGTAAGGAAGCTAAATGAAGATTTTGCAGATTTCTATAAGGGAAAGAATTTGAATCTATATGTGATAGCGGATGGAATGGGTGGACATAATGCAGGAGAAGTTGCAAGCAGAATTGCAGTTGAGACAACTATTTCCAATATAAAAGCTAGGGAAACGGTAGATATGAAAAAGGACCTTTTGGAAGCTATAAATCTGGCAAATGAAAAGATCTATAAATTGTCGAGAAGTAATGATGAATTTGTTGGGATGGGGACAACTATAACGGCCTGTTTAGTAAGAGATATGAAGATGGTAGTAGCTAATGTAGGCGACAGTGGATGTTATATTTTAAAGTACGACGGTGTAGTAAAAATCACTAAAGATCATTCTCTTGTGCAGCAGTTGGTTGATGAAGGCAGTATAACGGAGGAGGAAGCTGCAAGTCATCCTAACAAAAATATAATAACCAGAGCACTTGGAACCAATCTATCCGTAAAAATAGATACCTTTGAGGTTGATTTGAGGGACGTCAGCAGGGTAATGCTCTGTACTGACGGTTTGTCTAATGGGGTAAATACTGATGAAATGTTTGATATAATAATGAATAACAATAACGAGGATGCATGTAAACAGTTAATTGAACTCAGCAACCTTAGAGGCGGAAAAGATAATATATCAGTTATTGTATTTGAAGGAGAGGGTAAAGATGATAGGGACGATGCTAGGAAATAGATATGAACCGTTGGAAAAAATAGGGGAAGGTGGAATGGCAGTTGTCTATAAGGCTAAGGACCACCTGTTAAATAGAAATGTAGCTGTGAAAGTTCTTAAAGAACAATTTTCCAGCGATACGGAATTTGTTGAAAAATTTAAAAGGGAAGCTACGGCAGCAGCAAGCCTTTCGGACAATAATATAGTCAATATATATGACGTGGGCAGCCAGAATGATATAAATTATATTGTAATGGAATATGTCTCAGGGAAGACACTAAAACAGATAATAAAAGAAGAAGTCAGAATACCTCCGGAGAAAACAGTAGAAATAGCTATTCAGATAGCTAAAGCCCTCAGATGTGCACATAGGAATAATATTATACATAGGGATATAAAGCCTCATAATATTCTTGTAACGGAAGATGGAATAGTAAAGGTAACGGATTTTGGAATTGCAAAAGCTTCTAATTCAGTTACTATAACCAATTCAAATAAAATAATGGGTTCTGCACATTATTTTTCTCCTGAACAGGCAAGGGGCAGCTTTGTAGATTTTAGAACGGACATCTATTCTCTAGGAATAGTAATGTATGAAATGGTTACAGGTAAAGTACCCTATGATGCAGAGAGCCCGGTGTCCATAGCGTTAAAACATATACAGGAGCCAGTGGTTCCCCCCATCAAATTGAATGAAAACGTACCGGAAGGTCTAAATAAATTGATCTTGAAGGCCGTGGAAAAGGAACCTATAAAAAGGTATCAGACCATGGATGATATGCTTGTAGATTTAAAAAAAATAGAGAATAATCAAAAGCTTAATTTGGCAGAAGATGATTTGAATGACGATATGACGAGGATAATGGATCCTGTAGATGTAAATGACAATTATAAAAATGAAGACGAGGATTATGATGAAGATGAAGTTGAGCCGGAGAAGAAAAAAAACAAGTCACCTGCCCTTGATCCGAAAAAAAAGAAAACCATACTTATAATAGCATTGATTGTGTTGATAACAGTAATAGGTGCAGTTTCAGGATATTTTGCATTCAGCAGAAATTCTTCGGAAGTTTCAGTACCCAATATAGTGGGAATGAAACGGGATCAAGCTAAGAAGTTAGTGGAAAGTAAGAAACTCAATTTTGTAGTTGGGGCGAAACAAAAAAGTGATAAACCTGCAGGTACTGTACTGGAATGTTTTCCTAAATCAGGTACTAAAGTAAAAATACATTCAGATGTGAGGGTGATTATAAGTGGAGGCAGCGATACCATGGGCGTTCCAAATGTAGTGGGTATTGATTTGGGTACTGCCAAAAGTATTATCACCAGCAGTGGTCTTAGTGTGGGCAATATTTCCTACAGATACAGCGATAATGTATCTCAAGGTCAGGTTGTAAGCCAGGATCCGGAAGCTGACTCTAAAGTGAAGAATGGTACTAAGGTGAATCTTGTAGTGAGCAAGGGACCCGAATCAAAATATGTGACAGTTCCGGACGTCTCAGGCAAGAGTATAAGTGAAGCAAAAGCCATAATGCAGGGTGCAGGCCTGAAAGTTGTGGAAAATCCAGTGGAAACTTCCGATAGAAATCAGGAGAATATGGGAGTTACAAATCAGAGTGTAGGTGCTTCAAGGCAGGTTAAAGAAGGCACTTCCGTGACTTTGACTTATTATGTATATAAACAGCCTCAAGGTGAGCAGGGAATGAACAGCAATCAGGGTTCACAGGAAGGTAATACTGGAAGCAATACTGGCAGTAATACTGCAGGCAGCGGACAGCAGAGCAGCGGCGGAAATACAGGCAGCGGCCAGCAGAGCGGTGGCCAGCAGAGCGGCGGCAGTCAGCAGGGCGGTGGCCAGCAGGGTAATAATGGAAGCGGAAACAATTCCAATAACAGCAATACAGGCAACCGCAGTAACTCAAATTACAATTACAGTGATTACAATAATTCCAGAAGATAGAATAGGCGAGGTATAAAACAATATTGAACTAGATTAGGAGAAATTATGAAGGGAATTGTAGTAAAAGGCATAGGAGGATTTTATTATATAAAAACCAAAGACAGAACAATTGAATGTAAAGCCAGGGGGAAATTTAGATACAGCGGTCTTTCCCCCATGGTTGGAGATAACGTCGATATCAGTATTGAGAGGGACCAGGGAGTTATTGATAAAATTTATCCTAGAATAAGTCAGTTAAAGCGTCCTTTAGTTGCCAATGTAACTCAGGTATTGGTGATTTTTGCATTTAATCACCCTAAAATGAATGAAGATCTTTTAAATAGAATTCTCATAAATTGTGAATACAGTGGATTAAAGATAATTGTGTGTTTTAATAAGATGGATTTGCCCAAGAATAAAGTGGAGCTTGAGCTTGTAGACAGAATAAGAAGTGTGGGTTATGAAATACTGCAGCTTGGTGCAAAAAAAGGATATGGAATTGATGCTGTCAGGGAGAAATTAAGCGGAAATGTTACAGTTCTATGTGGACCTTCTGGGGTAGGAAAATCTACTATTTTAAATTTCCTTTGTGGAAAAGAACTTATGAAAACCGGTAAAGTGAGTGAAAAATTAAACAGGGGGAAACACACTACAAGGTACAGTCAGTTGATAGAAGTTGTTGAAAAGGGGTTTCTAGTGGATACCCCTGGTTTTTCTTCACTTGATACAACTGACATACCTCCAGAAGAACTTCAATACTGTTTTCCTGAATTTATGAAATCTATAGGAAAGTGTAAATTTGCAGGATGTTTTCATTATAAGGAACCTAAATGTGCTGTTAAAAGTTCTGTGGAAAGAGGAAGTATAAGCAGTGAAAGATACAATTTCTATATTAAAGTCCTAAAAGAAATTTTTTCACATGAGAGATATTGAGTTAAATACATTTATATTAAAAAGGAGATAATACGCAATGGTAAAAATAGCACCTTCCATATTGTCGGCAGACTTTTCCAAATTGGGAGAAGAAATAAGATCTTTGGACAGATGTGGGGCGGATTTAATTCACATAGATGTGATGGATGGAAGTTTTGTACCCAATATAAGCTTTGGAGTTCCCATAGTACAGAGCATAAGAAAATGTACCAGATTGCCCTTTGATGTACATTTGATGATACGGGAACCTTCTAGGTATGTAGAGAGTTTTGCAAAAGCAGGTGCGGATATCATAACGGTTCATTTTGAAGCCGACAGTCATTTGGATAGGACGTTGAATTACATAAGGAGTTTAGGTGTGAAGACGGCAGTGGCGTTGAATCCAGCTACATTGGTAGACAATTTAAAATATCTGGTGCCTTATCTGGATATGGTTCTCATAATGTCTGTGAACCCCGGATTCGGAGGACAAAAATACATAGATTACTGTTCTAGAAAAATAAGAGAAGTGAGGGATTTAAAAGATAGATATAACAAAAACTTGATGATAGAAGTTGACGGCGGTATCTCAAAATACAATATAGGAAATGTAGTGAAAAACGGTGCGGATGTAATAGTGGCAGGTTCCGCCGTATTTAAAAATGGGAGGATAAAAGACAATATAGAAATGCTGAGAGAGGGAATTTAACGTGAAAGTGGTTATAGTATCAGGAGGAAGTGCTCCTTCAAAAAAATTGCTTGAGAGAGAACTTAATAAAGATTCAATTTTAATATGTGCTGACAGCGGCGGAAATTGCCTTTATAGGTATAACATACTGCCCAAATATCTCATGGGAGATTTTGATTCCATAGATGGAGAAGTCTTAAATTTTTTTAAATACAAAGGTTGTATTATAGAAGAATATCCCAAGGTTAAGGACTGTACAGATACCGAAATTGTAATTGACAAAGCTCTTGGACTAAAACCAGATGAAATAGTGCTGCTTGGGGTTACAGGAAGCAGAGTGGACCACCTTTTGGGAAATCTGGGTATGCTTTTGAAATGCAATTTAAGTGGAGTTAAGGCTTATATAAAAGATGAACACAATACTATTGAGCTGGTTGACAAATCCACCAGAATAGAAGGTGAAGAGGGTGAAACTTTTTCACTGTATGCCTATTGTGATGTAGTTAAAAATTTAAGTATAATAGGTGCAAAGTACAAACTTGATAACTATGACTTGAAGTTGGGTGACGGCAGGACCATATCAAATGAATTTTTGAAGAAAAGTGCAGATATAGTATTTGACAGCGGGAGACTGCTTCTGATGAAAAGCAGAGACTGAATTCGATTGACAATTGACAGCTGACAATTGTCAATTGAAAATGTGGTAACAATAATGCTGTTTGGTGCATATAATAGTATAGAGCAATTTTTAAGGTATAATGATGTGAAAAAGAGGGGACTCAGAAGAAGAACAAAGAAAAAAATTGGATTAGTAGCTTTGTCCATAGGTGTGGGATTTTTGATGACAGTTATTATTCCCATATGGGGATGGATAATAGCTGCAGGTGCTGGATTGATTTATTGTGGATGGTATCTAATAGAACATCATAAATAAGGAGGTAATTTGATGAAAATTATTGCATTTAAACTTCCAGGTATCCTGTCTGCAATTATAAAATTTTTTACCAGGAGAAAATGATCTCGTATTTATAATAAACACAAGACGCAAAAAATGCAATTGTAACTAAACAACTGCATTTTTATTTTTATATGGCACGTTTAACCTTTCCTGAACGAAGACATCTCGAACAAACATGTATAGTTTTTGGTGTACCA
The DNA here is from genome assembly GCF_041224415.1 of Clostridium lapidicellarium. Classification (NCBI taxonomy): domain Bacteria; kingdom Bacillati; phylum Bacillota; class Clostridia; order Eubacteriales; family Clostridiaceae; genus Clostridium; species Clostridium lapidicellarium. Next base: position 139,761 of record NZ_JBGFFE010000001.1, on the reverse strand, counting down.
TTGACTATAGCTTTGATTTTTCTTATATTCGGAGACCAAGTTCTTTTGGATTGACGGTGTGAATGGCTGTATTGTACTCCAAACGCAACACCTTTACCACATATATCACATTTTCTTGACATTGTAAACACCTCCTTAAGAGTTTTACATGATTCAAACATAAATTATTTTACCACAGAACATGTGATACATGCAAGGGTTGGTTAAAGTTTAAGTATTGGCTTGAATAGTAAAATGCCTTTATGGTATTATAAAATATGATATTGAAAGAGGAGGTTTTTAAATGATAGGCAGTATCGATAAGGAAAATGGATATATAGATTATTCAGAAGAAGTAGTTGCCAATATAGTTGGATTATCCACCATGGAATGTTATGGTGTAGTGGGAATGGCTTCTAAAAGTGCTAAGGATGGTTTTTGGGAATTGATAAAAGGTGAAAATTTAAGTAAAGGGGTAAAAGTTCGCTCTAAAAATAATGAATTGATCATAGAACTGCATATAATTGTAGAGTATGGAACAAAGATATCTGTAATTGCAAATAACATAATACAAAAGGTAAAATACAACCTGGAGAACTATACAGGACTTAAGGTATCAACTATTACAGTGAATGTTCAAGGTGTTAGAGTCTAGGGAGGTAATTTGTAAAAATGGGATACTTAAATATAGATGGGCAGATTTTTTACAATATGGTTGTAAATGCCAGTAATAAACTAGAGGAAAAAAAGGATTTTGTGAATTCATTAAATGTATTTCCAGTACCTGACGGTGATACGGGTACGAATATGTCCATGACGCTTAGAAATGCGGTATTGGAAATAGCTGATGTAAATGAAAAATCCATAGATGTAATTGGAAAACAGCTGGCCAAAGGTGCACTCATGGGGGCCAGAGGAAATTCTGGAGTTATACTTTCTCAGATATTTAGGGGTATAGCTAAGGGTGTTGAAGGCAGTGCCCAGGTGGATTCCGCAGGATTTGCAAATGCGCTTGAGGAAGGGGCAAAATTTGCCTATAAGGCAGTTATGCGTCCTACGGAAGGTACTATATTGACTATCATAAGGGCTGCCGGCGAAAATGCAGTAAAATCAAATGAAAAGGATATAACTGTACTCTTGGAAAAAGTGTGTGATTACAGCAAGAATGTCCTTGATAAAACTCCGGATATGCTTCCAGTATTGAAAAAGGCAAAAGTGGTGGATTCCGGTGGCATGGGTCTTCTTATCATACTTCAGGGAATGTATGAAGCTTTGAAAAACCATATGAAAGGTCTTCATTTGAAGGAAATCAACGGTGCAAAGATTCAATCTGCGGCTAAAAATTTGGGCAAACAGGATATAAAATATGGGTATTGCACGGAATTTATCATACATTCTCGAAAATCAGACATAGATGATTTTAAGAATAAGCTGAAAAAAATTGGAGATTCTATGGTGGTGGTAAAAGATGATGACATAATAAAAGTTCATATTCACACCAACGATCCGGGATGGGTTTTGTCACAGTCAGTTAAATTAGGAGAATTGTCTAAAATAAAAATAGATAATATGAGAGAGCAGCATAGACATATTTTAAATATAGATGATTTTAGAGAAAATTCACCTGCGGAAAAAGAGCAGGGGGAGGAAGAGCATGAACAGAAAACTGAGCCCAAAAAATATGCATTTATTTCAGTGTCCGTAGGAGAGGGCATCAACGGCATATTCAAGGATTTGGGAGTCGACTACGTAATAGAAGGCGGTCAGACTATGAACCCGAGTACGGAAGATATATTAAATTGTATAAATGTGATAAACGCAAAGAATATATTTGTACTGCCTAATAATAAAAATGTAATTATGGCAGCTAACCAGGCCGCAAAGCTTTCGGATAAAACAGTAAGGGTAATATCTACTAAAACTATACCACAGGGAATTACTGCAATAACGGCTTTTAATTCGGATGTGGATTTGGATGAAAATGTAAATGCCATGGAAGAAGCAATGACTACGGTGACTACAGGTTCGGTGACTTTTGCAGTAAGAGATACAAATGTAGATGAAAAAGATATAAAGCAGGGAGATATACTGGGGCTTATTGAAGGTAAAATAAACAAAGTTGGGAAAGACAAATTTCAGGTATGCAGTGATATCATAGATGAAATGATAGGGGATGACAGCGAACTCATAAGTGTATACTATGGTGATAAATGCAATGGGGAGGAGGTAAATAATTTTGTCAAAAAACTTGAGAAAAAATATGAAGACATGGATATACAGTGTTACAACGGGAAACAGCCCCTTTATTATTTCATAGTATCTGTTGAATAAAAAAAGCCCTTGGGCTTTTTTTACTTTTAATTTATTAAAATGCAGTATAGGAAACAGGTGAATATTTTATGGATGTATACGATAATATAAAGAGTATAAAAGGGGTTGGAACTGTAACGGCTAGAAATTTAAACAGGTGTTTTATATTTAGCATATTGGATTTGCTTCTGTATTTTCCAAGGGATTACGAGACGATTTCCAGCTGCTCAAATTTGAAAAGTGGAAGTACTGGAAAAGTTATAGTAAACTGTAAAGTCAAAAATATATGTAGAAATATCAGGACTAGAACTGGAAAAATTATTTCCACGGTGATATTTCAAGGTGAGAATACGGTTTTTAAAGGAAGATGGTTTAACCAGCCGTATATGAAGAACAAATTTAAAATGGACGGCAGATACAGGGTAATGGGAAAAATTCAGAAATTTAAAGGACAGATTTATATGGAAAACCCTGTTCTTGTAAATGGCTGCAAGTCGAATGGTACGGAAGAGAAGATAATACCCATATACCCTTTAAAGTCGGGCATAAATAATAATACATTTATAAAACTTATATCTGAGGTACTCAGTCAAATAAGTATACAGGAAAACCTCCCAAGGTGGATAATTGACAAATATAGATTCTGCAGTTTGGATAGGGCGGTACGCATAATACATGCTCCTGCCGATTTGGAGCAGTTAAACCAGGGAAAGAAAAGGCTTAAGTTTCAGGAACTTTTTACATATTCCCTCAAAATATTGATGCTTAAATACAGCTTTATGAACAAAAGGGGAATAGCCTTTAAAATTTCCCCGGAATTGAAGGAATTGAAAAAAGAAATTCCCTATGAGCTAACTGATTCCCAAAATAAGGTCATAAGAGAAATATTGATTGATGAAAAAAGGCGGTTTCCCATGAACCGGCTTCTGCAGGGAGATGTAGGGAGCGGTAAAACCATAGTGGCCCTCATAGCTGTATTCAATGTGGTAAAAAACGGATATCAGGCGGTACTAATGGCTCCTACGGAGATATTGGCTAAGCAGCATTATACAAGTGCCAAAAAATTTTTGAAAAAATTCAGGGTAAATGTAAAGCTGCTTTGTGGAAGTACTGCCGCTAAAGACAAAGATGAGATAAAACATGAGTTGAAGCTGGGAAAAATAGATTTGCTGATAGGTACCCATGCGTTAATTCAGGAAGATGTGCAGTTTAAAAAGCTGGGAATGGTGGTTACGGATGAACAGCATAGATTTGGGGTTATGCAGAGGAGCAAACTTACCAACAAGGGGGAAAATGTAGATGTGCTCGTTATGACAGCCACACCTATTCCTAGAACTCTGAGCCTGTACTTATATGGAGATTTGAATGTATCCACCATAGATGAGCTACCTGCGGGAAGACAGAAGATAAATACCTATTATAGAGATAGGAATTCCAGAGATAAGGTGTATAGATTTGCCCTTGATGAGATAAAAAAAGGAAGGCAGGTATATGTAGTATGTCCATTGGTGGAGGAAAATGATCAGCTGGATTTGAGTTCGGTGGAAGATGTCTATGAAGAACTTAAAGAAAAATATTTTAAAAATATTCCGATGGATATATTATACGGAAAAATGTCCTCCAAGGACAAGGAAAATACTATGAATAGATTTAAAAAGGGTGAAATTAAGGTAATGGTGTCCACTACTGTCATAGAAGTGGGTATAAATGTGCCCAATGCGGCGGTGATGATAGTTGAAAATGCGGAGAGATTTGGTCTTGCACAACTTCACCAACTGAGAGGAAGAGTGGGCAGGGGAAAATATAAATCCTACTGTATATTGATTGCAGATATTAAAAATGACATAATAAGAAAAAGAATGGAAATAATGGAATCCAGCAATGATGGTTTTTTTATTTCAGAAGAGGATTTAAAATTAAGAGGGGCAGGAGAAATTTTTGGACTTAAACAGCATGGTGAAGATGAGCTGGTTTTATCAAATTTAGTGGATGATATAGATATATTTAGGAGGGCTAATTTAGAGGCTAAAAGACTTTTGAAAAGTTCAGATCCGGAAGATATAAGAATCAGGAATGAAATACAGAAAAAATTGAAGAGAACTTCAAGATTCATAAGTTTCAATTAACTTATATGAATATATAGGCAAATTTTGAATAATGCAAATATATATGTTAAAATGTTAGGGAATAAATAATATATATGGAAAAATCAAATAGGAGGAAGTTTTATGAGAATAATTTCAGGCCTTGCTAAAGGAAGAAAATTATTGTCTCCTGAAGGATACGATGTTACAAGACCTACTTTGGACAGAGTCAAAGAATCTATGTTTAATATAATTCAAAGTAGAGTTTACGGTTCTAATGTATTGGATTTGTTTGCAGGGACGGGAAGCCTTGGGCTTGAGGCTGTGAGCCGTGGAGCCAAAAAATGCTTTCTGGTTGACAGAGATAGGGATACATTTTCCTGCCTCCAAAAAAATATAGAAAATCTGGGATTTATGCCAAAATGCAGTGCTATGAATATGGATTCCTACAGGGCTCTTGAAAAATTAGGCAGGGCAGAAGAGGTATTTGATATAATATTTATTGATCCTCCTTATAAAAAGGAGATGATTCCACCAGCGGTGGAATCCATTGAAGAGAAAGGCCTATTGGCGCAGGATGGAATTATAGTTACTAAAATCAATACTGATGAAAAAATGTATGTGGGAACTGATGGCATAATTTTAACAGATCACAGAAAATATGGAAAAACTACCCTAGGTTTTTATGAATACGAGGAGGATTAATTTAACATGAACAAGGCAATATGTCCAGGAAGTTTTGATCCTATAACTAATGGACATTTAGATATAATAAACAGATCAGCTAGAGTATTTGATGAAGTGACAGTGGGAGTACTTATTAACCCTGAAAAGAAAGCACTGTTTAATGTGGATGAAAGAGTTAACCTGATTAAGAGGGTAGTAAAAAATATACCTAATGTGAAGGTTGAAAGCTTCAGCGGGTTGTTGATAGATTTTATGAAAGAGAAAAAAATTAAAGTTATAGTGAAGGGACTTAGAGCCGTATCGGATTTTGAATATGAATTTCAGATGTCACTTATGAACAAGAAACTCAATCCCGATATAGAGACCGTATTTATGATGTCAAGTGCCATGAATTCATTTTTAAGCTCTTCATCGGTGAAACAGGTGGCTATGTTTGGCGGATGCATAAGAGGCCTGGTTCCTGAAGAGATAATACCTGATATTGTTAAAAAAATAGATGAGGTGCATAAAAATTATTAATTGACTTTAGGGGGAGAAAATGATGGATGCTATTAAACTTTTGGAATACCTTCAAGAAATTATGGATACTTCTGCTAGGGTTCCTATGACGGGAAAGGTCATGGTAAATAAGAAAGAAATTCAGGAAGTATTGGATAAGATAGTCAACTGTCTTCCCAGTGAGTTAAAAAAAGCACAGTGGATAGTTGAGGAAAAGAATAAAATCTTGACTGAAGCCGTGCAAGAAGCGGATAATATAAAAAAAGAAAATCTGAATTTGTTGAGAAAGCAGATAGAAAATCATGATATTACCAAAGAAGCAAATATGAGGGCGCAGGAAATAATTTCATCTGCACAAAAAAATGCCAAAGCAATAAGGCTGGGAGCCAGGGATTATGCAGATGAAATGCTGAACCAGCTGGACGGAGAGATAACGGATAAAAGCAACGAATTTTTGACAAACTTGAAACTGGAATTCCAGAAGACATTAAATGATTTAGAGGGAAAGATAGATTTAAAGACCGATTCTATAAGGGAAAATATAAAGGAACTAAGGGATATGAAATAATTTCACCGCCTTAAATAGCAGCCAGGGCAATATGAGCAGGGCTAAAAGAACTATAAATATACTGCTTGGTCCTCCTGTAATTTTATAATAGGGCAAAAATGTTTCCTCTGACAATTTGCCGGAGAATAAAGTATAGATTGAGAAACTCAATATGGAACATATAATCCCCTGAAATATTTTACCAACAACATATTTTTTCATGGATATTTTAAATTTGTAAGTAAAAGAGTAGACCTGCGATACAATTGAAGCACCGCTGAAAGTAAATAAAAAGCTTACAATAATAATTTTTAAAGTGAGTGAAGCAGTGGAGGATGATATCAAATTGCATCCGTTGGTCATTTCTATCATTCCGAGAATTGATCCCTCTATTATATCACATGAAATTCCCGTAATTTTTGATATCTGCTGCATTAACAAGTTAAATAAAAAATTGTTTTTTAAAATGTTATTCACAACGGAAAATATAATTACAAATCCTCCTATGGACATGCAATTTTTTATTGCATTTTCAATGCTGCCTTTGAGTACTTTTCCGATATTTTGACTGGCATACACATGCTTTTTACCCTGAACGGGAACTCTGTACGGCTTTCTGGAAGGTATTAAAAATCCCATTATCAGGCATGAAAGCAGATTGGATAAAAGAAGTATATATCCTATGCTGGAATTATTAAGCATTGAAATACCAACGGAACCAAGTACAAATAAAGGACTGGCATTAGAAGCTATATTTAAAAGCCTTTCACAGGTAGGCAGATCTATTAGTTTTTTTTCATGCAGTTCACAGGCGTATTTTGCACCTAGAGGATATCCGCAGAGCATGCTTATTATCAATACGAAACTGCAGTTGACTGGAAGTTTTAAGGGCTTGCAGAGGAATTTTCCCATTACTCTGGAATATATGTACACTCCGTCATAGGATAAAATTATATTTGATACAACCAAAAATGAGAACAAAGATGGGAATACCTTATAGAAAAATAGGAGAGCACCGGTTATCACACCATCTATGCATATTTTGGGAGTTAATATAATCTGCCCTATTAAAATAGTACATAATATAGTTATGAGAATGTTTACGTTCTTTATGCAGAAACATAAAATAAGTACTATGGCGAATATTAAAAGATAAAATAAAATAATCAATGACAGCTACCTACTTTCTAAAAACTTTTGACTAACATATATGCCTTAATAAATTATATTTATAAAGTGGGAGGCTTATTCTAAATTTTATATTATGATTGGGCTTTTGATATAATCGTAGTTGAAAGGTATATTTTTATTTAAGAGACTGTAGGCATTGGTGGCTAGAGTGTCCATTTTCAAGATTTGGCCTGCTCTTTGCGGCATTTTTGTATAGATGGGAAGATGGGAATTCTCTTTAATGGCTCTTAAAATTTTTTTGCCACTGCTGTTGAAACCAAGTACTCTAATATAAGGACATGTATTTTTTCTCAAACTGTCCGTGTCAAAGTGGTCAAACCCTAGAAAAAATTGACACAATATTCTGCTTATTCTGCTGTAGGTGTATCTTTTGGTTTTGGATGATTCTATGATGCCTTTATAGGAATGATTATTTTTTATTGCATTGAAAATTCTATTTTCAATGCCTTCTGATACATCTGGAAGTTTTTTTAAACTTTCTCCATTAAAAAAGTATTTGTATTTTAAATAAGGTACCATAAAGTCTTCAAAAGTAAAGTCATATCCTGAGCAATTCATTCTTTTTAAGGTTGAAAATACACTGCAGGGCAAATTGTTTCTTAAATCATCAAAATTACCTTTTTCCCTTATGAAATTTCTAATGGAAGATGAACTGGAGAAATTATCCTCAATATTTAGGCTGTTGTAAGAACTTCCAATTCTTTTAATACAGACGGGAGTAATATTGCTTTTAAGTCTTGCCAGACTTTTGCAGTATTCAATTGCGAGAATATTGTTGGGTGAGGAAAGTATTTTTTCCAGGCTGCACTTCCCAGATTCAAGATTGTTTCTACTGTGGAAAAATTCAATCAGCGCATTGCTTCTGGCCTGGGGGAAAGATATGCCTGAAGATAAGTTTTTCTTTAAAGTATACCTGAATTCTTCTGGTTCCGAAGATAGTATCTTACCTATTGATTTTAAAAGTTGAATGTCATCACATTCGCTTCCAAAACACAGATTTTTAACTATGCCTAGGTTCTCCAGGAGACTGACAGCGCCAAATGCAAAAAATTCTGCAGAAGACAGACTGTAGAGTACAGGAAGTTCTATAACCAGGTCAATTCCGTTTAAAAGTGCCAGCCTGGTTTTTGCCCATTTATCTATAATGGATGGGATACCTCTCTGGACAAAATTTCCACTTATTACTGCAATTATACCATCACATCCAGTTATGGATTTTGATTTTTCAATATGGTACCTGTGCCCATTGTGAAGGGGATTGTATTCTGCTATTATTCCTGTAATATTCATTGAAGTTTCCTTTCTATTATAGTATTCTATTTATTGAAATATAAAGACTATCATACTAATACATTATAATCCATTAAAGAAATTTTACATATGTATTTATCAAAAAGTTTTATTAAAAGTTTTAAATTTGATAATTTTTAATTGAAAAATACAGTTAAAAAGGATTATAGTATAATTGTATCTAGTCTTATATTACATAATCAATTTTGAAGGGAGAGTCAAAGATGAAATTAATGGATCAAATATGGAATATGGCAAGGGCCAACAAAAAAAAGATTGTACTTGCAGAAGGTGAGGAGGAAAGAACTCTCAAGGCTTGTAAAAAAATAATAGGTAACGGTATTGCCAATATAGTTTTAGTAGGAAATGAAAATACTATAAGGGAAAAAGCATCAAAACTAGGAGTGAATTTAGATGGGATTGAAATAGCGGATCCACAGACTTCAAACAAACTTCAAACTTATGTTAATGAATTTTATGAGTTGAGAAAGAAAAAGGGAATAACGCTGGAAAAGGCGGACAAAATAGTAAGAGATCCCATATATTTTGCTACAATGATGGTTAAACTTGGAGATGCAGATGGACTTGTTTCAGGTGCCGTACATACTACCGGAGATCTTTTGAGACCCGGCCTTCAGATAGTTAAAACGGCTCCAGGGGTACCTATAGTTTCAAGTGTTTTTATAATGGGAGTTCCAAATTGTAAGTACGGCGATAATGGACTGCTTTTATTTGCTGATTGTGCAGTAAATCCATGCCCGGATGAAAACCAATTGGCTTCCATTGCAGTGAGCACGGCAGAGACGGCAAAAAAATTATGCGGGATGGATCCAAAGGTTGCAATGCTTTCATTCTCAACTAAAGGAAGTGCAAAACACGATTTAGTTGATAAAGTGGTAAATGCTACTAAAATAGCCCAGAAAGCTAGACCTGATTTAAAAATAGATGGAGAATTGCAGCTGGATGCAGCTATAGTGCGGGATGTCGCAAATTTGAAAGCACCTGGCAGCGATGTTGCCGGAAAGGCAAATGTACTTGTGTTCCCGGATATTCAAGCAGGAAATATAGGATATAAACTTGTGCAGAGATTTGCCAAGGCTGAAGCAATAGGACCTATAACTCAGGGATTTGCAAAACCAATAAATGATTTGTCCAGGGGATGCAGTTTTGAAGATATAGTAAATGTTGTAGCAGTGACAGCCGTTCAGGCTCAGGGTTAGAAAACTTATCTGGCGAGAAATAATTGATTTTAATTTAGCTATATATTAGGAGGATGTTTGAAATGAAGATATTAGTAATGAACTGTGGAAGTTCATCATTAAAATATCAGCTCATAGACATGAAAGATGAAAAAGTTCTGGCAAAGGGACTTGTAGAGAGGATCGGAATAGATGGCTCTATTTTAACTCATAAGGTCAATGACCAGAAACATATCGTAAAACAGCCTATGAAAGATCATAAAATTGCAGTGAAATTGGTTCTTGACGCCCTTGTAGATAAGAAATACGGTGTTATAGGCAGTATGTCAGAGATATCTGCAGTGGGGCATAGAATTGTTCATGGCGGTGAGAAATATGCAAGATCCGTACTTATAGATGAAAAAGTTATGAAAGCCATTGAGGATTGCATACCACTGGCACCATTACATAATCCACCCAACATAGTAGGGATAAATGCCTGCAGGGAATTGATGCCAAATACGCCTATGGTTGGTGTATTTGATACCGCTTTTCACCAGACAATGCCAAATTATGCTTACATTTATCCGCTTCCCTACGAACTGTATAAAGAATATAAAATTAGAAAGTATGGATTTCACGGTACTTCTCATAGATTTGTTTCCATGGAAGCTGCCAAGCTGATGGGAAGAGACATAAAAGATCTCAAGATCATAACTTGTCATCTCGGAAATGGAGCCAGCATATGTGCAGTGGATAAGGGCAAATCGGTTGATACCAGCATGGGATTCACACCGCTTGCAGGACTTGCAATGGGAACTAGATGTGGAGACATAGATCCAGCTGTAATACCGTATTTAGTAAATACGGCGGATATGTCTATAAACGATATAGATGTTCTCATGAACAAGAAATCCGGAATATTGGGAGTATCGGGAGTTAGCAGTGATTTCAGGGATGTGGAGAGTGCAGCTAATTCTGGAAATGAAAGGGCAAATCTGGCGTTAAATTTATACTACCACAGAGTTAAGTCCTTCATAGGAGCTTATGCCGCAGTCCTAAATGGTGTAGATGCCCTGGTATTTACAGCTGGACTTGGAGAAAATTCAGCTACCAGCAGAGCTGCCATCTGCAGCGGGCTTAGCTATCTTGGGATTAAGATAGATTCAGAGAAGAACAACATAAGAGGAAAGGCACAGGAAATAAGCACTCCTGATTCAAAGGTTAAGGTATTTGTAATACCTACAAATGAGGAACTTATGATAGCTAGGGATACAAAAGAAATAGTGGAAAATAGTAGAAAATAAAAACTTGACTTTTAATGCTCATCTCTATATAATAAATTGTGGCTAATGTGTAGAGGTGAGTATTATGGAATTAAATATATCAGAATTACTTGACAGAGATGTATTGTCAAGAGAACTTGAACTTAAAGTAGAAGAGAAGGGTTTTTACTACGGCGGCGAGTACATAGGATTATTAAAACCTATGGATTTGAAAGGAACTTTAAGCAAAGAGGGAGATATTTTTATATTAGCCGGGAAATTGCAGTGTTTGCTGCAGCTCACTTGTTCCAGGTGTTTCGAAAAATTTCCATATGCTGTAAACATACCGATTTTCGAGAAATTTGCCAATAATTCAGGTGGAGATGAGGAAATCATCCTCCTAGATGGCGGTGTCATAGATATTACAGAGGTATTGGAAAACAATATTATATTGAACCTGCCAATTAAAAGGCTTTGCAAAGAAGATTGCAAGGGTTTGTGTCAAAAATGTGGTACCAATTTGAATTATTCTGAGTGTCATTGCAGAGATGACGATATTGATCCACGATTGGCGAAATTAAAAGACGTTTTTACAAAAGCTTAGCAGGAGGCCAGTCAGCTTCAGCAGTGGGATGAATATTTATTTTGGCACTTTGGCTATTTAGTTATGTTAAGTTTCAGTGATTAAGGAGGTGTTTACTGTGGGAAATCCAGCTAGAAAAACTTCAAAAGCAAGAAAACATTCTAGAAGAGCACAGACTTTTAAATTGAATTTACCTAATTTGGTTGAGTGCCCTCAATGTCATGAAATGAAACTTGCCCATAGAGTATGTAAAAATTGTGGATATTATAAGGGTAAAGAAGTTATTTCAACTGAAAATTAGTAGAGTGATTCCCAAGTTCAGATGTCAGATAAACATGGGAATAACTTATCCGAATTTGATATATAATTTGATATATTTAATGTGTATATTGTGAATTGAATTTAGCTTTTAACAGCCTTCGGATAAAAGAAAGTCTTGAGGCTTTCTTTTTTTATATAATAGTAGATTGTCGATGGCATAGGAGGTAAAGTGTATGGTAATTGCTGTAGATGGGATGGGGGGAGATTTTGCACCTTCAGCTGTAGTTAAGGGAGTGGTTGGAGCTGTCAAGGAAGAAAATATAGATGTAATAATAACTGGTAAAGAACAAAAAATCAGGGAGGAATTATCCAAATACAGTTATCCTGAAGGCAAGATAAGTATTTTAGACACTCCTGAAATTATAACTACTGAAGAAGCACCTGTTATGGCAGTTAGAAGAAAAAAGAATTCGAGTTTAGTTAAAGCGCTGACTCTTGTAAAGGAACATAAGGCAGATGCTGTTGTATCTGCAGGGAGCACGGGAGCGTTCATGGCAGGTGCTACCTTGATTGTAGGGAGAATTAGAGGAATTGACAGGGTGGCTCTGGCACCTATTGTACCAGGTAAAAATGGAAGCTTTATGATTATAGATGCAGGGGCCAATGTGGACTGCAAGCCTCAGTATTTACTGCAGTTTTCACTTATGGGTAAAATATATCTGGAAAATGTTTTGAAAAGAAAAAACCCGTCTATAGGACTTGTAAATATAGGGGTGGAAGAAGAAAAAGGGAATGAACTGACTAAAAATGCCTATGGTATTTTAAAAAAAATGGATTTCAATTTTGTTGGCAATGTGGAGCCAAGAGACATTCCAACGGGGAATGTAGATATATTGGTCTGTGATGGAATGATTGGAAATACTGTTTTAAAAATGTATGAGGGTGTAGCTGTAAATTTATTTGCCATGTTGAAAGATGGGATCATGAAATCCTTTAAGAATAAAGTGGGAGGTCTTATATTAAGACCGGTTTTCAGTGAAATCAAAAATAAGATGGACTATTCCGAATATGGAGGTACTGCATTTCTGGGTTCAAAAGGTATATGTATAAAGGCTCACGGAAGCTCCAGCGGAAAAGCATTTAAAAATGCTATAAAGAGAGCGCTTGATTGTTATTATAATAATGTTGTGGATAAGATAAAATCTGAAGTGGAGAAAATACCTAAAATTGAAGGCAATAATATAAAGAAGTGAAGTTTACAGCTGTTTATTGTTGACGATACATAAGTTATGTAATATTATTTAGGTATAAAAATTTTTGGAGGTGGAATTATGGTTTTTGAAAAAATACAAAAAATAATATCTGAACAACTTGGAATAGATCCGCAGGAAGTAAAATTGGAATCATCTTTTGTTGACGATTTAGGTGCCGATTCACTTGATGTGGTTGAACTCATCATGGCTTTGGAAACAGAATTTGACTTGGAAATACCTGATGAAGAGGCTGAAAAAGTTAAAACTGTGGGAAATGTAGTTGATTACATAAAAGCTCATACTGATGAGGAATAGAGCAAGTGTTTTTAAAGTCCCGTTTAGCATACGGGACTTTAAGTTTCAAGAGAAGCAGCAAAAGGAGAAATATAAATGGGTGAAAAAGTAGATTATATTGAAAGTGTAGAAAGAAAATTAGATATACATTTTAAAAATAGGGAATTGATTGAAATAGCATTAACCCATAGTTCTTATGCCAATGGTAGAAAAGATATAAAATTTAATGAAAGACTGGAATTTTTGGGGGATTCCGTACTACAGCTTTGCATATCGGAATATTTGTTTTTAATGTATAAGGATAAACCTGAAGGAGAACTTACCAAAAAGAGATCTCTTATAGTCTGTGAAAATTCCCTCTATGAGGTAGCCAAAAGGTGGGATATAGGGAGATATATAAGGATGAGTAAAGGTGAAGAGATCACAGGAGGTAGGGAGAGAACTTCTATACTGGCAGATTGCGTGGAGGCCATTATTGCGGCGGTTCATGTGGAGTTTGGATACGAAGTGGCTAGAAAATTTATCATTGATAATTTTAAGGATGTTATAAAAAAGGCTATGGAAAATAAAATAATATTGGATTATAAAACAAAACTTCAGGAAATTCTTCAAAAAAATGGGGATGTATCCATAGATTATATACTTGTGAAATTTGACGGCCCACCTCACAGGAGAAAATTTTATACTGAAGTGTGTATAGATAATAAAGATGTGTTAGGCAAAGGTGTAGGTTATAGTAAAAAAGAATCGGAGCAGAATGCCGCCCATAATGCTTTGAGCAATCTGCAGCTGAAAAGTTAATTATAGATACAGAAATTTTCACGACTTCGGATAGAAATATATTATAAGGAGAGTGGATATTATGAAAAAAAAGACCAGGGATAGAATGACTAGGGCACTTGTGGTTTTTGTAGTGTTTATATTTATACTGGGATTATTGCCGATGCTTTTTAGATAGGGAGTGTCTATTTTATGTTTTTAAAGACTATTGGTATGAAAGGCTTTAAATCCTTTGCGGATAAGACAGAACTGGTGTTTAACGATGGAATTACTTCTATTGTAGGTCCAAATGGAAGCGGAAAAAGTAATATTTCGGATGCAGTCAAGTGGGTGCTTGGGGAACAGAGCATAAAAAATTTGAGAGGGGGAAAGATGGAGGATGTGATTTTTGCCGGAACTCAATTTAGGAAACCGGTGGGATTGTGTCAAGTTTATCTTACCCTTGATAATACTGATAGGAAACTTCCTATAGATTATTCTGATGTCACTATTTCAAGAAGACTTTATAGATCTGGAGAGAGCGAATACTATATAAATAATACACAGTGCAGGCTAAAGGATATAAATGAACTTTTTATGGACACAGGTATAGGGAAAGAGGGCTATTCCATAATAGGGCAGGGTAATATAGAGTCTATTTTAAACGGCAGGCCGGAGTACAGGAGATATGTTTTGGAGGAAGCAGCTGGGATTGTAAAATTTCGCTGGAGAAAAGAGGAATCAGAAAAAAAACTGGAAAGCACTCATGAGAATTTGTTGAGGATAGGAGATATTTTAGAAAGTTATGAGGAAAGACTGGAACCTCTCAAAAATGAAAGGGAAAAGGCAAATGAATTTTTGAGACTTTCTGGGAAACTGAAAGAAATGAGAATAAACCTTCTGGTTCATTCTATTGAAAAGTTAAGGGAAAAAATAAATAGAATAAAAGAATCCACAGACCATACCAAACGTGACACCGGCAAGTTAAATTCAGAATTTGCCGAGTTAAAGTTAAAAGTGACACGATGGAATGAACAAATGGAAAACTTTAACAGGGAAAATTCTACTTATAGAAAAAATTATTATAAAAATAAAGAGTGTGTTCAGAAAATAGACAGCAGTATAAAATTGTTGGCACAGCAAAAAAATAACATAGAAAAAACTTTGGAGAAGGCTGTGCTGGAGCTGGATAAGATAAAAAGTAAGCAAACTGAAAATATAAACCAGAGCAGTATACAGGCTGCTGATATTTCTAAGCTAAAATTGGACGAAAAGGAAATAGACACAGAACTAAAAGAACATTATGATATTGTAAAAAAAATTGAAAAAAATATAGTTGAAAGAGAGAAAAAATATAGAGCCCTGAAGGAAAATGAAATAGAACATTTGAGAAATATATCTGGATTGAAAAATAATATAATTTCAATTGAAAAAGATATAGGCGATATGGGAGAAAAGATTCAAAATATAAGGAATTCCTGTAAAAGTTATGGCGATTCTGTAAAAATTAATTCCAGTACGAAAGATATTATGCTTTCCAAAATAGAGGATATAAAAGGTAATATTAAAAAATATAAAACTGCTGTTGATGAAAGCAGAAGAAAAAATATCAAATTAAATAAAATTTTTTTATCTCAACAGAAAAACCTGAGTGAATTAAATACAACTTATAGTAAGTTGGAGGCAAACTATGCCATGCTTGTCAATTTTGAAGAACACTATGAGGGTTATAATAGAACTGCAAGATCGCTTATGATGGAAATAAAAAAAGGTAAATTAGATGTTGGTGAAAATGATTGTTTCCTGGTGGGTGAAGTCATAAATCTACAAAAAAAATTTGAAATATGTATAGAGATTGCCCTTGGAGGTGCCATATCCAATATAATAACTAAAAATGAAAATATGGCCAAATTTCTTATAAATTATTTGAAAAAAAACAGGCTGGGCAGGGCCACATTTTTGCCTCTTACTACAATCAAGGGCAGAAAGATATTGAATACAGACAGGTTTAAAAATATAAAGGGATATGTAGGTATTGCCAGCGAACTTTTAGAATGCAGAAGTGGATTTAGAGCTGTTATGGATTATATGTTGGGAAGGACGATAATTTGCACTGACATGAACAGTGCTCTTGGGATAGCTAAATCGTGTGGATACAGGTTTAAGATAGTGACTCTTTTGGGGGATGTTGTAAACCCTGGAGGTTCTCTTACAGGCGGCAGTATCAAAAGGAGAAGTAATAACATAATAGGAAGGAAAAGAGAGACAGCTGAAATTTCTGAAAATATGAAAGATATACGTGCTAAGATTGAGAATTTAAATGATAAGATGGAAGATAATAAAAAAGTAATTGATGGGAATAATAAAAATATTTTGACTTTGAAAGATAAAATTTATGATGAAAATATAGAGATGACTAAGATGCAGGGCAAGCTGGATGGCATAAAAAGGGAAAATTCAAAATTACTTGAGAATGTAAAGATATCCAATAGGGAAGTCGATAGAATTTCTAAAGATATTGATACCAATAAAGGCAAATTACAGAAAGAGAAAATGAATTTGGAAATGCTTTACAAAAAACAGGCAGAGGATAATAAAAATATTTCGCAAATAGAAGGGGAATTGGAGAAGAATAAGAAAGACTCTCAAGATAAGATGGGAAAACTTACCCAGCTAAAAATAAAAAAGGCAAAGATTGATGAGAATATTTTAAATAGATCACAGGAGCTGAAAAGACTGGCAGGTGAAAGAGACGAACTGGAATTAAAAAAATCAGGCATAGGAAAAGAAATTGAAAATTGTAGAAAAAATATACATATTTGTGAATTAAAGAAGGCTGACAATTTAAAGAATATAGATAGTGTGAAGCTGAAAATAGAGAAGATCAAAGACTCTGTAAAATCAAACAGTTTGGAGATTACAAGATTAAGGAACAGTGTAAAAAAGCACAATGATAAATTGGAAGATCTGGCACTTGTGATAAATAAGAAAGAACAGGGAATTCACAGAATGCAATTATCTCTTGCTAAGCTTTCGGAAGAAGAAAGAAATATGAGTTTAAAGTTGAAAGATGATCTGGAAATTACCTATGAAGATGCCCTGAAGTATAAGAAGGATATAGACAATTTGAACAGGTATAACAGGGAAATACTGGATTTAAAAAATGCTGTTTCAGGACTTGGAACAGTCAATTTGGGAGCTATAGAGGAATATGATTCTCTGAAGGAAAAAACAACATTTTTGAGTTCTCAAAGGAATGATCTCGTAAAGTCAAAAGGTGAACTTGAAGATGTGATAGACATGATGACTAAAAAAATGAAGGCTCTTTTTAAAGAAAATTTTAGTAAACTGAGGAAAAATTTCAATTTCATTTTTAGAGAACTATTTGATGGTGGAAGTGCGGATCTGGTGCTTGTAGATGGTGATGAACTCACTTCAGACATAGATATAACGGTCCAGCCCCCGGGAAAAAAACTTCAGAATATAAATCTTTTGTCAGGAGGTGAAAAAGGATTATCTGCCATAGCGCTGCTGTTTGCAATACTCAAGCTCAAGCCAACCCCCTTTTGCATATTGGATGAAATAGAGGCGGCACTGGACGAGGCAAATGTAGTTAGATATGCAAAATTTCTTAAAAAATTCTCTGAGGATACTCAATTTATTGTGATAACCCATAGAAAGGCCACTATGGAGGTAAGTGATGTCATGTATGGAGTTACTATGGAGGAAAAGGGAGTTTCAAAGATAGTTTCTGTGGATTTGGAAAATGCCTGTTAAAGTTGGCGGCTGGAAATCAAATATATGTATAAGAGGAAGGTAATTGAAGAATGTTTAAGGGATTTTTTGATAAATTAAAAAACGGCCTTGAAAAGACTAAAAGCAATTTGACTGGAAAGATAACGGATATGCTGAGCGGAGCAGTTACTATAGATGACGATCTCTATGATAAACTTGAGGAAATACTTATAACTGCTGATATAGGTGTAGAAACTACGATGTACATCATAGACAGGCTGAAGGAAAAAATAAAGGAAGAAAAAATAAAGGATCCTAATTTGTTAAACGGCTGCCTTAAAGAGATTATCATGGATATATTAGGTGATGAGAAGAACAGCATAATACCTGAGAAGACTCCGGAGATAATTTTGGTAATAGGTGTAAATGGAGTAGGTAAAACCACTTCCATAGGTAAAATATGTTATAAGCTGAAAAACAAAGGTTATAAGGTGATTATGGCGGCGGCGGATACTTTCAGGGCTGCGGCTATAGATCAGCTGGAAGTATGGAGTAAAAGAACCGGTGTTGAGATAGTAAAACATCAGGAAGGTTCCGATCCTGCAGCAGTTATATTTGATGCAATTCAAGCATCAAAAGCTAGAAAAGCGGACGTCTTGATATGCGATACGGCTGGAAGGCTCCATAATAAGAAGAATCTGATGAAGGAACTTGAAAAGATAGATAAGGTAATAAAAAGAGAGTATGAGGAAGCTTTTAAACAGACACTTTTGGTACTGGATGCCACTACGGGCCAGAATGCAGTTCAACAGGCAAAAGAATTTACAAAGGTGTGTCCTGTAGACGGAATAATACTCACGAAACTAGATGGAAGTGCTAAGGGCGGGATTGTAATATCCATAAAGCACAGCTTGAATATACCGGTGAAATTAGTTGGAATTGGTGAAGATATCGACGATTTACAGGAATTTAGGAGCAGGGATTTTGTTGAAGCATTATTTTAGGACACTGTTAAGTAAAAATACTTGACAGCATTTATTAATTTTGATATTATTTATTTTGTTGATAAAATATTTTTTGCTTCATCGAGTAAAAGAGATGGTATTGTGGAAAAAAGAGTGCGGCTTTCCATGCTGCTTGATATATATGGTGAGCTCTTGACAAAAAAACAAAAGGACATAATGGAACTCTATTATAACGAAGACTTGTCTCTAAAAGAGATAGCAGAGCACACCAATACGAGCAGACAGGCAGTGTATGATATTATAAAAAGATGTCATAAGCTTTTAATGCAATATGAAAATAAACTTCATGTATTGAAGAAGAAAAAGTCAATTCTGAAATTTATAGATTCCCTTTGCTGTAGTGAGAATAAGGAAACTTTAGACAAAATAAAAAATTATATAGTGGATAATGTTTAATTTAGGAGGATTAAAATGGCTTTTGAAGGATTGGCATCTAAGCTTCAGGAGACATTAAAAAAGCTTAGAGGTAAAGGTAAACTTTCTGAAAAGGATATAAAAGATGCTATGAGAGAAGTAAAACTGGCACTTTTGGAGGCAGATGTTAATTATAAAGTAGTAAAAAATTTCATAAAGAGTGTCAGTGAAAAATGTCTGGGTGAAGAGGTACTGAAAAGCCTGACTCCAGCACAACAGGTTGTAAAAATAGTAAATGAAGAACTTACAGCTTTGATGGGAAACAGCCAGAGTTCTATTGAGTATAATCCAAAGGGACTGACCACAATAATGCTGATAGGCCTGCAGGGTGCGGGTAAAACTACTATGTGTGGCAAATTGGCGTTGAAGTTGAGGAAGAAAAACAAAAGACCACTTTTGGTAGCCTGTGATATATATAGGCCGGCTGCAATAAAACAGCTTCAGGTAGTTGGAAAGGAAATAAACATACCCGTGTTTTCCATGGGAGATAAAAAAGCGGCGGTAGACATATGCAGGGGTGCTGTAGAGTATGCCAAAAATAATGGTTTTAATATACTTATAATAGACACGGCAGGCAGGCTTGAAATGGATGAGGAATTGATGGATGAGTTAAAGCAGATCAAGGAGGAAGTAAGTCCCAATGAGATACTGCTGGTAGTAGATGCCATGACAGGTCAAGATGCAGTTAATGTGGCTTCAAGTTTTAATGAAAAGCTTGATATAAGTGGGGTCATACTTACAAAATTGGACGGAGATACAAGAGGCGGGGCTGCACTTTCTATAAAAGCCATGACCGGGAAGCCAATAAAATTTATTGGTATGGGAGAAAAAATGAATGATCTTGAAGTATTTTATCCGGACAGGATGGCGTCGAGAATACTGGGCATGGGAGATGTACTGTCTCTTATAGAAAAAGCACAGCAGTCCATTGACCGGGAAGAGGCTGAAAAACTTGGAAGCAAGATGCTTACAAAGGAATTTAACTTTGAGGATTTTTTGTCCATGATGCAGCAGGCTAAAAAATTGGGACCTTTGAATAAACTTATGGAAATGGTGCCTGGGGCAAATATGAAACAGCTGCGCGGAGTTGACTTTTCAAAAGGAGAAAAGGAACTGGTGAAAATTGAAGCAGTCATTAATTCTATGACTTTAAAGGAAAGAAGAAATCCATCTATTATAAATTCTTCCTCTTCCCGTAAAAAGAGAATAGCACGCGGCTCCGGTACTACAATACAGACTGTGAACAAACTGCTTAAGGAATTTACGCGAATGAAAAAAATGATGAAACAGTTTGGTGGAATGAAAAAAGGCTTTAAAAAGGGGACATTTGGGAAGTTTCCTTTTTAAATATATAATCAGTTTTGTTATAAATATATGAGATTTTTATTCTAAGGAGGTGATATGAGTGGCTGTAAAGATAAGGTTAAGAAGAATGGGTGCAAAAAAGGCTCCCTTTTATAGAATAGTTGTGGCAGATTCGAGATTCCCAAGAGATGGTAGATTTATAGAAGAAATTGGTTATTATAATCCTACGACTGATCCAAATACTGTTAAATTTGATGAAGAGAAAGCTTTAAAATGGATAAAAAATGGTGCTCAACCCACTGAAGTAGTTAAAAAAATTTTTGATAAGTGTGGATTGAAAGATAAACTTGCTAGGTAGTTAACTGGGGGTGTATTAAGTGAAAGAGCTAGTAGAAATGATTGCTAAAGCGTTAGTGGATAACCCAGAGATGGTTCAAGTAAATGAAATTGAAGGTGAGCAATCTGTAATTCTTGAATTAAAAGTTGCACAGGAAGATATGGGAAAAGTAATAGGCAAGCAGGGAAGAATAGCAAAGGCTATAAGGACTGTCGTAAAGGCAGCGGCTATAAAGGAAAATAAGAGAGTGGTTGTGGAGATTATATAGAAATATAAGAGTTAGGCTATCTAACTCTTATATTTCTATCTCGGAACACGGCCTATATATTGACAATTTTAAATTATACTATATGTTATATAAGCTGGGAAAGAGGTGTATTATATCACCCTATGAAAGAATTTATAACCATAGGAAAAATAATAAATACCCATGGAATAAAAGGGGAATTGAAAATATACCCGCTAACTGATGATCCCAAGAGGTTCAATAAATTAGATCTTGTCTATATAGATGGAACACCTAAGAGGGTACTTGAATGTAAATTTCAGTCCAAAAGGGTCATACTTAAGATTCAGGGTGTGGATTCAATAGAGGAAGCCACTTCATATAAGGGAAAATATCTGGAGATTTCAAGAAAAGATGCAGTTGATCTTAATGAGGGAACATATTTTATTGCAGATATAATAGGCTGTTCTGTTGTGGATGAAGATGGGATGTTCTATGGTAAAATAGGAGAGGTACTTCATACCCACAACAATGACGTGTATTGGATAAAGGGAAAAAATGAACTGCTTATTCCAGCTATAAAAGATGTGATAGTTGATATAGATGTGGAAAAGGAAAAAATAGTTATAAAGCCGGTGAAAACATGGATGTGAAGATAGACATACTTACTCTTTTCCCTCAAATGTTTGATGTATTTAATTATAGTATAATAGGAAGGGCACTTAAAAATAATATTTTAAGTATAAATACCGTTGATATAAGGGAATTTACCAGGGATAAGCACAGAAAAGTGGATGACTATCCCTACGGCGGCGGAGCCGGAATGATTATGGCGGCACAGCCTATAGTGGATTGTATAAAAGAAGTGAGAACTAGAAACAGCGGTAAGGTTATTTATCTTGGACCGAGAGGTGAAACTTTCAATCAGTCCATTGCAAAAAAACTTTCAAGAGAAAATGAGCTGATATTTTTGTGCGGACATTATGAAGGTATAGATGAAAGGGTCTATAAGTATATAGACATGGAAATATCCGTTGGAGATTTTGTAGTCACCGGCGGGGAAATGGCCTGTATACCAATTGTGGACAGTATATGCAGAATGATACCAAATGTGCTGTCAAATAGGGAAAGTTGTGTGGAAGAATCCTTTTACAATGGGCTGCTGGAATATCCACAATATACTAGACCGGAATGTTTTAGGGGAGATAGTGTACCTGAAGTACTCTTGTCCGGCCACCATGAGAATATAAGAAAGTGGAGGAGGACGAAATCTCTTGTAATGACTAGAGATAAAAGGCCGGATTTGTTTAAGAAAATATCCTTATCTGAAGAAGACAGAGAACTTATAAAGTTTTATGATGGAAGATAATATTTTTGAAATCAGTTGAAAATAAAATGTATATGTGATAAAATTTTTTTGTGCTGCACGGACGTTCCGCTGTCTGCGATATGAATGTGCTGGATAAGAGCGTTGAATAATTATTAGGAGGTAATGCGCAGTGTTAGATATAATAAAACAGATAGAAAGTAAACAAATCAGAACAGATTTACCAGATTTCAATGTGGGAGATACAGTGAAAGTTCATGTGAAGATTAAAGAGGGAAACAGAGAGAGAATACAGGTATTTGAAGGTGTAGTTTTAAAGAGACAAAATGGCGGAATAAGAGAAACTTTTACAGTTAGAAGAGTTGCTTATGGTGTAGGAGTTGAAAGGACATTTCCAGTCAACTCTCCCATAATAGATAAAATAGAGGTAGTTAGAAAGGGTAAAGTGAGGAGAGCAAAGCTATACTACTTGAGAAATAGAGTGGGCAAGGCAGCTAAGGTAAAAGAAGCATTGAAATAAAAAAAGGGGCTTTATAAAGTCCCTTTTTTGGATATTAAGGTGGTGTAAAATTTTAATGAAGGAATTGATAGAAATAGGCAAGTCCATATTAATAGCGATTATAGCGGCATTTCTGATTATAACTTTTATTTTTGAAACTGTAAGTGTAGATGGACATTCCATGGATCCTACCTTAAGTAATGGAGATAGGCTTATTGTGGAAAAAGTAAGCTATTACTTTAGAGCTCCTAAACCCGGTGACATAGTGGTGATAAAATATCCTGCAAATCCTAAAGAAAAATTTATCAAAAGGGTAATAGGTGTTGGAGGGGACAGAATAAAAGTTGAAAATGGAAAGTTATATGTGAATGATGTGGTAAAAAATGAACCTTATATATTGGAAACTATGACTTCGGATTTTAATGAAGTTACGGTACCTCAAAATACCGTATTTGTAATGGGTGATAATAGAAATAACAGTAGAGACAGCAGATTCCCTGATGTAGGATTTGTAAACTATAAAATGGTAGTTGGAAGGGCGGCACTTAGAATATATCCTTTTAGCAGAATGGGTAGACTGAGTACATTTCAAAATTAGGAGGGAAATGGCTTTATGACTATAAATTGGTTTCCTGGACATATGGCTAAAACCAGAAGAGAGATAAAGGAAAATCTCAGATTAGTAGATGTTGTTATAGAGATGAGAGACGCGAGAATAATAAGATCCAGCAGGAATCCTGATGTAGAAGACATATGCGGTGTTAAACCGAGGATCATACTTTTAAATAAAAGTGATTTGGCAGAAGAGAATATAACTGCATTGTGGATAAAATATCTTTCTGTGGATAATATACGTGTACTGCCGGTAAACTGCCATACGGGTCAGGGCCTAAAGAATATAAAAACTGAAATGAACCGTCTTTTGAAGGAAAAACACGATAGAATGAAAAAAAAGGGAATTTCCAAAATAACCGACAGGGCCATGGTGATTGGCGTACCTAATGTGGGAAAATCCTCACTTATAAACAAACTGGCTAAAAATAAAATAGCTAAAGTAGGGGATAGACCTGGAGTCACTAAGAGTAAGCAATGGATTAAAACCAAATTGGGGATAGAACTTATGGATACTCCAGGTATATTGTGGCCCAAACTGGAAAGCAGAGAGACTAGATTAAATTTAGCCTATACAGGGGCAATAAAGGATGAAATTGTAGACATGGAGGAGCTGGCCTTAAACCTTGTAAAATTTTTAAAAAAATATTATCCAGACAGGCTTGAGAAAAGGTATAAACTTGATAAATTAAGTGAAAATCCTGCGGACAATATTGAAAATATAGCCAGAAAAAGAGGGGCTATAATATCTGGCGGCAGGGTGGATTACAATAGAGTGTCAGTTTTGATTTTAGATGAATTTAGAGGAGGAAAGCTAGGGTCTATCTCACTGGAGAGGCCATAGAGAACTGTAGATGGATGAGAAAAATTTTTATTGGGATAAACTGGATAAATATAAATTTGCGGATATAAAGAAAAAAATAGATTCTGTAAAGAAAAATTATTTTGATTTAAAAAAAGATTTTGTAAACTATATACTTGAAAATTTAAAATCTGACAGTAGAAAAAATGTAAATACCCTGGCAGCTAACCTTTATAATTTTATTATAAATAGGAAGAAAGAAATTGAAAGAGTTAAAGGAATGTATTCCTTTGATAAAAAAATCGGGAATTGTATAATATATACTGCAGGGGCAGATGAAGTGGGAAGAGGTCCATTGGCAGGACCTATAGCTGCGGCGGCAGTTGTACTGAACCTAAATTACAAATATGATAGAGAACTTATTTTAGGCATAAAGGATTCGAAGCAGCTCACTCCGAAACGGAGAAGCGAACTTTCAAAAGAAATAAAGCACAGGTCGTTAGGATATAATATTTCTACTATAAATAATGTAGAAATAGATAAAAGGGGAATTTCATGGTGTAATAACGAGGTATTGAAGAGAGCTGTGAGAGGGTTGAAATTGCCTGTAAATATGGTTTTATCTGATGGATATTCCATAAAGAGTTTACACAGTGACAATAAATTTATAATAAAGGGCGATACTAAAAGTGCAAGCATAGCGGCAGCTTCAATTATAGCCAAGGTCTACAGGGACAATATTATGGAAGAGTATTCACATATGTACCCTGAATATGGATTTGAACATAATTCAGGGTATGGAACTAGAGAACATATGGAGGCTATAAAAAAGTACGGTATCTGTAAAATACACAGAAGAAGCTTTTTGAAAAATATATTGTAAAATTATATTTGAAAGGCATTTTTAATGAGCCTGATAGATGGAATATTATTGTAGATGTTGAATATTATTTCTATAACGTCGAATCTAAAATTAAATTTATACAGCTTTTTTTTCATTATATACACAGTGGCTGTTTTACGTATTTTAGATTGCTTGGAGTAAGTTACGGCTTCACAGGGGTTTCCGTATAATTTACCATAACGGGATTTTACCTCTATAAAGCAAAGATAATTTCCATCTTTTGCTATGATGTCCACTTCTCCTGTTTTGCATTGAAAATTTCTTTCTAATATTATATACCCTATTTCTTTTAGATGATTCTCAGCTATGTCTTCACCGCGGGAACCTATATCCTTATTGGAAGAATGCATGGCTTTTCCCCTTCCTGTTTTTTAAAACTTTTTTTTATTATAGCATTTATATCGTTTATTTTCACTATGTATAGGATTACTTATCTCAGTTCGCTGATAAAATTCGGTATGTATACGTTTATGCAAATCAACAAGAAGAATATGGAAAGTACGCTTCCAATGCTTATAATATCTCTGCTTTTTCTTCTTATTCCTATAAGAATTAATACAATACCTATTATAAGACCCGATATAACTAAGAAAAAATACATGTGATATTCCTCCTAACACTGGATAAAAAATATCCTGAATTATTTATATTATACAATTATTGTAAATATAAATAAAGATATTTTTGGTAAATAATATTTTCAATTTTAAATAAAATCGTCATTTATGAATTTTCTGTAGCAAAGAGCTTCAGTTAAATGGGGTTCCTCTATGTATTCACTGTGATCTAGATCTGCTATTGTCCTGGATACTTTTAGAATTTTACCATAGGCCCTGGTGGTCAATTTATATTTGGAATAAATTTTCCCGAGTATTTCTGTAGATCTTTTATTGAGTTTACAGTATTTTTTAATGAGGGTACTGTTCATTTCTGAATTATATTGTATTCCCTGGCTTTTAAATCTTTTTTTCTGAATTTTTCTGGAAGCTTCCACTCTTTTTTTTATTGATTTAGAAGATTCACCTTTTTTGTAATTTTGGATATCCTTAAAATTCAGAGAGTTTACAAAAGTGAACAGATCTATCCTGTCCATGAGCGGACTGGATAATTTTGATATATATCTTTTTCTCTCATAGTCGGTGCATGTGCATGGTTTTCCAGAAGCAAAGTTTCCACAGGGACATGGGTTTGTAGCCATTATTGTCATGAAGTTGCATGGAAAAGAAACTCTGCCGGCGGCCCTGTTCAATATTATTTTTTTTTCTTCTAGAGGCTGTCTTAAAACTTCCAGAACATTTTTTTTGAATTCAAGTACTTCGTCCAGAAAAAGTACACCATTGTGAGCTAAGGATATTTCGCCGGGCATTAAATTATTTCCACCGCCTATAAGTGCAGCAGTTGTACTGGTATGATGGGGATTTCTGAAGGGCGGCTTGTTTATAAGCCCTTCACCTGTATTTAAATTTCCGGTGACACTGTATATTTTGGTAACTTCCAGAGAATTTTCGTAACTTAAATTTGGAAGTATTGTAGGAACCCTCTTGGCGAGCATGGTTTTTCCAGAACCGGGCGGACCAACCATAAGTACATTGTGGTTTCCGGCAGCAGCAACTTCTAGAGCTCTTTTGCAGCTTTCCTGGCCGAATACGTCTGAAAAGTCCAATGAAGGACGTGAAGTTTTAGATTGTATTTTTTTATGCTTATAAGGCAGTGAATTTCTATATTTTATAAAATGCACTATTTGTTTTAAATTTTCAAAGGCATAACAGTTTATTCCCTTTATGGAGGAACATTCTTCTGCGTTTTCAGCTGGGACTATGAAATTTTTTATATTATTTTTTATACCTTCCAATGTTATTGGAAGCACACCTCTCACTTTATTTAAATTGCCGGACAGAGATAGTTCACCCAGTATTATAAAATCATCACAGTCATCAAAATTCATTTGCCCTGTGCATATCAATATACCCAGGGCTATGGGCAGGTCAAACAGCGAGCCTGCTTTCTTCATATCTGCAGGAGCCAAATTAACTACTATTTTTCTTACAGGAAATTCAAATCCTGAATTTATTATTGAAGCTTTTACCCTTTCTTTGGATTCTTTTACAGATGTACCTGCGAGACCGACTATATTAAAGGAAGGAAGTCCCCTTTCAATGTCCACCTCCACTGAAACTATATTCCCTTCTATGCCTAAAAAAGAAGATGTATTTAGTTTGGTAGCCATATTATCACCTCTGCTTAATTCTTGACAATAATGTTTTATTTTAAACTTTTAAAATAAAACGCTGCTTTTTTTGAATAAAATGTCCTTATTATGAACATAATTTTTAGGTAATTATATTTAATGGGATGTGAATTATTTATGAATATATATGACCTGTGGTTTGCCTCTGTCAAAATGTCAAATAAGATAAAAAATTATCTGTTAAAAAATTTCAAAAGCACAAGAGAAATATATATACATAGCATTTTTAACAGGGATTCGATATTTGTAAGCAAGGACTATAATAAAATATATGGGGAATTGAAAAAAGCTTGGAATAGAGATAAGCTGGAAAGTTTACTTGAATACTCTTTAAATGAAGGTATAGAATCTGTAAATAGCTGTGCAGAAAAATATCCCTATAGATTGAAGAATTATGATGATTCACCGTCGGTTTTGTTTTATAAAGGGAATATCGATATTTTAAACAATGTAAGTGTGGCAATGGTAGGAGCTAGGGATTGCAGTTTGTATGGAAAAAATGTGGCTCTACTCATAGGGAGAGAGATTTCTATGAATAATTTGAATATAATAAGCGGTATGGCTAGGGGAATTGACGGCTGCTGCCATAGGGCTGCAGTTGAAAACGGCGGGTATACCTGTGCTGTACTGGGATCGGGGATAGATGTCGTGTATCCCAGGGAAAATAAAAAATTATATGATGATATCTTAAAAAAAGGATGTATATTGTCCGAATTTATCCCTCAAACAAAGCCATATCCATATAATTTTCCAATGAGAAATAGAATTATAAGCGGGCTGAGTGACTTGGTGATTGTAATTGAAGCAGGGAATAAAAGCGGTGCATTGATAACGGCCGGCTGTGCGTTGGAACAGGGGAAAGATGTCATGGCAGTGCCTGGTTCTATATTCTCCTCCAAGAGCAAGGGCACGAATACCCTTATAAGGGAAGGAGCTCATGTATTTACTTGCATGGAGGATCTGTTTCAGATATTGCCCGTAAAGTATATGAAAAAGAGGTATATGAAAAATCATAGATTAAACGTTGATGAGGAAAAAATATGTAAATTTATTGGACATATTCCTGTACATATAGATGAAATATGTAGGGTAACTGATATTGACATAAAACGATTATATGAGTTATTATTTGAATTGCAACTAAAAGACGAAATAATATGTCTTCAAGGAAATTATTATGCAAAAATTCAAGATGATGAGAATATTATTAAATAAGTGTTATGTTTAAATAAGGGGGGTGCAGACTCCGGAGCAAATAAGATATCCGGGGTATATGATATGGGACAAAAACTAGTTATAGTTGAATCGCCGGCTAAGGCTAAAACTATAGGAAAATATTTAGGAAAAAATTATGTGGTGAAGGCTTCCATGGGTCATGTTAAAGATCTTCCTAAAAGTCAATTGGGAGTTGATATAGATAATGAATACAATCCTAAGTATATAACAATAAGGGGAAAGGGAACACTTTTGGATAAGCTTAAGAGAGAAGCTAAAAAAAGCGATAAGGTATACTTGGCAACAGACCCCGACAGAGAAGGAGAGGCAATTTCCTGGCATTTATCTCATGTGCTTAAGTTGAGGGAAAGTGAAAAATGCAGGATAGAGTTCCATGAAATTACTAAAAATGCTATAAAAAATTCCATAAAGTATCCGAGAACTATAAATATAAATTTAGTAAATGCACAACAGGCCAGAAGAGTATTGGACAGATTGGTAGGGTATAAAATAAGTCCAATACTTTGGAGAAAAATCAAATGGGGCTTGAGTGCAGGAAGAGTTCAGTCAGTAGCTCTTAAGATGATATGTGACAGGGAAAAAAGTATAATTGATTTCAAACCCAAGGAATATTGGACTATAGAGTGTGAACTTCATAAAAAATCAGCAGTTAGATGTTTTAATGCAAAACTCACTACCTTTAATAGGAAGAAGATTCAAATTGCTACAAAGGAAGAGGCAGATAAAATCACGGAGGATTTGAAAAAAGGGCAGTTTATAGTAAAGTCAATTAAGACTACATGTAAAAATAAAACGCCCCTGCCTCCTTTTACCACCAGTACTCTGCAGCAGGATGCCTATAAGAGATTGAACTTTTCTACTAAGAAAACTATGGCTGTAGCTCAGCAGTTGTATGAGGGCGTGGATGTAAAGGGCTATGGTACCGTTGGACTCATAACCTATATGAGAACAGATTCAGTGAGAATTTCAAAGGAAGCGCAGGAGGACTGCAGAAATTTTGTAATAGATAAATTCGGGAAAAAATATGTGGAAGAAAAGCCCAGAAATTTTAAAAGCAAAAAGAAAAACATACAGGACGCCCATGAGGCCATAAGACCTACTTATATGAAGATAGAGCCGGATAAAGCGAAGGAAAATTTAAAACCAGAACAGTATAAACTCTATAAATTGATATGGAACAGATTTCTGGCGAGCCAAATGGCTTGTTCAAAAATTGATGTTACTTCCATAAGTATAGTTGATGGAAAATATGGCTTGAAAGTAAGCGGATCCAGAGTTAAATTTGATGGGTTCATGAAGGCTTACGAGTATACTACCGAAGATGAAAAATCCAATAAGGCACTTCCCAAACTGCAGGAAGGAGAGCTTCTTATTGAGAAATCCACAGAGAGCAAACAGCATTTTACACAACCTCCAGCTAGATTTTCAGAAGCTTCTCTTGTTAAGACTCTCGAAGAAAATGGGATAGGAAGGCCCAGCACTTATGCACCAATTTTGTCTACACTTTTGGATAGAAAGTATATACAGAGGGAAAAGAGGACTCTTATCCCCACTGAATTGGGAAACATAGTGAATAATATATTGAGTGAATATTTTAAACAGATAGTTGACGTGGAATTTACAGCTGAAATGGAATCCAAATTAGATGCTGTTGAAGACGGAAAAGATGATTGGAGAAAAGTAGTAGATGAATTTTATAAACCGTTGAAAAAATCCATTGATGTGGCAGAGAAGGAAGTTGCCAAAATTACTATAAAAGATGAGGTAACTGATATAAAATGTGAAAAATGCGGCAGAAATATGGTAATAAAACATGGACGGTTTGGAGATTTTTTAGCTTGTCCAGGTTATCCTGAATGTAAAAATACGAAACCCATAGTTGAGGAATTGGATGTGAAATGTCCTAAATGTGGAGGCAAGGTTTTAGTTAAAAGAAGTAGAAAGGGCAGAAAATTTTACGGGTGCAGCAATTATCCAAAATGTGACTTTGTGAGCTGGTATGAACCTGTGAATGAAAAGTGCCCTGCATGTGGAAGCTATATGGTAAAGAAGTATAACAAAACCAGGGGAAATTATTTAGAATGTTCTAACTCAGAGTGCAAATACAGAAAATATGATGTTGAAGAAAATAAGGATGAGAAAATCAAGTGATTCTAAGGCCTGGGTGGAGCTTGCTTACAGGAAATTCTTTTCTCCACCTGAACCTTATTAACAGTATTCTTAGTGCCTTTGGCACTTAGAATATGTTATCCTTTAAGTAGTGCTTATCTTCCGCTTTGAGAAGCTGGGAGTATTGGCAATGGCAGCGTTCGGATAAATAAATTTTGAAATAATTGGATGCAGGAGGCGGAATAGGATTTAAATTTAGAAAATATAGTTGAATTATAATAATTGTTATGTTATTATAATTATTGTGTAAAGAATAATTCAAAATATTTAAAAAAATCTAAAACATTAATCGAGTATATGGTCTAAAGCTCTAATTGAAAATCTTTTTACAAAAACTTAGCAGAAAGTCTGTTGGCTCCGTTTACGGGACAAATGATTATTCTGCTTAAAGTCTGTTGTAATATATAACAGGGTTTTGAGATGAGCCTGATACTATCGTTGATGGATGCACAGGTATTCTTAGATAGTGAAAGTCTTATAGAAATAGGCTGATCTTTATGTCACTTGTGATGTATTGGAAGTTTAGTATATAAGAACCTACTGGCGTTAGCCATGTGGAGTCTCAAATAATCTAAAATATGATGGATTGGAATCGCAGCATTTGTCGTAGAACAAATAAAATTAGTAGATACAAGGAGGATTATAAATGACAACACTATTGAACAAAACAAGGAAATTGAATAAGATATTACAAAAATCAGGAACAGAACCGGTAGTCTTTGATGATATATGTAAGTTATTAAGCGAGGTTTTAGGCTGTAATGTTTATATTATAAGTAGAAAAGGAAAAATATTGGGATATGATTTTCCAGATGGTTTTGAATGTGATACTGTTAAAGACAAGGTAATTAGTGAGATGAGATTCCCTGAACATTATAATAATAAATTATTAAATGCCCGTGAAACTATTCCAAATCTATCCAATCATGGAGTTTGTGTATTTGAAGATGGAAGTCCCTGCAACCTAGATAATAAAATTACAACTATAGTTCCCATAGTTGGAAATAGAGAAAGACTGGGAACGCTGCTGTTAGCAAGTTTTGGACAAAAATTTGTGGATGAGGATCTCGTACTGGCAGAATATAGTGCTACTATAATAGGACTTGAGATATTAAGGTCTAAAAATAACGAGATGGAAGAGGAAGCTAGAAAAAAAGCTGTAGTTCAGCTGGCAATTGGAACACTTTCTTATTCAGAATTGGAAGCAGTAGAACATATATTTAGTGAATTGGACGGAAATGAAGGTTTGCTGGTAGCTTCTAAAATAGCAGATAAAGTTGGAATAACCAGATCTGTAATTGTAAATGCGCTGAGAAAGTTTGAAAGTGCTGGAATTATAGAATCCAGATCACTTGGAATGAAGGGAACTCATATCAAAATATTAAATGATAAATTACTGGATGAATTGAAAAAAATAAAGTAGCAGGAATTAAATTGGTTTTTTTGTTGAATAGACGGAATTGTTATGATATACTACAAAAGGTAGTAAAATACACACATTATCTAATTCATAATAAGGTGCCTTTAGGTAGTTTGTGAATATGAGGATAATGGAGGTAAAAACCTAGGAGGGAAAATAAATGTCGATTATTTCTATGAAACAATTACTGGAAGCAGGTGTCCATTTTGGACATCAAACAAGAAGATGGAATCCTAAAATGGCTCCCTATATTTTTACGGAGAGAAATGGAATCTATATAATAGATTTGCAGAAAACGGTGAAGAAAATTGAGGAAGCTTATGAGTTCATAAAGGAAATTACGGCGGAAGGAAAGGATATACTGTTTATAGGCACGAAGAAGCAGGCCCAGGAAGCTATTGAGGAAGAGGCAAAAAGATGCAATATGTATTATGTGAACAACAGGTGGCTTGGCGGTATGCTCACTAATTTCGTTACTATAAAGACCAGGATAGGAAGATTAGAGGAACTGGAAAAAATGGAAGAGGACGGTACATTTGAGGTTCTTCCTAAAAAAGAAGTTATAAAGCTAAAAAATACCAAGGAAAAACTAGAGAAAAATTTGGGCGGAATCAAGAATATGGATGCTAAAAATTTGGGAGCATTATTTGTTGTAGATCCGAGAAAAGAAAAAAATGCTATATCAGAGGCTAAGATCTTGGGAATCCCTGTGATAGCTATAGTTGATACAAATTGTGATCCTGATGAGATAGATTATGTCGTACCAGGTAATGATGATGCTATAAGGGCTGTTAAATTGATTACTTCTAAAGTAGCGGATGCTGTAATGGAAGGAAGACAGGGAGAACAGTTAGCAGAAGAAGAATAGATTTTAGGATCAAATACAGATATGAGAGGAGTTGAAAAAACCGCTATTTGGAATAAGGTGAGCTTAGTGGGCTTGATGTGTAATTCCATGGTTTGTAGTTTTTTTGAAAATAGCGGAATATATTTATGATAACTGCACAAATGGTGAAAGAACTGAGAGAAAGAACTGGAGCAGGAATGATGAACTGCAAAAAAGCTTTGCAGGAAGCCAATGGTGATGCTGAAAAAGCCGTTGAAATATTGAGGGAAAAAGGGTTATCTGCTGCAGCCAAAAAATCCGGCAGGATAGCGGCTGAAGGATTGGTTAAAACCTATGTTTCAGAAGATGGAAAGACTGCATCGATAGTGGAAGTAAATTGTGAAACTGATTTTGTAGCAGTGAATTCAGATTTTGTAAACTTTGTAGACAATTTATCAAAGCAGATAATTGAGTCTAATTCTTCTACTGTGGAAGAACTACTTGAAGAGAAGTATAGGGCGGATGACAGTAAAACTGTTAAAGAGACATTAATAGCCTTAATCTCAAAATTAGGGGAGAATATGGCTGTTAGAAGATTTAGAAAGTTTTCTGTTTCGGATGGACTGATTGGAAGCTACATCCACGGCGGCGGTAGAATAGGAGTTCTGGTAAAACTGGAATGTGACAAACAGAACGAAATTTTAGAGGAAGTTGCGAAAGATGTGGCTATGCAGGCAGCTGCTACAAATCCATTGTTTTTGAATAGAGATTCTGTGGATGATGCTACTTTAAATAAGGAAAAAGACATATATAGAGCTCAGGCATTGAATGAGGGAAAACCTGAAAAAATTGTGGATAGGATCATCAATGGAAAAATTAAAAAATATTATAAAGAGAACTGTTTGATTGAACAGATTTGGGTCAAAGATTCCGATTTTACTATTGATAAGTATGTTAAGAGCAAATCCAGGGAAATTGGAGCACCAATAAAAGTTTCTGATTTTGTCAGATTTGAAAAAGGTGAAGGAATAGAGAAAAAGAAGGAAGATTTTGCCGAGGAAGTTCGTAAACAGATGGAAGGTAAATAGTTGCTGAAAAGAGAACACTGGGTGTTCTCTTTTTTTAGAATGTGAAAATTTGTAAATTTTGAGTTTTAAGTTTCACTTATGATAATTTGGAGGTATAATATATATGAGTTCAGCTAAATACAGGAGAATAATGCTTAAACTTTCAGGGGAAGCTCTTGCAGGGAAAAAGGGTTATGGAATAGATTTTAATGTAATGAAAAATATATCCATTGAAATAAAGGAAATCGTGGCTATGGGAGTGTCAGTGGGAATTGTAGTTGGCGGTGGAAATATATGGAGAGGCAGAAGTGGAATAGGAATGGACAGGACAACAGCCGATTATATGGGAATGCTTGCTACATGTATAAATGCACTGGCACTTCAGGATTCACTTGAAAATTTAGGAGTGACAACCAGAGTGCAGACAGCTATAGAGATGAGAGAAGTGGCTGAGCCGTTTATAAGGAGACGCGCAATGAGACACTTGGAAAAAAACAGAGTTGTCATATTTGCAGCAGGTACTGGGAATCCTTATTTTTCGACAGATACTACGGCATCACTCAGGGCGGCGGAAATAGAAGCAGATGTTATACTTCTTGCTAAAAAAGTGGATGGTGTGTATGACAAAGATCCACATAAGTACAGTGATGCAAAAAAATTTGACAAATTGACTTATATTGAAGTGCTTGAAAAGGGACTTCAGGTAATGGATTCTACAGCTACATCCCTTTGTATGGACAACAATATACCTATTTTAGTATTTGGTCTGGATAATCCGGAAAACATAAGAAAAATCGTGGCTGGAGAAAAAATTGGCACTATTGTTTGTAAAAAATAAAATGAGGAGGTATTTTGTATGATTAAAGATACTTTGAAGGATGCAGACAGAAAAATGGGGAAAACTATAGAATCTTTGAAAAGAGAACTAGCTTCAATGAAAGCTGGAAGAGCTAACCCTGCTATATTGGACAGGATAGAGGCAGAATATTACGGGAAAATGACTCCCATAAATCAGATGGGAAATATATCTGTTCCGGAAGCCAGGATGCTTGTGATACAACCATGGGATAAAAATGCATTAAAAGCTATCGAAAAGGCAATATTAAAATCCGATTTAGGTATAAATCCATCCAATGATGGAGAGGTTATAAGACTTGTTATACCTGAGTTGACGGAAGAAACCAGAAGGGAACTGGTTAAAAAAATAAAGAGATCAGGGGAAAATTCCAAAGTGGCTATAAGGTCAGTGAGAAGAGACGGCAATGACAAATTTAAGGAACTTAAGAAAGAAAATGATATTTCGGAAGATGAAATAAAAAAAGCTGAAGCTGAGATACAAAAGAAAACTGACAGATTTATAAAAGATATAGATGATATAGTTGAAAAAAAGGAAAGGGAAGTTATGTCATTATAATAAAATTTTAAAGGCCTGCCATATATCAGGTTTTTTATCAAGTGATTTTAATGAATGGAGACATATCTATGTTAAAATTTTTTAATAATAGTCAGAGAGAACGTGAAAATGAAGATATATCTATTGATTTGAATAATATTCCCAAACATATAGCTATTATAATGGACGGAAATGGGAGATGGGCCAAGGAGAGAAATCTACCCAGAGTGGCGGGGCACAAGGCAGGAGTAGAGGCTGTAAGAGAGATTGTAAAAGAATGCAGTACCTTGAAGGTGAAATATCTTACACTTTATGTATTTTCAACTGAAAATTGGAAAAGGCCTGTGGATGAGGTAAGTGCACTTATGAGCCTCCTCGCAGAATATCTGAAGAAAGAATTTAAAGAATTGAATGATAATAATGTGATAATAAATTATATTGGAGATATATCTAAATTACCGACTATATGTCAGAGAGAGCTTATTGCGTCCCATAAAGATACTAAAAATAACACTGGATTGA
The DNA here is from genome assembly GCF_041224415.1 of Clostridium lapidicellarium. Lineage (NCBI taxonomy): Bacteria > Bacillati > Bacillota > Clostridia > Eubacteriales > Clostridiaceae > Clostridium > Clostridium lapidicellarium. The sequence continues at coordinate 103,515 of NZ_JBGFFE010000001.1, read as the reverse complement.
CACTGAATCTGGCATTGAACTATGGGGGTAGGGCTGAGATAACCAGAGCTTTTAAGCTTATGTATAAAGATATAAAATTGGGTAAAATAAGTGAAAAGGATATAAATGAGAATATGATATCGAATTATATGTATACTAAAGATATGCCTGATCCCGATCTTATAATAAGACCAAGCGGAGAACAGCGCCTGAGCAATTTTCTCTTATGGCAGTGTGCTTATTCCGAATTTTGGTATTCAAATATAAAATGGCCGGATTTTAGGAAAAAACATCTCTATAGGGCTATTTATGATTATCAAAACAGAGATAGAAGGTTTGGAGGAATAAAATAGTACTTAATTGTAAATTGTAAATTGAAAATTACATATTGTGGAGGTGGATAAGTGAGTAACAGGTATTTAGGGGCAGCTACACTCATACCCTTTATTCTGATTTTGTTTTTAGGCGGAATTTATTTGAAATATGGTATTATGATTCTTTCAATTATGGGAATGTATGAATTTTACAAAGTTGTAAGAAAAAAAGGTATAAATACTGTAAATATAATAGGATATTTGATGTGTATAGCATATTATATCATGGCAGTGAATAGGGGAATAAACTATAAATTTATATTTTTTATTGTACTGATTTCAATATTCCTGTTATTGTGCATTCCTGTTTTGAATCCGGATTATGATTTCATAGACATAGCGTGTACTTTATTTGGCTTTTTATATGTGGCCGTATTTTTTAGTTCTGTGGTTTTGGTAAATAATATGTCCTATGGAAATTATCTTGTGTGGATTATATTCATATCTGCCTGGGTGTGTGATACGGCAGCCTATTATACAGGTAGATTTTTGGGAAGGAGGAAACTTTGCCCAAAAGTGAGCCCCAAAAAAACCGTAGAGGGATCCATCGGGGGAATATTGGGAAGTATAATTATCTGTACACTGTTTGGATTGTTTGCCATAAGAAAAGGCGTACCCATTGCACTGCATCATTATACTATAATGGGGGTGCTGTCCGGAGTTTTATGCCAATTCGGTGATCTGGCTGCTTCTACAATAAAAAGATCTGCAAAAGTAAAAGATTACAGCAATTTAATACCTGGACACGGCGGTATACTGGATAGATTTGACAGCATACTTTTTTCAGGGGTAGTAATATTATATTATTTAATGTTTATAGTGTCTATTTAGTAAGAGAAGTATATTTTATATGCTTCTCTATTATTTATTTTATAGGGTAAATATGGTATAGTTGATCATGTTAAAATCCAATTCAATTTTTGGTATGATTTAAAATAAGGAGTTGTTATTTATGAAAAAAATTTCAATACTTGGGGCTACGGGCTCTATAGGAACTCAAACCCTGGATGTATTGAGAAAAGATAGAGAAAACTTTCAGCTTATTGGAGTATCTGCAAATAGTAATTTTGAAAGACTTCTGAAAATAGTAAAGGAATTTAGGCCTTCCTATGCAGTACTGACTGAAAGGGAAGCTTATTTAAAATTTAGAGAATACTTTAAAAACGAAAATGTCAGTTTAAAAATATTATTTGGCAAGGAAGGATTGAACACTATAGCAAGTTTGCCTCAAGTTGACATGGTGGTTACCTCTATAGTTGGGATGTCGGGACTTATTCCAACTATAAAGGGCATTGAGTCGGGAAAGGATATAGCATTGGCCAACAAGGAAACTCTTGTGGTAGGGGGAAAGCTTGTTACAGAACTTGCAAAAAAGAACAATGTGAATCTGATACCTGTGGATTCAGAACACAGTGCTATTTTTCAGTGCCTTCAGGGAAATAAGCACAGTGATGTAGGAAAACTTATCATAACTGCTTCCGGCGGACCTTTTAGAGGAAGAGGGAGAGAAGAACTTTTAAATGTCACTGTACAACAGGCACTTAGGCATCCAAACTGGTGCATGGGGAAAAAAACAACTGTAGACTCTGCTACTCTTATGAACAAGGGTCTAGAAGTTATAGAAGCACACTGGCTTTTTGATTTCCCTTATGAGAAAATAAAAGTGGTAATTCACCCTGAAAGTATAGTCCATTCCATGGTGGAGTACAGAGATGGAAGTGTCATAGCACAACTTGCAAGCACGGATATGAGGCTCCCGATTCAATATGCCCTGAATTATCCTAAAAGGGGAAATGCCGCAGTGGACAAATTGGACTTTTATAATTTGAAAAAGTTGACTTTCGAGAAACCCGATATAGATACCTTCAGGTCATTGAAGTTGGCCTATGAGGCAGGAAAGATCGGAGGAACCATGCCTGCTATCTTAAATTGTGCAGATGAAGAAGCTGTGAAGCTTTTCCTTTTAAACAAAATTAAATTTTTGGATATAAGTTGTATAGTGGAGGAATGTATGAATAAATTTTCTTCTAAAGATGATTTTGAATTAAAGGATTTACTTTATATAGAAATAAAAGTCAAAGAATATGTAAAAACTAAATTCGGTAAATAAGAAATGTGATTGGGAGGAATAATTTTGTATATAATAGCAGCTATAATTGCCTTTGGACTATTGATTATAGTTCATGAATTCGGACATTTTATAATGGCAAAACTAAATGGGGTAAAGGTAGAAGAGTTTTCTGTAGGTATGGGTCCCAAACTTTTTGGAATAAAAGGAGGGGAAACTGAATATTTAATAAAGCTGCTTCCTATTGGTGGTTATGTAAGGATGCTTGGGGATGAGGGCAAAAGTGAAGATCCAAGAGCGTTCAACAACAAGAGTCCCGGAAGAAAACTCAGCGTTGTAATAGCGGGACCTATAATGAACTTTATACTGGGAATTATTTTGTTTTCAATCATAGCTTCTGCCAGGGGATATGTATCACCGGTGGTAAAAAGTACAATTTCAAATGAACCGGCAGCTGTGGCAGGCATTAAAGCAGGAGATAGGATAGTCAGGGTAAATAATTCTAAAATTTCAACTTGGCAGGATTTTGTAACTGAAGTATATACTGCAGAGGGAAATCCCATTAATATAACTTATGAAAGGCAAGGAACCTTGAGCCGTGCTAGATTAACCCCTATAAAAGACAAAAAGGAAAACAGATATATGGTTGGAATAGAAGGTACCATGGTAACCAGTCCTAATATCGGTCAGTCCATATCCTATGGATTCATAGAAACCAAGTCACTGATAAAGCAGACATTTACTTTTTTCAAGATTTTGTTTAGGGGCAAAGCTTCTATGAATGATGTGGGAGGTCCTGTAACCATAATAAAGATTTCTGGTGCAGCGGCCAAAGCCGGTATAATGAGTTTGCTTGCTTTTTCTGCCTATATAAGTATACAACTTGCCATATTTAATGTAATACCTTTTCCGGCATTGGACGGAGGATATATAATTTTGTTTTTGTTTGAAATAATAACCGGAAGAAGAGTAGACGATAATAAAGTTGGAATGATAAATTATGTGGGCTTTGCCATACTTATGGCTCTTATGGTAGTTGTAACCATAAAAGATATACTTTATCCTGTACAATTTTAGAAAATCAAATTATCATCCGGGGGTGAAACAAGTGAATAGGCTAAAAACTAGAAAGGTGAAAATAGGAGATATATTTATAGGAGGAAATTTTCCTGTAGCAGTGCAGTCTATGACTAATACGGACACGAGAGATGTGGAAACTACAGTGGCCCAGATAGATGAACTGAAGAGAAATGGCTGTGATATAGTGAGATGTGCTGTTCCGGATAAAGAAGCCTGCAGTGCACTTAAAAAAATCATTAAAAAGGTGGATGTACCACTTGTGGCAGATATACATTTCGACTACAAATTAGCTCTTGGTTCCATGGACAATGGTGTTTCAGCTCTTAGAATAAATCCCGGAAACATTGGTGATGCATATAAGGTGAGAGAAGTGGCTGCGGAAGCTGAAAAAATGAAAATTCCCATTAGAATAGGAGTGAATTCCGGTTCCTTAAAAAAGGATATTCTGAATAAATACGGAGGTGTATGTGCCAAAGCTCTGGTGGAAAGTGCATTGGAACATGTACGGATATTGGAAAATGTAGGATTTTACAATATAGTCATATCCATAAAATCCTCTGATGTTACTCAGATGGTGGAAAGCTATAGGGAAATATCCGGAATTGTAGATTATCCCCTGCATTTGGGGGTAACTGAAGCAGGCACTGTTTGGAGAGGAACTATAAAATCAGCTGTTGGAATAGGAACTCTCTTAATGGAAGGCATAGGAGACACCATAAGAGTATCTCTTACCGGAGATCCGATAGAAGAAGTAAAGGCTGGAAAAGAAATATTAAAATCCTGTGGCCTTCTGAAAGAGGGAATTGAATTTATATCTTGCCCAACCTGCGGCAGAACGGAAATTGATTTGATTGGTATAGCCAAAGAGGTGGAGACTAGGCTTTCAAATGTCCATAAGAATATAAAAATAGCTGTTATGGGATGTGCAGTAAACGGTCCTGGAGAAGCCAGAGAAGCTGACATAGGTATAGCAGGAGGCAAAGGAGAGGGGCTTATATTCAAAAAGGGAAAGATAATCAGGAAAGTTAGAGAAGAGGATTTGGTAGAGGCACTTATGGAGGAAATAGATAAAATTTGATTATCTGCCTTGTCAACTGTACATTGCTAACTGTACATTGTCAATTGTACATTGCTAATTGTATAAAGGGGGTATTTTGGGAATGAGCCTTGATGTTGTCAAAACTTTACAGAGGGACTTTAACTGTAATGGTAATAGTTTGGAAGAGAATATAGAACTTTTGAAAATACAGTACTTGAAAAAAAGCAATAAGTTGAAGGTAGTAGTAAAATCCAGAGAAAACTTAAATCAGGAAATACAAAATAGGATAAAAAATATAATAAATAAAAAACTCGGAAGTTCTTTTAATGTTGATCTCATATGTTATAGGGATATATCAAATGTATCCTTGAAAGAGATAAGTGAGAATTATTGGATTCAATTGGTGGATGTCATAAGTTCTTATATACCTGTTTGTAAGGAATTTTTACTAAAGTCCCCTAGAAAAGTAGAAAATGATGCAATTGAAATTTTTAGCGGAAATGAGTTCATATGTGGATTTTTGAAAAATAAAGGTATAGAAAAGCTTATGGGGAAAGGTATAAGCGATATATTTGGTGTGAATTGTTCCATAACATTAAATTATGATGAGAAATTAAACGTAGAGAATTATTTGGAGGAAAGTGAAAAAAAAGAAAAAAAGTATATAGCGGATATTTTAAATTGTAAAAATGTGAAAAATGAAAATTCCGATAATATACAGAGGTACAGACAAAATAAGAAATACGGTGGAAACTCACATAGAGAAACTGTGTCCAGCGGCGGTAATGTTATATTTGGTAGGAGCATAAGAGGTGATATTACCGACATACGCAGTATAACAGAAATTTCCAGATCAATTATTATAAAGGGCGAGATATTCAAAAGGGAGATTATAGAAACCAAAACTGGAAGGAAAATAATTGCTTTCTATATAACGGACTATACCAGTTCTATTATTGTAAAACTTTTTCCAAAGCCTAAAGATACGGACAGAATAATAGATGAGGTAAAAGAAGGTCTGTTTTGCATGGTCAGAGGGGAAGTTATAAACGACATTTATGCCAGAGAGCTGACTGTAATTGCCAGGGACATAGTCAAAGTCAAGAAAGTTGAAAAACTGGATAATGCACCTAAAAAGAGAGTTGAGCTTCATGTACATACCCAGATGAGTGCCATGGATGCAGTTAATTCTGCATCTAGTCTTGTTGAGAGGGCAGCCAGATGGAACCATAGGGCTATTGCCATAACGGATCATGGAGTTGTTCAGGCTTATCCGGAGGCTATGGAAGCTGCCCAAAAAAACAACATCAAAGTTATATATGGTATAGAATCCTATCTGGTGGATGATGGGATACCTATTGCTATAAATGGAGATGAAAGAACTCTGGAGGATGCTTATGTGGTTTTTGATATTGAAACCACAGGATTTTCCAGCATAAATGACAGCATAATAGAAATAGGGGCTGTGAAGGTAAAAAAGGGAAAAGTGGTAGACAGATTCAGCGAATTTGTAAATCCCGGAAAAGCTATACCCCAGCGTATCGTAGAACTCACGGGAATTACTGATGAAATGGTGTATAAATCCCCTGGTATAAGTAAAATACTGCCTAAATTCATGGAATTTATAGGAGATTCTGTGGTGGTAGCCCATAATGCCAGTTTTGATGTGGGATTTATAAAAAAGAACTGCGGCGATCTGAATTTAAAATTTGGGAATCCTGTCATGGATACCATCCCTCTCTGTAAATTTTTGTTTCCGGAACTTAAAAAATTCAAGCTGAATATAGTGGCGAAGCATCTGGGGGTATCCCTTGAGAACCACCATAGAGCAGTTGATGATGCAGGGGCCACCTGTGACATACTTTTAAAATGTTTTAAACTTTTAAGAGAAAGGGGAATATTCAATTTAGGAGACTTGAACAGAGAATTTTTGAGCAACATAGATGTAAAAAAACAAAATATGTATCATCTTATAATATTGGTTAAAAATCAAAAGGGACTTAAAAATTTATATAAACTTGTATCGGAATCTCATTTGAATTATTTTTACAAAAAGCCCAGAATGCCCAAAAGTCTGATAATGAAGTATAGAGATGGGCTCATAATAGGAAGTGCCTGTGAGGCAGGACAGGTGTACAGGGAAATACTCAGCGGCAAAAGCGATGAAGAATTGAAAGATATCCTGGACTTTTATGATTATTTGGAAATACAACCTATAGGAAATAACCAGTTTCTCATAAGAGAAGGGCTTGTTAAAGATGAAGAGGAATTGAAAAATATAAACAGAAAGATATGTGAATTGGGAAAAAAGAATAACAAACCTGTAGTGGCTACCTGTGATGTGCATTTCATGGATCCCAAGGATGAAGTGTTCAGGCGCATAATAATGTCAGGTCAGGGATATTCTGATGCTGACAATCAGCCTCCTCTTTATTTTAGAACAACAGATGAGATGCTTTCTGAATTTGAATATTTGGGCAGGGAAAAGGCGGAAGAAGTGGTTGTTGAAAATACCAACAAAATTGCAGATATGATAGGAGAAGTAAAGCCCATACCGGACGAGACATTTCCTCCTAAAATTGAGGGAGCGGAACAGCAGATAAGGGACATGACACTTAAGAAAGTACATTCTGTTTATGGAGAAAAACTTCCTGAAATTGTGGAAAAAAGGCTTAAAAGAGAATTGAGTTCCATAATAGATAATGGGTATGCAGTTCTCTATTTGATTGCGGAAAAGTTGGTGGCAAAATCCTATAAAGATGGCTATTTGGTTGGATCAAGGGGCTCGGTGGGTTCTTCTTTGGTTGCAACTATGTCGAATATAACGGAAGTAAACGGACTGCCGCCCCACTATGTCTGTCCAAAGTGTAAATATAGTGAGTTTTTTATGGATGGTTCTGTAGGTGCAGGTGCTGATCTGCCGGATAAAAATTGCCCCAAATGTGGTGAAAAGCTCAGAAAAGACGGTTATGACATACCTTTTGAGACATTTTTGGGATTTTCAGGAGATAAAGAGCCGGATATAGATCTGAATTTTTCAGGAAAATATCAACCTGTAGTTCATAAGTATACGGAAGTGCTGTTTGGAAAGGGCCACGTGTTTAGGGCAGGTACCATAGGTACTATAGCTGAAAAAACTGCTTATGGATATGTAAAAAAATATTTATCAGAAAAGGATATAGTGGTTCCGCAGGCTGAAATAGAAAGGCTCACGCGGGGATGCACGGGAATAAAGAGAACTACAGGCCAGCATCCTGGAGGAGTTATGGTAGTCCCAAGCGACAATGAAATATATAATTTCACACCTATCCAGCATCCGGCAGATGACAATGATACAGATGTGATAACGACTCATTTTGATTATCATTCAATAAGCGGGAGACTTCTGAAATTGGATATATTGGGACATGATGATCCTACGGTGTTAAGAATGCTTCAGGATTTAACAGGTGTTAACCCGAAGAGTATTCCCCTCGGGGACCCGAAAGTCATGAGCTTGTTTACATCTCCGGATGCACTCGGAGTTACAAAGGAGGAATTGGGATGCCCTGTAGGGACATACGGACTGCCTGAGTTTGGAACCAAATTTGTAAGGCAGATGCTGGTGGATACTCATCCTAAAACTTTTTCGGACCTGGTAAGGATATCCGGGTTGTCTCACGGCACTGATGTGTGGATAAACAATGCCCAGTACTATATAAAAGAAGGTTATACAGATCTTAAAGGATGCATAGCCTGCAGAGATGACATAATGATGTATTTGATTCATAAGGGTCTTCCTGCCAAAACATCTTTCACCATAATGGAAAAAGTCAGGAAAGGAAAGGGCCTTAAAGAGGAATATGAGAAGGAAATGAAAGCTCATGGTGTTCCAAATTGGTATATTGATTCCTGTAAGAAGATAAAATACATGTTTCCCAAAGGTCATGCCGTAGCCTATGTTATGATGGCGGTTAGAATAGCATATTTCAAAGTATATTATCCTAAGGCATATTATGCTACATATTTCACTGTGCGTGCTGATGAATTTGATGCGGATATAGTTGTTCAAGGAGAAGATGCCATAAAGAAAAAGGTAGATGAATTGTATGCCCTGGGGAATAATGCTACTCAAAAAGACAAAGGTCTGATTACCATATTGGAATTATGTTATGAGATGTATAAAAGAGGAATAAAATTTTTAAAGGTGGATTTGTATAAATCAAGTGCAACGAGATTTTTAATGGAGGATGAAGGTATAAGAATTCCGATAAATTCCCTTCCCGGAGTAGGGGAAAATGCTGCTCAAAATATAGTGGCGGCCAGGAAAAAAGGTGAATTTATTTCAAAGGAGGATTTGAGAATTAGAGCTAAAGTTTCCAAAACCGTAATAGAAACTCTGGATAAATATGGAACATTAAAGGGACTGCCTGAAACAAATCAATTGTGCTTGTTTGTGTAAATTGAGCCGTTTGACTTATAATTTATAAGCATATAAGCAAATTTTCTTGAAATAAAAAGTACAGTATGTTAAAATGAAAATGGTAAATCTACAGAAGTTATCATGACAGTTAAGAGTGGGTTTAAACCCGCTCTTTCTATTTGTAAAAAACGCAGCGAAAGTTGCGTTTTTAAATTATAACAGTTAATAATATTTTTAAATAGATATCTTTCATAGAGATGTGTAAATAAAAGGAGGATTTTAAGTGAGCAGAAATGCCTTAGTAGGGAAAATTACAAAATTTGTAGGGCCCGCAATCAATAATCTGGGTTATGAACTATATTATCTGGAATTTAAAAAAGAGGGAAAAAATAATTATTTGAGAATATATATAGATAAGGAACAGGGAAACATATCATTACAGGATTGTGAGAAGGTGAGCAGGACGGTCAGTGATATACTGGACAGAGAAGATCCCATAAAGGTTTCCTACTATTTGGAGGTTTCATCACCGGGTGTTGAAAGGAAACTTTATACTGACGAGCACTTAAAAAGATATATTGGACGTGATGTGGTAGTAAACATACGGGGGATTTTAATGGGCAAGAAAAAATATGAGGGAAAACTTCTAGGATTTGATAAAAACCAGCTAAAAATTGATTGTATAGATGGGAATACTAGTATTCCCAGGGAGAAGATCTCAACTGTAAATCTGAAAGGTGATTTCTAAGGGGAGGTATATTTTAAAATGAATAAAGAATTTATAGAAGCCTTAAGAGAAATAGTTAAGGAAAAAGGGATAAGCGCAGATTTGATGTTTGCTACCATAGAAGATGCACTTGTCGCTGCTTATAAAAAAAATTACATGGGACATGGAGTAAACAGCCAAAATGTTAAGGTTACTATGGATAGGGAAAATGGAGAGATTCATGTATACTCGCAAAAAAACGTAGTTGAAGAAGTAAACGATGAAGTCGGTGAAATAAGTTTGGAGGATGCAAAAAAAATAGATCCACATTATAATATAGGTGATACGGTTAACATAGAAGTTACTCCGAAAAAATTTGGAAGGGTGGCTGCACAGGCGGCAAAACAGGTCGTTATCCAGAGAATAAAAGAGGAAGAGAGAAGAATCATATATAATGAGTTCTCGGAGAAGGAACAGGATATGGTAACGGGAACTGTTATAAGAAAAGATAAAAACAATGTACTCATTGATTTGGGAAAAACAGAAGCGGTTCTTGGCCCCAATGAACAAATACCTGGTGAGAAGTATAATTTTAACGACAAAATTAAGCTGTATATTGTAGAGGTTAAAAACACTACAAAAGGAGCCCAGATCGTTATATCAAGGACACATCCGGGGCTTATAAAAAGATTGTTTGAACTTGAGGTACCTGAGATATTTGATGGAACCGTGGATATAAAATCCATCGCAAGAGAGGCGGGATCCAGGACGAAGATTGCCGTACACTCAAATGACGAAAATGTGGATCCGATGGGAGCTTGTGTGGGACCAAAGGGAATAAGGGTCCAAAATATAGTGAATGAACTAAAAAATGAAAAAATAGATATAATAAAATGGAGTAAGCTTCCAGAGGAGTATATAGCTAATGCACTTAGTCCGGCTAAGGTTCTGGATGTGAATTTGGATGAAAACATGAAGTTCGCACAGGTGGTTGTAGACGACAATCAGCTGTCTTTGGCCATAGGCAAGGAAGGTCAGAATGTGAGATTGGCAGCCAAACTTACTGGGTGGAAAATAGATATAAAGAGTAAATCCCAGATAGAATCAAAGAATAAGGAAGATGAGAAATAGAGGTGTATGTCATATGAAAAAAAAGAAAATACCCAAGAGAATGTGTACAGGTTGCATGGAAGTAAAACCTAAAAAAGAGTTGATAAGAATAGTTAGAAACAAGGAAGGCGAGGTCTTTGTGGATCCTACGGGAAAGAAAAATGGCAGAGGAGCCTATATATGTAGAAATATCCAATGCCTTGAAAAAGCTTTCAAGAGCAACAGACTTCAGAAAAATCTTGAAGTACAGATAGATGAGGACTTGTATAACAGGCTTAGGGAACAGATAGAAAAAGAGTAAAATGTGCAGAAGAAATTATTGAGAGATATAATAAGTAGAGAAAGTTTTACTGAGATTATGGAGAAAATGAGAAACTTTAGTTTCGGAGGTGAAGGATTTGTCAAAAATAAGAATTTATGAATTGGCTAAAGAATTGAATATACCCAGTAAGAAATTAATTGAATTACTGCAGGAGGAATTTGGAGTAAAAGTAAAAAATCACATGAGTGCCATAGAAGAGGAAGATGCGGATTTAATTAAGGAATTTATGGAGGAAAGTGAGGAAAAAGGGGGAGAAAATGATAAAAAATCTCATAAGTACAGAAGCAAAGATGAGAGTACCGGAGAATCCAATAAGAAAGGTAATAGAAAGAGAGAAAAAAATTTGAAGGACAAAGATTCGGAGAAGACCGTTAAAATAGAGGATACCATAACCGTAAAGGAATTTTCAGATAAGATAGGTAAGCCATCTACGGAAGTTATCAAGCAGCTTATATTTATGGGAGTAATGGCAGCTATAAATGACGAGATAGATTTTAATACAGCCCAGAAATTAGGTGAAAAATTTGATATAACCGTGCTGAAGAAGGAAAAGAATATAGATAGGGAAGCTGTAGAACAGCAGGAAGAAGAGGAAGATGACGATATCAATTTGGAAAAAAGGCCTCCTATTATAACTGTTATGGGTCATGTAGACCACGGCAAGACTTCTCTTTTGGATGCTATAAGAAAGTCGAATGTAATTGCTACTGAAGCAGGAGGGATAACCCAGCATATAGGTGCCTACACTGTTACTATAAATGGTCAAAAAATAACTTTTCTCGACACGCCGGGACATGAAGCTTTTACTGCGATGAGGGCCAGAGGAGCTCAGATTACCGATATAGTTATTTTAGTAGTAGCGGCAGATGATGGAATAATGCCCCAGACTGCAGAGGCTATAAGTCACTGTAAGGCTGCAGATGTACCTATAGTTGTAGCTATAAATAAGATAGATAGGCCGGGAGCTAATGTAGATAAGGTAAAGCAGGAACTCATAGATTATGATTTGGTACCTGAAGACTGGGGAGGAAAAGTCATATGTATACCGGTATCTGCACGTACCAAGGAAGGAATCAACACACTGCTTGAAATGGTGCTTTTAACAGCTGAAATGCAGGAATTGAAGGCAAATCCGCATAGGAATGCCAGGGGAACTGTTATAGAAGCAAGATTGGATAAGGGAAGAGGTGCCGTAGCCACCCTACTGGTTCAAAATGGGACACTTCATGTGGGAGATTCCATAATAGTGGGAGATACCTATGGAAGAGTCAGAGCTATGTTTGACGATAAGGGAAAGAAAATTAAATCAGCAGGACCTTCAATCCCGGTGGAAATACTTGGACTTTCTGAAGTGCCTGAAGCAGGAGATAGATTTCACCAGGTTAAGAATGAAAAGACCGCAAGGGAAATAGCCAATAAAAGGAAACAAAAAGTAAGAGAAGAACATCTCCAATCTGCCCATAAAGTTTCATTGGAGAACTTATATAATCAGATAAAAGAGGGAAAAGTAAAAGAGTTGAATATAATAGTAAAGGCAGATGTGCAGGGTTCAGTAGAGGCACTGAAACAATCTCTTCAAAATCTTTCCAATGAAGAGGTGAAAGTAAGGGTTATACATGGCGCTGTTGGGGCCATAACTGAAACGGATGTGACTTTGGCTCTGGCTTCAAATGCGATAATAATAGGATTCAATGTAAGGCCCGATATAAATGCCCAGAATGCTGCTGAAAAAGAATTTGTCGATATAAAGACCTATAGGGTCATATACAATGCCATAGAGGATGTAAAGGCTGCTATGCTTGGAATGCTGGAGCCCGATTATAAAGAAGTGGTACTTGGCAAAGCGGAGATAAGGCAAACCTATAAAATATCCAGTATAGGAACCATTGCCGGCTGTTACGTGATTCAGGGTAAAATGGTGAGAAATGCTAAAGCAAGGGTGATAAGAGATGGAGTAGTTGTATTTGAATCGGAGCTTGCTTCCCTAAAGAGATTTAAGGACGATGTAAAGGAAGTTGCAGAAGGATATGAGTGTGGACTTTCCATTGACAAATTCAATGACATAAAAGAGGGAGATATAGTAGAAGATTATACTATGAAAGAAGTCAGGAAAAAACAGTTATAGATTTAAGAGGTGATATTTTGTGGCTAACTATAGAATTGGGAGAATTAATGAAGAGATGAAAAGGGAGATAAGTGACATAATCCGAAATGATGTGAAAGATCCGAGGGTAACTGCCATGGTGAGCGTCACAAGAGTCGATGTTACAAGAGATCAAAAATACGCTAAAGTCTATGTGAGTATATATGGAAAAAACAAATCAAAAGAAGAGACTTTTGAAGCTCTCAAAAATTCAGAGGGATTTATAAGGAGAGAAGTCGGGCATAGGATAAAGTTGAGGAATACTCCGGAGATAATTATGAAACTTGACGATACCATAGAATATGGAATGCACATAGACAGCATTCTTCACAAGATAAAGGAGAATGAAAAGCATGATAATGAATGATATAGTCAATAAGATAAAGAATTCTGACAATATTGCAATTACTTTTCATTCCTCCCCCGATGGGGATGCTCTGGGAAGTTCATTGGCATTATTTCAAGGATTAAGGAAAATGGGTAAGAAAGTTGAAATCCTTTCAAGGGAAAAGGTATTGGAGGATTTTGAATTCCTGCCATGCAGCGAGGAAATAAATGGACAAAATTTCAAAGCGGGACCGGATGTCCAATGTGTAATAGTGCTTGATTGTGGGGATGTAAAAAGAATAAATGCAGAATTGGATTTTGAAAACAAATCGTGTAAAATAATAAATATAGATCACCATGCAACAAACGAGCTCTATGGAAATTTTAATTATGTGGATACGAATGCAGCTGCTGTAGCGGAAATAGTATATCAGGTTCTTAAACTGATGGATGTGGAGATAGATAAAAATATAGCGGAATGTCTTTATACATCTATAATTACGGACAGTGGTTCTTTTAAATACAGCTCTACTACTGCGGTAACTCATGCCATAGCAGGTGATTTGATAAATACAGGTATAGATTTCAGTGAAATTCACAGGATTATTTTTGAAAATAAAAAGTTCCAGAGAATAAAGCTTTATGGTAGAGCAATTGACGGTATGGAACTTATAGGAGATAAGATCTGCATTATGAGGATTACCCAGGATATGCTTTCAGAAGTTGGTATGGGTTCTGAAATTGATACTTCTGATATTGTAAATATCGGCATGAAGATAGATACGGTGGAAGTGGGAATCCTGCTGAAACAGGTAGAGGATGGAATAAAGGCAAGCCTTAGATCAAAATCGAAAGTGGACGTGAGAAAGATAGCGGAAATATTTAACGGTGGAGGTCATTTAAGGGCAAGCGGCCTTAAAATTGAGGGAAAGTCCATGGATGAAGCAGGAGATATGATATTGAAGGAAGTTGAAAAAGAGTTTGCATGATGGATGGTGTTTTTAATATAAATAAGCCTGAAGGTATTACATCCTTTGATGTAGTTAGGAAAGTCAGGCATTTGTCGAAAATCAGGAAAGTAGGCCATGCAGGCACTCTTGATCCAATTGCTTCAGGAGTACTGCCATTGTGTTTAGGTGGGGCCACTAAATTTGTGGACTATATAATGAAAGATGAAAAGGTGTATTTAACTTGCATGAAACTTGGAATAAGGACGGATACTTACGATAGAGAAGGCACTGTACTGGAAATTTTAGATTTTGATTTGAGTGAAAAAGACGTAGAAGATGTCATTTTGAGCTTTGAGGGAGAAATAGAACAGATTCCTCCCATGTATTCTGCCATAAAAGTGAACGGGAAAAGACTCTACGATTTGGCAAGACAGGGAATAGAAGTGGAGAGGAAAAAGAGAAAGATAAATATATATTCTATAAAAATTTTGAATATGGATTTACCTTATGTGATATTTGAAGTAAGATGTTCTAAGGGGACTTACATAAGAAGTCTTTGCAATGATATTGGAGATAGGTTAAATTGCGGTGCTGTCATGTGGAGCTTAAAGAGGACATCTACTGGAAATTTTCATATTTCGGATTCAATTGATTTGAAAGACTTAAATAGGGAAAATATACTGCAATATATTGCTCCTGTAGATACTGCGCTTACACAGTATCCCGCAGTCAACCTGGAGGATGTGTATATAAAAAATGTCTTAAATGGTATTCCAATAGCGGACAGAATGTTTTTAGATAAGATATCGAAAAATAGATTGTACAGAGTATATATATATAAAAATGAATTTGTAGGTCTGGGCATTTATAGGACCGTTGAGTTTAAAATGGTTAAGCTATTTATTAGGAGTAATCGATTATGAAAGTTATGGAAGATAATTTTAAAGAACATTTTAGGGAAAATACATATATAGCGTTGGGAAGTTTTGATGGACTCCATCTGGGTCATATGCGCCTTATAAATAAAACAATAGAGCTTGCTAGGAGCAGTGGGGCAGAGAGCATGGTGTTTACATTTAAAAATCATCCTCTCATGACTATAAATCCTGATTTGGCGCCTAAGATTTTAATGGATAATCAATCTAAAATAGATGTATTGAGAGATGCAGGACTGGATATAATAAACATGGTAAACTTCAATAGGGAATTCATGAAAATAGGTCCTGAGGATTTTGTAGTCAACCTTTTGAATAATTACAGGGCAAAGGGTTTTGTAGTTGGTTTCAACTACAGATTTGGATATAAGAATTTGGGAGACGTGGATTTATTGAGGAAGTTGAGCAAAAAATATGAGTTCCATTTAAATGTCATTGATTCTGTAAAATATAAGGGACATGTGGTTAGCAGTTCAATTATAAGAACCATTATAGCTGACGAAGGAGATATGGGAAAGGTAAGTAAACTTTTAACAAGACCCTTTATGATACAGGGCAGGGTAATGCATGGGAAGGAACTTGGAAGAAAATTGGGATTTCCTACGGTGAACCTGGATTATGATAAGAAATTCGTAATACCAAAAGGCGGAGTATACTATACTATGGTTGAATTTGATGGAAAAATATTCAAGGGTATAACCAATGTAGGATATAACCCTACTACTTATGACAATAAACTCAGCATTGAAACCAATATGCTGGGTTTTGAGGGAGATATATATGGTAAAAATATAAAAATATATTTTATTGAAAGAATAAGAGACGAGGTAAAATTCAATAGTTTGGCTGAATTGGCCCAGCAGCTGGAGATGGATAAAATGTACGTAAATAAAAAAAATGAGAATTAATTTTAAAAATTAATTTACAATATTGAGTTTATTTGCTATAATTACAGACGTGATCCTTATGCTAAGAATTTCGACTTGCCAACGTTGTTCTTGGAATAAAGGGGATTAACAATTGGAGGTGTAACAAAAAGTGGAAAAGGCAGTTAAAGAAAAAATAATAAAAAAATATGGAAGGCACGAAGGGGATACTGGATCTCCCGAAGTACAGATAGCTCTGCTTACGGAAAGAATAAATCATTTAAATGAGCATTTGAAAGTTCATAAAAAAGATCATCATTCCAGAAGGGGTCTTTTGATGATGGTTGGTAAGAGGAGAGGTCTTCTTAATTATTTGACTAAGCAGGATATTGAAAGATACCGTGCTATTATTAAGGAATTGAATTTAAGGAAATAATCTTGGGGAGCGGGCTTTTACCGCTCTATTATTTTAATAAAATTGTAATTCATTGGAAGGAGGTATATTTTTAATGAGTGAAATAGCTCAAACTACTGTAGCAGGAAGAACTATAAAAATTGATTATGGCAAAGTGGGTAGGCTTTCTGACTGTGCCTTACTCATAAGTTATGGAGATACAGTGGTTTTAATAAATGCGAATTCTTCGGATAAACCGAGGGAAGGAGTGGATTTTTTCCCTTTAAGTATAGAATATGAAGAGAGGATGTATTCTGTTGGCAAGATCCCTGGAGGTTTTATAAAAAGGGAGGGAAAACCCACGGAAAAAGCAATACTTCATGCCAGGGCGATAGATAGGCCGCTCAGACCGCTTTTCCCGAAGGGATATAGAAATGATGTCCAGGTAGTGTGTACTATACTGTCTGTCGATCAGGATAATGTACCTGACATACTGGCTATAAATGGAGCCTCACTGGCTCTTTGCATGTCTGAAAATATTCCTTTTACTACTCCTGTAGGAGCAGTTTCTGTAGGATTGGTAGATGACAAGTTTATAATAAACCCTGATCTTAAACAAAGGGAAAAAAGCAGCTTAAATCTCACAGTTTGTGCTACTAAAGATAGAGTTATGATGGTGGAAGCTGGGGGAGATGAGATACCGGAGGACATAATGTACAACGGTATAGTGTGTGGATTTAAAGAATGTAAGAAGCTGGTGGCATTTCAGGAGGAAATAGTAAAGAAGTATGGCAAGGAAAAAGTAGAGCCTGAATTATACAAAGCAGATGAGGAACTGGAGGGCAGGGTAAGAGAATTTGCCTTTGAAATGATAAAAGATGCCATGCATATAGAGAACAGAGACAGCAGAAATGACGCACTGAAAGCTGTGGATGACAAGCTGGAGGAGGAATTCCTAGAAGATGACCCTGACAGTGAAGCTGACATTTCAGATATAGTCCATAGGATAAAGAGGGAAATAGTTAGAGATATGCTTTTAAAGGAGCATAAGAGAGTGGATGGAAGAGCATTTGACGAGATAAGGCCTATAAGCTGTGAAGTTGGAATTCTTCCCAGAACTCATGGGACCGGACTTTTTACAAGAGGACTTACCCAGGTTATGACTGTTGCCACTCTGGGTTCGCTGGAGGATGTTCAAGTATTGGACGGTGTGGGACCGGAAGAGTCTAAAAGGTATATACACCAATATAATTTTCCATCTTACAGTACGGGAGAAACAAGGCCTCTGAGGGGACCGGGAAGAAGGGAAATTGGCCACGGGGCCCTGGCTGAAAAAGCGTTGAAGCCTCTTATACCAAGTGAAGATGAGTTTCCCTATACCATAAGACTTGTATCTGAAGTATTGAGTTCCAACGGTTCCACTTCTCAGGCCAGCATATGTGGGAGTACCTTGGCTCTTTTGGACGCAGGTGTTCCGATAAAGAGACCCGCTGCAGGAATAGCCATGGGTCTTGTGACAAGCGAAGATATGTCCCAGGAAGAAATATTGACCGATATACAGGGACTGGAAGATTTCTTTGGGGACATGGACTTTAAGGTCGCCGGAACGGAAAAGGGCATTACGGCTATTCAGTTCGATACAAAGATTCACGGCTTGTCTGGCAATTGTATAAAACAGACTCTCTACAGGGCAAGAACAGCAAGATTATTTATACTTAATAAAATTCATGAATGTATTCCCGGACCCAGGGCAGAACTTTCAAAATATGCCCCGAAGGCATTTACCATGTCCATAGATCCTGAAAAAATCAGAGATGTAATAGGTTCTGGAGGAAAGGTAATAAATAAAATAATAGCTGAAACGGGAGTTAAGATAGATATAAAGGAAGATGGAAAGATATTCGTTACCTCAGCCGATGTTGAAAGTGCAAAAAAAGCATTGAAAATGATTGATGATCTTACTAAGGACGTAGTGGTGGGAGAGATATATCTTGGCAAGGTCACTAAAACAACTAATTTTGGTGCTTTTGTTGAAGTTCTTCCAGGCAAAGAGGGACTGGTTCATATTTCAAAATTGGATTTTACCAGGGTAAACAAAGTGGAAGATGTAGTTTCTGTAGGAGATAGAATATTGGTAAAAGTAACTGATATAGACAATCAGGGAAGAATAAATCTTTCTAGAAAAGATGCTATAAGAGAGTCAGAAAAAAAGAATCTCAAGGAGAAGAACATTCAAAAGAAACAGTAAAATAGAAGGGCTTAGGTGCCTTTTTATTTTTTAACAGGATTTTTTGAAATTAATCATTTATGCGAAAGGGGTGAGATCTTCTGCTGTATAATGTCAATATTTCAGCAGTAAAAAAATGTATAATGTATTTGAATTGGATAATGGACTAAGGGTTGTGGTAGAAAATATAGACTATGTGAATTCTGTAAGTGTGGGTCTTTGGATAAAAAATGGATCCAGAAATGAAGAAAAATATGACAATGGTATTTCTCATTTCATTGAACATATGCTATTTAAAGGAACAACCGATAGGACAGCACTTGAAATAGCTGAATCCATAGAAGATGTTGGAGGACAGATAAATGCCTTTACTGGGAAAGAAGCTACATGTTTTTATGTAAAGGTGCTGGATTCACATTTGGATTTAGCTGTAGATGTTCTGGCGGATATGCTGTTTAATAGTAAATTTCTTTCTGAAGATATTGAAAAGGAAAAAGGCGTTATAATTGAAGAAATAAATATGAGTGAAGATTTACCAGAAGATGTACTTTCAGATCTTCACAGCAAAGCTATGTGGGGAGAAGATTCCATATCCCTTCCTATATTGGGGAATGCAAATACTATAAAATCCTTTAATAGAGAGCAGCTTCTAGATTACATAGGTTCACACTATATACCTGAAAATTCTGTAATATCCATAGCTGGAAGAGTAGATTTAAAAAATGTAGAAAAATTGGTAGAAAAATATTTTAAAGACTGGCACGGGAAAAATAAAATTATAACCGATTATTCTTTTCCCAAATTTTTAAGTAATCATCTTTTAAAGAAAAAAGACATAGAACAACTTCATGTGAGTTTGGGAATACAGGGAGTCAAAGGCGGCAGCGATGATATATATCCTCTTTTATTATTGAACAATATATATGGCGGTGGAGCTTCTTCCATATTATTTCAAAAAATACGGGAGGAGAAAGGTCTCTGTTATTCTGTGTATTCATATCTTACTTCTTTTAATAATAACGGTGCAGTTATTGTGTATACAGGTTTGAATGCAAAATATGTTTACGATGTAATATCCAGAATAAAAGAAGAGCTGAAATTATTTTCAAAAAATGGCGTCAAGGCCGATAAATTGAAAAAATCGAAAGAACAGTTAAAGGGAAATTATATACTGGGCATGGAGAGTGTAAGCAGCAGAATGTTCAATAATGGCAAATCTCTTTTATTTAACAACAAATTGAATACTCCCAAAGGTATAATAAAAAAGATAGATGAAATAGATGAGGACACCATAGAGAGAGTTATGAAGAATACTTTTTGTAAGGGAATAGTGAATTCTGCATTTGTAGGCGGTAATATAGACACGAAAATTGTGGAAAATTTATTGGATAAAGCTGTAAAACCTTTTCAGGGATCGAAGACGACACTTATATAATTATAATGTCTGTAGAATAAGTTATATATATCATTCATAGTATGTATTATATCAATAATGAAAATATAATTGGGGGGAATACTATGGATCAAAATATAAAATATTACAGTGAAATGGAAAGATATGAAATTATAAATATAAATGATGGAAATAAATATGATTATCTTGGAAATAATGATATAATAATTGATTCTGGAGGGAATTTAAAAATATTGATTTTAAGTGACAGTAAGTCCAAATTTAGTATTTTCGGAAAAAGTGAATTTATAGAAGTTTCCTGGGAATATGTTAAAAAAATAGGAACTAAGACAATTATAATAGATGCAGAAGAAAAGAATCTCAAAAAATTACACTGAACTTGTTCATTGACAGGTTTCAAATGGGAGGGTTAAAATGAAAATACTGGTTCAAAAATTTGGCGGAACTTCCGTTTCCACTCATGAAAGAAGAAGTAGGGTGGTGGATAAGATATTTAAGGCTAAAGACAAAGGATTTCTACCTGTTGTAGTTGTATCGGCCATGGGGAGAAAGGGTCAGCCCTATGCCACGGATACATTTTTGTCTCTGGTAAGTGAAAATTTTAAAGTCAATAATCCTTTAAGTGTGGATTTACTTATGAGCTGCGGGGAGACAATAAGCACCGTTATTATTGCAGATGAGCTTTCTAAGGCGGGTATGGAAGCTGTTCCACTAACAGGAGGACAAGCAGGGATAATTACTGATGACAACTATAACGACGCTGCCGTCTTGAAGGTTAAAAAAGACAAATTAATGGACATATTGGAAAGTGGAAAAATTCCTATAGTTGCCGGTTTTCAAGGAATATCTGAAAAGGGATATGTAACTACCCTGGGAAGAGGGGGAAGTGATGTCACTGCAGCTCTTTTAGGTACTGCCTTGAATTCGGAATCAATAGAGATATATACGGATGTGGATGGGATAATGACTGCAGATCCCAGAATAGTGTCGGATGCTTCACTGATTGAAAGAATAAGTTATAATGAAGTATTTCAAATGGCAGACCAGGGTGCCAGGGTTATACATCCAAGAGCTGTGAAAATAGCCATGGATGGCAACGTGCCTTTGGTTATAAAAAATACGCTAAATGATGGGAAGGGTACTATAATAACAAATTCTGCGGTAGAAGTACCTGGTAAAGTTGTAGACAGCATAACGTCCATGGACAACAGGGTTCAGATTACGGTAAAATATAGTGAAAACAAGGATTCCCCAAATTATTATACGCTGTTGGATGGACTGGCAAATAACCTTATAAGTCTTGATCTCATAAATGTATTTCCATATGAAGAAGTATTTACTATAGATGATGTGGATATGGACAATTTTGATATAGTGATGAAAAATCTCGGACTTAACTATACTGCCATAAGGGGATGTACTAAAATATCACTTATTGGCAGTGGCATGAGAGGAGTGCCGGGTGTTATCGCAAAAATATTGAAAGTACTGTTTGAGGAAAATATAAAAGTACTCCAGACTGCCGATTCCCATACTACTATATGGTGCCTTGTAAAAAGCGACATGGCGGGCAGGGCTATAAACGCCCTTCACAGGGAGTTTTTGTCAGATAAAAGATAAAGGGTATATGAATCTCCTAAAATGCATAAAATAAGTTCGTTTAAGGAGGAGATTTAAATGCCAGATAAAAACAGTCAATTGCAAAACATAAAAGAGCTGGGAGCACTTAATATTCCACAGCAGAAGGATAGTCCAATTCAGATACTTCCCATAATAGGACAGATAGAAGGTCATATGGTACTGCCTGCTGAAACAAAAACTACCAAATACGAGCATGTGATACCAAATTTGATTGCTGTTGAAAGCGACAGTAATATAAAGGGACTGCTTGTGGTTTTGAATACTGTAGGCGGTGACGTAGAGGCTGGTCTTGCAATAGCGGAGATGATAAGAAGTCTGAGTAAACCCACGGTATCTCTTGTTATAGGAGGAGGACATTCTATTGGTGTACCTCTTGCCACGGCATCCGATTACTCTTTTATATCTCCTACAGCTACTATGATTGTGCATCCGATAAGGATGACGGGAATGGTGATTGGGGTTCCTAAGACCTTTGAATATTTTAGTAAAATGCAGGATAGGATAAATGAATTTATAGTGAGGACATCTAAAATAACTGAAAAAAAATTAATTGAATTGATGCTTCAGACAGATGAGCTGCTAAATGATACGGGAACCATACTAATTGGTAAACAGGCAGTACAGCAGGGGTTGATTGATGAAGTGGGAGGAATAAGCAAAGCTCTCAAGAAATTAAATGAAATGATAAAATGATTGAGTTTGCTACCATAGGACTTATCCTGTGGCTACTTCTGCTAAACAGAAGTTTGCTCAAAAAATTATTAAAGGAAAAAAGAAAATAGTGTAGAATATCTACTAGGGTATACACTAATCATTTTTATAACTTAAATTAAATATTTCTTTTCACTTGAAGGAGGTGGTAACATATGTCTAGAAGTAAAAAAAAGCAGGAATATATTTTTAACAGGGATGTAAAAGGCATATTGCTTACTACATTGGGAATACTTATGGTAATAAGTGTATTTTCACCATCTTCCTCTGGAATAGCCGGGAGATTCGTAAAAAGACTTTTGATGGCTGTATTTGGACTGGGATGTTTTATTTTTCCAGTACTTATAATACTCACAGGATGCTGTTTTATTGTAAAAAGGGATAAGGTGAATTTCAGTAAGAAATTTTATGGAATTTTACTTTTCATTGTGAATACCCTCCTAGTTATACAGATGCTGGTAATGCCTGAATATTATTCCGAACGTGATTTATTTTTGGGAATAAGAAAATTATATAGTTCGAACACCGTATTTCATGGAGGAATAATAAGTTTTTTGATAGATGTTCCGTTATATAAGCTGTTTGGAAATATGGGGTGCTATATTATATTTGCAGCCCTTTATATAATTTCATTTATAATTATAAGTAAGATCACTATATATGATATACTACATAAATTAAAAATGATTTTCTCGAAAAAGAAGAGAAAAACCAGTAAGAATATTAAAATTAAAGAAAACAATAAGGCGGGAGATGAAGAATTAGAGAGCAGTAATGGCGGTGCTGAAAGAAATGAGAAAGCTGATTTTATTAAAAATCTAAATAACAGAATAAAGATATTGGATTTTATGAAATCTTCAGATCCAAAAGAAGAAAATAGCATGGGTAAATATTCACATGCCGGTACAGAGTTAAACAGCTTTGAAAGTGGCAAAAATGGTTCCGCTGAGAATAAGTCGGATTCCATAAATGAAGAGCTGGATAAGAAAATGACGGAAAGCGGGAAAAATCAAAACTCTTCGTATAAATTTCCCCCTGTAAATCTGCTGAATCAAAATATACAGTCCAAATTGAACAAGCAGGATAAAAGGGAACTTATAAATAGTGCAAATAAACTAGAAGAAACCTTGGCCAGCTTTGGTGTGGACGTAAAGGTGCTCCAGGTAAGCAGGGGGCCTTCTGTAACTAGATTTGAAATCCAGCCAAGTCCCGGGACTAAAGTAAGTAAGATCGTAAACTTGTCCGATGACATAGCTCTTGGGCTTGCTACTTCGGGGGTTAGAATAGAAGCACCTATACCGGGAAAATCCGCTATTGGAATAGAAGTTCCCAACAGGGAACTCACGCCGGTATATTTGAGGGAAGTTGTGGAATCTCATGAATTTATAGATTCAAAGGGCAAACTTACTTATTGTCTGGGAAAGGATATAGGTGGAAACTGCATTGTATCGGATCTTACAAAGATGCCGCATATACTCATAGCAGGTGCTACAGGGTCAGGTAAAAGTGTTTGTATAAATACTCTTATAGTGAGTTTGCTGTATAAGTATTCACCTGATAATGTTAAATTTTTGATGGTGGATCCCAAAGTGGTTGAACTGAGTGTGTACAATGGGATACCTCATTTGCTCATACCTGTGGTGACAGATCCTAAGAAAGCTGCAGGAGCCTTGAATTGGGCTGTCCAGGAGATGAACAGGAGATATAAGCTCTTTGCAGATAACAGTGTTAGAAATATAGAGGGGTATAATGAATTATTTAAAAATAAAAAAGTAGAGAGCAAAATGCCATTCGTGGTAATAATAATCGATGAGCTTTCGGATTTGATGATGGTATGTCCAAATGAAGTGGAAGATTATATAGGACGTCTTGCACAGATGGCAAGGGCTGCAGGAATGCATCTGGTTATAGCTACACAAAGGCCTTCCGTAGATGTGATTACAGGGGTGATAAAAGCCAACATCCCTTCCAGAATATCATTTGCAGTATCCAGCCAGATTGACTCAAGGACTATAATTGACAGCAGCGGGGCGGAAAAACTCCTTGGAAAGGGAGATATGCTGTTTTATCCTGTGGGAGAAGCAAAACCTATGAGAATACAAGGAGCTTTTATATCGGAAAATGAAGTTGAAAAAGTTGTGGATTATATAAAGAACAGACAGGGTGAACCTCAATATGAAGATAAGATAATAGAGCAGATAGACACCAATACAGCTAAAACAGATGGAGACTATGACGAGCTTCTCGACGAAGCTATCAAAATTGTATTGGATGCGGGACAAGCTTCCACGTCACTGCTTCAAAGAAGACTCAGAATAGGCTATAATAGGGCAGCTAGAATAATGGAGCAAATGGAAGAAAGAGAAATAATATCAAAAAAGGATGGAAGCAAACCCAGAAAAATACTTATTGACAGAAAGGATTGAATAGTGGAATTTATATATATAGTTTATTCTGGGAGTTGAAAAATTTTCACATAAAGGTTAAATTATATATTGTGTCAGGTAAAACTGGAATTGGATATTTAAAAATGTTTTAATAGGGGGAAATCTAGTGGATAAGTTGAGAGTTGGGCTGATAAGTTTGGGCTGCGATAAGAATAGAGTAGATTCTGAAATAATGTTAAATAATATTGAAACAGAGTATACTTTGGTGAAAAATTTGAAATCGGCCGATGTTATAATTGTGAATACATGCGGTTTCATAGAGGCTGCCAAACAAGAGTCCATAGATACTATACTTCAAATGTCGAATTATAAGGTGGAATTCAACTGCAAGCTTCTGGTAGTTACTGGATGCCTAGCTCAAAGGTATGGAAGGAAGCTCATGTCGCTGCTGCCGGAAATAGATGTGATGCTTGGAGTAAATGATTATGATAAATTGAATGATAATATAAAGAAGTGCATTGAAAATACGGATGATAAAATTTATAATTGTGATTACAGTGATTCAAATATAAATGAAGGCGAGAGAAAACTTACCACTCCTTTTTACAGCGCTTATTTAAGAATTGCCGAGGGATGCGACAATTCTTGTACTTATTGTATAATTCCAAAAATTAGGGGAAAATATAGAAGTAGGAGTATGGAAAGTCTGCTGAGAGAATGCAGCTCTCTTGCTTCGGAAGGCGTTAAGGAGATAATAATTATTGCCCAGGATACTACTGAGTATGGAGTTGACATATATGGCAGGGAAATGCTTCCTGAACTCATCAGGAAGGTGTCTCAAATTGACGGAATAGAATGGATCAGACTTCTTTATTGTTATCCTGAGGAAATAACAGATGCTCTCATAGATGAAATTGCTTCCAACGATAAAGTGTGCAATTATATAGATATACCTCTTCAACACATAAGTGACAATATATTGAAAGCTATGGGAAGAAAAGGCAGAAAGAAAGATATAATGGAAATTATAGATAAACTCAGAGCAAATATTAAGGATATTTCCATTAGAACTACCATGATGGTAGGGTTTCCAGGAGAGACCGAAAGTGATTTTGATGAGCTGAAGGGATTTATAAAATACGCAAAGTTTGAAAATATGGGAGTGTTCAAGTATTCGAGAGAAGAGGGAACTGCAGCTTTTAAGATGAAGGATCAGGTTCCGGAAGAATTGAAATCTATAAGAAAGGGAGAGCTGATGCTGCTCCAGCAAAAAATTGTTGAATCGGCTGGAAAAAGTAAAATAGGAAAGGTATATAAAGTAATTGTAGAGGGCAAGAAGGGAAATTTATGGTATGGAAGAAATTATGAAATGGCTCCAGACATAGATGGGCTTGTATATATAAAATGTGAAAGTGAATTGGAAAGAGGTACTATGATTGATGTAAAAATAATTCGTAGTATTCAATATGATTTGTTGGGAGTTGTATGTGATGAACTTGGCGAATAAACTTACAATACTTAGAATGTTGCTGATTCCATTTTTCCTGATATTCATGGCTGTAAAGGATATGCCATATGGGAAAATTATTGCAATAGCTATATTTATATTGGCATCAATAACAGATAAATTAGATGGGTACATAGCTAGAAGTAGAAATCAAGTTACTAAATTTGGTAAATTCATGGATCCTCTAGCAGATAAGCTTTTAGTTACTGCAGCCCTTATATCTCTGGTGGAATATCATATAATACCGACCTGGGTGGCCATGATAATAATAGCCAGAGAATTTGCGGT
Organism: Clostridium lapidicellarium; assembly: GCF_041224415.1. Classification (NCBI taxonomy): domain Bacteria; kingdom Bacillati; phylum Bacillota; class Clostridia; order Eubacteriales; family Clostridiaceae; genus Clostridium; species Clostridium lapidicellarium. Next base: position 76,645 of record NZ_JBGFFE010000001.1, on the reverse strand, counting down.
AACTGGTCTTAGAGCAATTGCAGCATCGGAGGGAGTTGTAATAGCCGCAAGCCCCTGGGGAAAAGCCAAAACTGTGACTCAGATACTGGCGATAATACTTGCACTTATAAATTTGGATTATAACCACGTATCTTTTGGGTTATTGAGGAGTCTATGGGATCATCCCCATAAAGTTTTGAACTGTATTACTTATGTTGCCATGACCATAGCAATAGTTATGACGGTTATTTCGGGTGTGGATTATTTTGTCAAAAATAAAGAGGTATTCAAGTCGGATAAATAGTGAACTGTTGATTAAGATCTAATTATGTTGTACATAATTAAAATATATTTCAGATATAAATTGTTGATTAAATATGTTGACTAGTTGAAGTGGATAGTATATAATTTATTTAGAACATGCGTTCGTATAAGGGAGGAAGTGATCTTTTGTCAAAATTAAGTGATGAAAAGTTACAGGCTATAGAATCTGCCATGGGACAGATAGAAAAACAATTTGGAAAAGGTGCTGTAATGAAATTGGGTGAAAACAGCGTGTTGAATGTGGATGCTATTTCTACAGGATCTTTGGATTTGGATATAGCGCTAGGTATTGGTGGAGTGCCTAGAGGAAGGGTAGTGGAAATATTCGGACCTGAATCTTCAGGAAAGACCACTGTTGCACTTCATATAATTGCAGAAGCACAAAAGGCAGGTGGGGCGGCAGCTTTTATAGATGCAGAGCATGCATTAGATCCCAGTTATGCAAAAAATTTAGGCGTAGATATAGAAAATTTAATTGTATCCCAGCCGGACAGCGGCGAACAGGCTCTTGAAATTGCAGAAGCACTGGTGAGATCAAATGCAATAGATGTCCTGGTAGTGGATTCAGTGGCAGCTTTAGTTCCAAAAGCTGAGATAGAAGGCGAGATGGGAGATCCTCATGTGGGACTTCAAGCAAGACTTATGTCCCAGGCACTTAGAAAACTTACATCTTCTATAAACAAGTCCAGATGTGTAACTATATTTATAAATCAATTGAGAGAAAAAGTAGGGGTCATGTTTGGAAATCCCGAAGTCACTCCTGGCGGAAGAGCCCTCAAATTTTATGCTTCTGTTAGAATGGATGTAAGGAGATCTGATGCTATAAAGCAGGGAGATACTATAATAGGCAATAGGACGAGGGTAAAGGTAATAAAGAACAAAGTGGCTCCGCCATTTAAACAGGCTGAGTTTGATATAATGTACAATCACGGTATTTCTAAAGAGGGAAATGTGCTTGATGTTGGAGTAAGAGAAGGGCTAATACAAAAAAGCGGCTCATGGTTTTCCTATAAAGAAACCAGGCTCGGCCAAGGTAGGGAAAATGCAAAGCAGTTTTTAAGAGAAAATCCTGATATTTCCTTTGAAGTGGAGAGTAAAATAAGGGAAAAATATAATTTGCCTGAATTAAAAAAACCTTCTATAAATGGCAAAAGGGAGAAAGATCCCAAGGCAGGCACTAAGAAAAATGAATCAAACAATTCTTAGTGATGGTAGAGTTGTCTGTAAAATCGCAGGTATTTGTCCTGCGATTTTGTTGATAAGATTGATTAAAATGTGTAAATTCTATCTGAACTCAAGAATTGCTTATTATCTGGAATAAGATGTATATAACTTGACAATAATTAAAATATAATATAAAATTAAGACAAATTCTGGTTTATCGTATATTTAGGAATTGCCAATTGAATAATATGACACCTTTTCTATGCTTGCATATTTAACTGTGATATATAAATAGATTTTATAATAGTAAAATAGAAGCAAAGGAGGTGTTCATGTGAATTCCGTGATAATATATGAGATTATTGCTGGTATACTAATAGCAATTGCCCTATTGTGTGAATTTAAAATTAGCAAAAATAAGGTAGATGCTATAAAATCACAGACTCAAAATGAGTCTAATAGATTAAAGGAAGAGGCTAAACGGGAAGCTGAATCCAAAAAAAAGGAAGCTATACTAGAGGCTAAAGAAGAAATTCATAGATTAAAAAATGATGTTGAAAAAGAATCTAGAGATAGGAGAAATGAATTACAAAGGCTGGAGAGAAGATTAATACAGAGGGAAGAATTGCTTGATAAAAAAAGTGATGCTTTTGAAAAAAAAGAAATTAATCTGGATAAAAAACAGCAGGAAGTCGGTAAGTTACAGTCAAAGGTAGATGAATTATATCAGAAACAAAGGGAAGAACTTGAGAAATTATCAGGTTTGAGCTCGGAGGAAGCCAAGGATATTTTATTAGAAAAAGTGAAAAAAGAAATAAAACATGAATCTGCTATGATGATTAAAGAAACTGAAACCAAAGCTAAGGAAGAAGCGGATAAGAAAGCTAGAGAAATTATAACTTATGCTATTCAAAGATGTGCTGCGGATCACGTAGCTGAAACAACAGTGCATGTTGTAAATCTGCCCAATGATGAAATGAAAGGAAGGATAATAGGGCGAGAGGGAAGAAACATAAGAGCTCTTGAAACTTTAACAGGTGTGGATCTGATAATAGATGATACACCTGAAGCAGTAATATTGTCGGGATTTGATCCTATAAGACGAGAAGTTGCAAGAATAGCGCTGGAAAAACTTATAATTGATGGAAGAATACATCCGGCTAGAATTGAAGAAATGGTTGAAAAAGCCAAGAAAGAACTGGAAAGCGATATTAAGGAAGAAGGGGAACAGGCTACTTTTGAGACAGGTGTCCATGGACTTCATGTAGAATTAATAAAATTATTAGGTAGGTTGAAATATAGAACCAGTTATGGTCAGAATGTCTTAAAACACTCTATAGAAGTTGCACATTTAGCAGGTCTTATGGCTTCAGAAATTGGTGTGGATCCCACAACAGCCAAAAGGGCTGGACTGCTTCATGATATAGGAAAAGCTGTGGATCATGAAATGGAAGGGCCACATGCTATTATAGGTGCGGAAGTTGCTAAAAAATATAGAGAATCGCCGGTAATCGTAAACGCTATTGCGGCTCACCATGGAGATGTAGAATTTCAATCTTTAGAAGCGGTGCTTGTTCAAGCGGCGGATGCAATATCTGCAGCAAGGCCAGGAGCTAGAAGAGAGACATTAGAGGCTTATATTAAACGCTTAGAAAAATTAGAACAAATAGCAAATACATGTGAAGGCGTAGAAAAGTCATATGCCATTCAAGCGGGAAGAGAACTTAGAATTATAGTTAAACCAGAAGATATTGACGATGCAGGGGCCTTTGAAATGGCAAGGAACGTAGTTAAAAAAATAGAAAACGAACTTGAGTATCCTGGTCAAATTAAGGTAAATGTTATTAGAGAAACCCGTGCAATTGAATATGCAAAATAGTAGATAAAATTTTTATTGAAAAGAAACCTTCCTTTTAGGTTTTGTAACCTTTACAAAACCTAAAAGGAATTTTTGATCTTTTGTAGAATACTTATATATAACAACAATAATAAACAACAATAAACAAAGATACTATTATATTATATAGGAGGGTTATTATGGAAGTATTAAAGGTTTCAGCAAAATCAAGTCCTAATTCAGTTGCAGGAGCATTAGCAGGGGTTTTAAGAGAAAGAGGAGCGGCAGAGATACAGGCTATAGGTGCAGGAGCATTGAATCAGTCGGTTAAAGCTGTAGCTATTGCAAGGGGGTTTGTAGCACCCAGTGGAATCGATTTAATATGCATTCCAGCGTTTACGGATATTGAAATAGATGGAGAGGAAAGAACTGCAATTAAACTTATTGTGCAGCCTAGATAAAAAATAAATTTTGCGTTTATGTTGGACTTGCAGATTTGTCTTTATGATTTATCTCAAGTCCTTTGTGTAATTTGAAGAGTCATTATGTTGACTATATGAAATACTGTGTTAAAATGTAAAAAGATATACAGTAATTTTAATAGTTGTGATAGTTTTATGTATAAAGTTTGGAGGAAAGATTATGGCGGCAGCAGTTGAGCTGATGAGACCTAAACAGTGGATTAAGAATTTTTTCGTATTTGCAGCAATCATTTTTTCAGGAAATTTTCTAAAATTAAACTTACTGAAAATCAATGTGATAACTTTTGTTCTGTTTTGTTTTACCTCTTCTATAATCTATATATTAAATGATATTGTGGATATTGAAAAAGATAAATGCCATCCAAGTAAAAGGAAAAGACCTCTTCCAAGTGGACGTATATCTAAGAGGACAGCAGTTGTTTTAGATATTGTACTGTTTATTTTGGTGGTATTTTTTTCCTGCATTTTTTTAAATGTAAAAATTTTATCGATATATTTAATATATATAGCGGTAAATATATGGTATTCTTTTATGCTCAAAAATTTAGTAATAATAGATGTTATGACTATTGCCTTTGGATTTGTTCTCAGAGTTGCAAGCGGAAGTTTGGCTACGGGGGTACAAGTATCACCTTGGCTTATTTTATGTACGGTGCTTTTATCCTTGTTTTTAGGACTTAACAAGAGGAAAAGTGAAATTATAGCTTTGAAAGACAAGAGCACTTCTTCCAGAAGAATACTTGAAAAATATTCTGTAAGAAATATCGACAAAATGCTTACTATAGTTAACCCATCCACATTAATGGCTTACTGCCTTTATACTTTTTCTTCTACACAGAGCAGAACGATGATGCTCACTATACCATTTGTATTATATGGGATATTTAGATATGAATATTTAATGGACAGGGAAAACATAGGAGAAAAACCGGAAGATGTATTTGGAAGGGATGTACCATTTTTAATAAATATACTACTGTGGATAATAGCTGTTATAATTATAATATATCTTAAACTGTAGGCAGAAGGGAAATCAATTTATAATGGAAATTAAAGGTTTTTGGAATAGTAGTGATGTTATAAAGGACGAAAATAGAAAAAATGGCGGTATATATTATAATGTGGTTATATTTCTGGGAATGGTATTATCCATACTGTGGATAATATTTGTAAAGTCAGTTCCATTTTCAGATTTCAGCTATTACTATAATTTGGCAGTAAGTATAGCAAATGGCGGCCAGTGGGGCGACACTTATACTTCGGTGGGGTATCCTATAGTACTGGCAGGTGTATTTAAATTATTTGGGGCCAGTATTTTTACAGCAAAAGTTTTTAATTTACTTTTTACTTTTATAAATTACATGTGTTTTAAATATATTTTATTTAAAGTGAAGTTGAGAGAGATAGACAAAAAAATTATATTTTTTATTTTTGTATTTTTCCCCAGCAATATAGTATATAATAATATTTTAGGTACGGAATTGATGTTTACAAGTATACTCTTTATTATAACTTGCCTTTATTTTGGAGATATAAAATATAAATACTTTTTAATGGGTGTGCTTACGGGATTGGATACCATGGTAAAACCTTTCTTTATTGTGTTTTTCTTTGCTGTATTTTTAGTAGATATTATAAAGTATAAAAAATTTTTTATGCCTTTGAAAAATTCCCTTGTAGTACTTGTAATGTGTGCAGTTGTCATTTCGCCCTGGATATATAGAAATACGAAATTAATGGGCCAGCCTACCTATGTTTCCAATAACGGCGGGATAGTCTTGTACATAAACAATAATTCAAGAAACAGTAATGGAAGATGGATGGATGCAAGTCAGGTTGAAAATTCTGTAGTAAAAACCGGCCAATATAAAAGTGCCAATAGAACTCAACAAAATAAGATGCTGCTGGATGCTGCAAAAAAATGGATAAAATCTCATCCTGCACAATTTATAAAACTTGGTTTTAAAAGATTGTTTAATACATATCTCTTTGGAGACGATATTTTATACAGCACCTATGGCAGTGGAATAAATAAAAATTTGAATAATCTAGTATTTTTAATCGGCAATTTTATACGGGTATTGGTTTTCTTACCTGCTGTAGTATTTATTTTAATTTATTTTTTAAAGACACTGTTTAGTATATTCAGAGGTGAAAGCCACTTGATGGATGAATTTAAATTGTATATGATGATGTTATTTTTCATGTTCACCTGTGTTTATTTTATAACGGAAGGGCAGGGCAGGTATGCTTTTCCTGAAACTTTTGTGTTCGTCTGTTATTTTTATTTTGCATTAAAATATATAGTATTTAAATTTAAGAGGATAAGATCATGATTTCATTGATATTGGTGTCGGTATTTTTAGGAGCGATAGGTCAGGTGCTTGTGAAATACGGAGCAGTAAATTTACAGCTGGATTTTACGTTAAAATATATATTGCCAAGTATTTTGTGCATATTGAAGAATATTCCCGTAATGCTTGGGATTATATCCTATGGATTGAGTTTTCTCCTGTGGATAAAAGTTTTGAGTAAAGTTGAATTGAGCTATGCATATCCTATGGTAAGTTTAGGATATGTGATAACTATGTTTTTTTCTTATTTTATATTCAAGGAAAATATAACTTTTATAAGAGTATTGGGAGTTGGTTTTATAATAATAGGGGTAATATTGATTTCGAGAAGTTGATGATTTGTAAACTGTAAATTAAATAAGGGGGAGAAATAAAAAATGATATTGTCGAAAAAAGCTGAAAAGATTAAGTCATCTATAACTCTGGAGATAACTGCGAAAGCTAATGAAATGAAATCCACTGGAATAGATGTAATAGGATTTGGTGCAGGAGAGCCGGATTTTAATACTCCGGAAAATATTCAGAGAGCTGCTGTAGATGCCATGAAGAAAGGTCATACAAAGTACACGCCGGCTTCCGGAATTCTGGAACTTAAAAAGGCTGTCTCGAGAAAATTCAAAAGGGACAACGGTTTGAATTACAATACAGATCAAATTATAATATCCACAGGGGCAAAGCAGTGCCTCTGCAATGCATTTGAAGCTGTCTTAAATCCAGGGGATGAGGTAATTATACCTGTTCCGTATTGGGTAAGTTATCCTGAATTAGTCAGGCTTTCAGATGGCGTTCCGGCATTTGTAAATACAAAAGAGGAAAATAATTTCAAATATACTGTAGAGGATTTAGAAAGGGCTTATACTGAAAGGACTAAAATGATTCTGATAAACAGTCCCAATAACCCTACGGGCAGCATTTATTCAAGAGAAGAGCTGGAAAAAATAGCTGATTTTGCAAAGCGCAGGGATATACTTATTTTGTCAGATGAAATATATGAAAAACTTATCTATGGTGACAGTAAACACGTCAGCATATCGAGTATATCTGAGGATTCCTATAAGAGAACAATTGTTGTAAATGGTGTTTCTAAAACTTATGCTATGACGGGATGGAGAATAGGCTATTGTGCAGCAGACAAGAATATAATCAAACTCATGTCCAATGTTCAAAGCCATACTACGGGGAATCCAAATTCCGTAGCCCAATATGCTGCACTTGCGGCTCTCAATGGAGAAAACAGTCAAGTTGAAAAAATGGTAAATGAATTTAAAAAGAGAAGGCAGTATATGATAGAGAAAATAGATACGATTCCAAGTCTGTCCTGTTTAAAACCAGAGGGAGCTTTTTATGTAATGCTGAATATATCGAAAACTTTTGGAAAAACTATTGACGGACAGAAGATAGGGAATTCACTTGAATTTTCTAATCTGCTGCTTGAAAAGGAAAAAGTCGCGGTAGTCCCAGGATTGGGATTTGGATTGGATGGATATGTAAGATTATCTTATGCTACTTCTATGGAAAATATAAAAAAAGGTCTGGATAGAATAGAACAGTTCGTAGATAAATTGAAATAAAATATAAAAATCAGTATTCAAATATGACTAAAAAATGGTATAATGATTAGGAAGATCTGAGATATGTTATAAAATACAATAATAAACTAAGATAGAGGTGTATTAGATGGTTTCTAAAGAAGTTATAGTTAAAAGCCCGACGGGATTACATGCAAGACCCGCAACACTGCTGGTTAAGAAAGCTTCTTCATTTAAGTCCGATTTATCAATAGAGTTTGATGGTAAAAAAGCGAATATAAAAAGCTTGATTGGAGTGCTTTCCTTAGGAGTGACCAAGAATTCAACTGTTAAAATAACTGCATCCGGCGGCGATGAATCACTGGCTATGGAAGAAATTATTAAATTGATAGATTCATTGGAGACATTGTAATAGATTTTACTGTTTATCAATGATTTATAAAAATTAATTGTTGGAAATGAAATAGAAGACCGGTTAAGAGGTCTTCTCATTTTGTTTTACAGCTGTTTTTAGTTTTAAAAAGCAATATTACCATGTCGATACCTGCCACACCTATGATTATATATATTATTCTTCCAATTAAATTGACAGGCTCTCCAAATATGATTTGAATTATGTTGAAATTAATCAGACCTACAAGACCCAGAATTATTGCACCTATGATGGTTAATATTAAGGAAATTTTATCTATTATGCTGAATTTATACATAACTTTATCTATTGAGGCAGAATTTATTTCAGCTCAATAAATATTCACCTCCATGCTATTATATTTTTCTAATTAAAGTATATTAGTAACTTGCTAAAATAGAACTATTTACATGTTTTTATAAATTTATACGAATATAATTATGTAATGTAAAATAAATATATGGTATAATGTGAATGAAAAGAAATAAATCATAGTATATGTACGGAGGTATTTTGCAATGAGAGATACATACAATAATCCATTAAATAAAAGATATGCTTCTCAAGAAATGAGCTATCTATTTTCTGATGATATGAAATTTAAAACTTGGAGAAAACTTTGGGTGGCCCTGGCAGAATGTGAAAAGGAGCTTGGCCTTAATATAACTTCTGAACAGATAGACGAGTTAAAAGCCAATGTGGAAAATATAAATTATGAAGATGCGGAAAAGAGAGAAAGAGAAGTACGCCATGACGTCATGAGTCATGTATATGCCTATGGACTCCAGTGTCCCAAAGCAAAGGGAATAATACATTTGGGTGCAACTAGCTGTTATGTAGGCGATAATACGGATCTTATAATTATGAGAAGGGCACTTTATTTAATAAGGGGCAAGATATTAAATGTGATAAACTACCTGAAAAATTTTGCATTGAAATATAAAGATCTTCCTACGTTGGGTTTTACACATCTTCAGCCTGCCCAACTCACCACAGTTGGAAAAAGAGCGTGTCTTTGGATACAGGATCTATATCTGGATATAGAGAATATTGATTTTGTCATAGATAAAATCAGATTTAGGGGAGTAAAAGGCACCACGGGAACCCAGGCCAGTTTTATGGATCTCTTTGACGGAAATGAGGAAAAAGTAAAAATGCTGGATAAAATGGTAACAAAAAAAATGGGGTTCAATCAAGAATTTATGGTTACAGGCCAGACTTACACCAGAAAACTTGATTCCATAATACTGAACACTCTTTCGGAAATAGCACAAAGTGCCTATAAATTCAGCAATGATCTCAGAATACTTCAGAGCATGAAAGAAATGGAAGAACCTTTTGAAAAAAATCAGATAGGATCTTCTGCCATGGCTTACAAGAGAAACCCAATGAGATCTGAGAGAATGGGTTCTCTATGCAGATATGTGATTGTAAATGCCTTGAATTCGGCGATAACTGCATCCACACAGTGGTTTGAGAGGACACTGGATGATTCTGCAAACAGGAGAATAGTTTTGCCTGAAGCATTTCTGGCACTGGATGGTGTTTTGAATTTGTATATGAATATATCTGAAAATATGGTAGTTTATCCGAAGACAATTGCATCTCATGTATTTAAGGAACTCCCGTTTATGGCTACGGAAAATATAATTATGGAAGCTGTTAAAAGAGGAGGGGACAGGCAGGAACTTCATGAGAGGATCAGAGTCCACTCCATGGAAGCAGCCAAAAGGGTAAAATCGGAAGGATTGGAAAATGATCTCCTGGAAAGAATTATAGAAGATCCGTTTTTCAAGATGAAAAGGGAGGAAATAGTATCCCTGGTAGATCCTAAAAAATTTGTCGGGAGGGCACCAAGCCAGGTAGTGGATTTTATAAAGGGGCAGATTGATCCGCTGCTTGAGGATAATAAAAAGTATCTGGGAAAGGAAGCCAAGATAAATGTATGACATTGCTATTATAGGTGCAGGTGTAGAGGGATCAGCCATTGCAAGAAGGCTTTCCAAATACAGGCTAAAAGTTTGTCTTATAGAAGAACGAGATGATGTATCCTGCGGTGCTTCCAAAGCTAACAGCGGTATAGTACATGGGGGCTATGATGATAGACCGGGTACTTTAAAGGCAGAACTGTGTGTAAGGGGAAACAGGATGTATGATAGGTTGAACAGGGAATTGAATTTTGGATACAGAGAAACAGGCTCCCTTGTAATAGCTTTCTCTGAAGAAGAGAAAAAACATCTCGAGAAGCTGTATGCCAGCGGTATAAAAAATGGTGTAGGTGGAATGAAGATAATAGATGGAAAAAGAGTGAAGCAAATGGAGCCATATGTCAATAAAGATGTTAAATGGGCTCTGTACTGCAGAAATTCAGGAGTTTGTTCTCCCTATGAATTTACCATAGCGTTGGCGGAAAATGCCGTGGAAAATGGAGTGAATTTGAAACTTGAAAATAAAGTTATAGGTATAGACAAAAGAAAAGATTATTTCGAAATAGTTACTAACCAGGAGAGGATAGAGTGTAAATATGTGATAAATGCAGCAGGTGTCTACAGTGATAAAATATCCAATATGGTTGGATTGGACTATTTTCATATAATTCCAAGAAAAGGAGAATATATACTCTTTAATAAAGATCAGTCCTATCTGGTAAACAGTATAATATTTCAAGTACCCACGGAAAAAGGTAAGGGTATTCTGGTGACTACAACTTATCATGGCAATTTGATGATAGGACCTAATGCCCAGGAAATTTCAGACAGGGAAGATGTAAACACCAATCAGGAAATTTTAAATTATATTGTCAAAACTGCCAGAAAATCTGTAAAGGGCTTTGACATGAAAAAGGCCATAACTTCTTTTGCTGGGATAAGGCCTACAAGCAGTACCGGAGATTTTATAATAGAAGAAACTGAAGTAAAAGGATTTATAAATGTAGCTGGCATAGATTCTCCAGGACTCACATCTTCACCAGCCATAGCAGAAAAAGTGGTGAACATACTTGACAATATGGGAGTCAAATTGGAGGAAAAGGACAATTTTAATCCCTATAGAAAACCTATAATAGTAAAAAAAGATAGAGAATTTGCAGGTGACATAAATGCGGTGGAACCTGATAAACATATTATATGCAGGTGTGAACAGGTGACAGAATCAGAAATTATAGATGCACTGCACAGATCCATAAAAATAATGTCTATTGACGGGGTAAAACGTCGTACTAGAGCAGGAATGGGTATGTGCCAGGGAGCGTTTTGCGGTCCAAGAGTCAGAAAAATTATAGCAAGAGAGATGGGTATACCTGAGGAGCAAGTCAGGCAGAGAGGGCCGGGTTCTTCCATACTTTCCGAAAGGGTAAGACGGGTGGATGTGATGAATATCAAATAACCCTTGAATTTCATATCTTGATAATATAGCAAACTTGATTTGGAGGTATTGATATTGAAAAGATCAAGAAATGATGCGGATGATCTGGTTCAGATTGCTCTTTATATGCTGCCTAAATATATCAAGAGGATAGAGAGATATGATAAGAGGTATTATGGTGACTCACACCACCATGACGGATCCCATCGTTACCGTGACCATGATGAATATGCTGATCTCAAGGATTTGATTGGATTCATAGAAAAAAATATCATCAATGACAGGGACAAGGGGAACGTACAGGGCAAAAAGACTGCTGGGGAAAATTCCAAAAATATGAATAAAGGTCCAATCACTGGTGAAATACAAAAAAAAGTATGGGAACAGATTGAAAAGATGGATCAGGATGACGAAGTTCAGGATAATAAAAACAGCATAGATACGGAAAATGTGAAGCAGGAGGACTTACAGGGGAATGATAAATTATTGCCTAAAAATGAAAGCTTTTCAGTATGCGGCGGCGAGATAAAAAATTTGCTGAATAAATTTGTCGATAAAAAGGTTGATCTTTCCGTTGAGGGAGTTGATAGCTGCAATTTTGAACAGCTGGATTTAATATGTGCAGATGAAAACTTGGCCGAGTTTAAAAACGTGAAAGGTGAAATTGTACTGGTGCCTGTGAAAAATATAGTTGGAATGATACTTCCTGAGCCTGTAAGTATAAGTGAAAGTTTTACCGAAGATGATATGACAAATTGCTGCCCTCTGGAAAAGTCTTTCCAAAATTATTTTAGCGAACTTGTCGGGAAAAGAGTGAGTATGCAGACACAGGGTCAGGGCAAATTCAGATATCTGTCTGACAGGGTTGTTACAGGTACGGGAAAGGGATTTGTCATTGTTGAGGATAAAACTGTTATATTGTTTTGCAAGATAGTATTTGTAAAAGAACCGAGATTAGATGGATGTAAAAACTCTTAAAAAAGTACCTGGAATTTCAGATCCAGGTACCTTTTATATCTATTTATTTGCATTTTTAAGCTTTTCAATTCCAATTTTTATTCTTTTTATTGATTCTTCTTTTCCTATGATATCTGCTATTTCAAAAGCTCCCCCGGGGGTGGATTTTTTACCTGAGAGTGCTGTCCTTATAGGCCAGAGCACCACTCCGTTTTTAACCTGCATATCCGATATTAAATTCATACAACATTTTTCTATATTTTCAAAAGTCCAGGGATTGAGTGCTTCCATTCTTGGAAGAAATTTTTCAAGTGTGACAAGTGAATTTTGTAAATTTGTTTTCATTCTCTTATGAATATACATATCCACAGGATAATCTGGAAGTTCCTGAAAGAAATCCAGAAAATTAGGTATTTCGGTAAGTACTTCAATTCTGGTTTTAAGCAATTTACTGATTTTCATAAAATCCAAATCTTTTGAAATAACTTTTTTGTAATAGGGAATGGCAAGAGAATTAAATTCTTCTAATTGCATATTTTTGATATACTGTCCATTCATCCATTTTAATTTTACCGTGTCAAATATTGCTGGCGATTTGTTTATATTTCTGTAATCGAAATTTTCCACCAGCTCCTTTAAATTGAAAATTTCCTTTTCACTTCCTGGATTCCAGCCTAAAAGGGCTATATAGTTTAAGACGGCTTCTTTAAGATATCCTTTTTCCAGCAGATCTTCAAAAGATGCATCACCATTTCTTTTACTCAATTTATGATGTTGGTCTTTCATTATTGGAGGACAGTGAATATATTTTGGAATCTGCCATCCAAAGGCTTCATATAACCTGTTGTATTTTGGAGCCGAAGAGAGATACTCGCTGCCTCTTACTACGTGGGTGATTCCCATGAGGTGATCGTCTATTACATTTGCAAAATTATAAGTTGGATAACCGTCGGATTTTATGAGTATCATGTCATCCAGTTCAGAATTGTCTACGGATATGTCCCCGTAAATTTCATCGTGAAAGGTTGTGACACCAGTTTCAGGATTATTTTGTCTTATAACATGGGGTACACCGGCAGCTAATTTTTCCTTTACTTCTTTTTCTGAAAGGTGAAGACAGTGTTTGTCATACTTATAGTCTCCTGATGTCTTGGAATTGGCTCTAAGTGTATCAATTCTTTCCTTTGTACAAAAACAATAATAAGCCTTTCCCGTTTCTATTAGTTTTTTTGCATATTTCAAATATATGTCGGTTCTCTGGCTTTGTACATATGGACCTACTGGGCCGCCTATGTCTGGTCCTTCGTCATATTTTAAACCTGTAATTTTTAAAGTATTGTAAATTATATCTAAAGCACCTTCTACAAATCTTCCCTGATCCGTATCTTCAATTCTGAGTATAAAGTCTCCTCCAGCATGTTTTGCTATTAGATATGTATAGAGGGCAGTTCTTAGATTGCCTACATGCATATACCCTGTGGGACTCGGTGCAAATCTAGTTCTTACCTTGGCCATTTTTTTTCACCCCTATTTATTTTAAAGTAAAAACCTCTCATCCGTTTGTTTTAGACGAAAGGTCATGAGTATGAGCTTGACGCTACCCTCTAAATGATATAATAATAGAGATCTTGTGTCAAGATATTTTTAATTTAGCTGCTTTGTAAATGCAAGTAAATTGGATTAAATATCTGAAATATATAGATCATTGTAATATTGCGGGCAAAAGTGAATTTGACATATATGAGTATTATTGATATAAATAACATAGCATATATGTTGCATATATAATATATATAGTATATAATTATATATATAAACATCATATATAAATGCGAAGAAAATAAATTTTAATGGTTAGGTAAGTATTTTATGGGAGGAAAAAAGTAATGTCTATAAGAGTTGCAATTAATGGTTTTGGAAGAATAGGAAGGTTGGTTTTGAGAATTGCCCAGGAGAGATTGAAAGGAACTGTTGACATCGTAGCAATTAATGCTAGAGCAAATGATGAAACTCTTGCACACCTTTTTAAATATGATTCCTCTTATGGTAAGTTTAGAGGAAATGTAAAAGTAGGGAAGAATTCCATGATTGTAAATGGTTCTGAAATAAAGATCTTTAGAGAAAAAGATCCTGAGAATTTACCTTGGGACAAGTTAAATGTGGATATAGTAGTAGAATCCACAGGAAAATTTAAAACTAGGGAAGGTCTATATAAGCATATAGAAGCCGGGGCAAAAAAGGTTATAATTACAGCACCTGCTAAAGGTGAAGATATAACAATAGTCATGGGAGTAAATGAAGAGGAGTTTGATGTAAAATCCCACAATATTATTTCAAATGCATCTTGTACAACTAATTGTCTGGCTCCCTTTGCAAAAGTGCTTGATGAAAACTTCGGTATTGTAAATGGTTTTATGACTACAGTTCATTCCTATACAAACGATCAGAGATTACTGGACAAAACCCATAAGGATCTGAGAAGGGCAAGAGCAGCTGGCCAATCCATAATTCCAACTACTACAGGAGCAGCTAAATCAGTTGCAAGGGTGCTTCCAAATTTGAAGGGGAAACTAAATGGACTTGCTTTTAGGGTACCTACGGCTACAGTGTCTGTTACAGATTTAGTATGTCAGCTTTCAAAACCTGTTACTGTAGAGGAGATAAACAAAGCTTTTAAGAGGGCAGCTGAAGGACCTATGGAAGGAATATTGGGGTATTCTGACGAGCCTCTGGTGTCAGTAGATTATAAGGGAGATGACAGATCTTCCATAATCGACGGCCTTTCGACTATGACATCAGGAAATATGGCTAAGGTAATATCCTGGTATGACAATGAGTGGGCTTATTCCTGCAGAACGGTAGATCTTGTCAATTATGTGGCAGAAGAAATGGAAAGGGAATCTGAAATCACTTCTGAAAAAGAAAAGGTTCCAGATAGAATATAATTTTAGCCAAATCATAAATTTTCCTATAATAATTAATATAAAATAATGGGTAGCTTCTTACAAGCTATCCATTATTTTTATAGATTTATTCCAAATATATTTTTTACTATTAAGCCCACGATGAAGGAAAAAAGAGCAACTCCCAAGCTTACCCCTGCCATTTGAGCAAATCTCTGCTTGAAATTGAATCCCTTTGCTACGGATATATAATAGTTGAAAATGGATATTATGATTATAGCGATGACAAGAGTCAAAATAAGTGCCGGTATATACATGTCTTTTGGCATAAGAAGAAATGGAAGTATGAGCAGGATAACGGTTATTAAATAGGAAGCTCCGGTATAAATACTGGATTTCATGGCGCTTTTTGTATTTTCTGCCTTCTCGGCAATATATTCGCTGGCAGCCATGGAAAGAGTGGCAGATGTTCCTGTGATTATTCCGGCCAATGCAATCACTTTGGTATTTGCCATGGAAAGAGTAAAACCTGCAACACTTCCCGTTATTTCCACAAGGGCATCATTTAGTCCAAGTACTATGGAACCTATGTATTTGAGCTTTTCCTCATCAAGCATGTCAAGCAATAGAAACTCATGTTTTTCTTCATCCTTTGCAATCCTTGAAAATTCCGGGAGAGGCTTTGACAGCTTACCATAACTGTAACCCTTTATAGCTTCAGTTTCTCGTCCTTCCATTTGCTTTACAGCAAAGGTAAATCCAAAAATCCTTGCTATAATAGAATAGAACCATACCTTCTTTTTATCAGGTGGGATCTCTTTATCGGTATATGTTCTTATAAATTTGTAATGCTGTTTTTCATCTTCCGCTATTTTTAAAAGTATTTTTTTGTTGCTTTCATCTTTTGCTATTTTAGCTACATTTATATATATCTGTCTTTCAGTTATTTCTCTCTGCTGCATTTTTACCAAAATTTCATTTAGATCACTGTTTATTTCCATTTTATCTACGACCTTTTTATATGTTTATTTTACTTCAAAAGGAAGTATGTAACATCTATTATAATACTGTAATTCTGTACTTACAAGTTGGAAACAACTTATAATGGTTATAATAATTATAAATGTATAGTAAAATAAGATTACGCAAAAAATAAGTAAATAAGTATAGGAGAAATTTATATGAATTTATATGAGGACGGGGCTCTTGAAGAGTTACTCCGGTGGAAGAAGGAAATGTTAAAAAAACCTAGCTCTACAAATGAATTTACAAAAAGAGTTCAGGAAAAATTAAACAGGTTCATCCCTGAAAAAGGTCAGAATATAATTACCAAGTCCATAAAAAGTATGGTCAAAACAGTTATATTTGGATATAAATATACCTCTGGAACTCCTATTCACAATATGAATTTAGAATCCAGGGAGAATTTAGTGAAGGGGAAAATGAAGTTTTACAGGAGTGCGGCTGCAATAAGCGGTGCAGGTACCGGAGGAGCTGGAATTATTGTAGGCTTAGCTGATTTTCCCATATTGCTTGGACTGAAAATGAAATTTTTGTTTGATACTGCCGGTATTTATAGTTTCAATGTAAAAAATTACAAAGAACGGCTGTACATACTGTATATATTCCAAATAGCATTTTCAAGCCAGAGCAGAAGGAGAGAAGTTTATGAGATAATTTCAGAATGGGATAGTTATTGCAGATCGCTTCCTAAAAACAGGGATGATTTTGACTGGAAGACATTTCAACAGGAATACAGAGATTATATTGACATTGCAAAGATGCTCCAGATTATTCCCGGCATTGGGGCGGCAATAGGGGCTTATGCCAATTATAAACTGATGAATCAGCTGGGTAGTACTGCCATGAATGCCTACAGGCTCAGGGTTTTTAAATAACTTTTATGAGTTTTAGTTCACTGATGATGTTATAATAAAAACAGTATACAGATTATAACATTATTTGGAGGAGGAATATCGTATGTCAGTTAGAACGGTAAGAAAAATAGTAAAGGGAAAAATACAGCAGGATGGTGCAGGAGTGAGGCTTTTACGGGTACTGGCACTGGATACAGTTGAAGAATTTGATCCTTTTTTGATGCTGGATGTTTTTGATTCGGAAAATCCAAAGGATTATGTAAAAGGATTTCCATGGCACCCCCACAGGGGGATTGAGACTGTTACCTATCTGATGAGCGGAAAAAATCGAACACGGAGACAGTCTTGGCAATAAAGGTGTGATTGAGGATGGCTGCTGTCAGTGGATGACAGCCGGAAGTGGAATAATCCATCAGGAAATGCCGCAGCCTTCGAAGAAAATGCTGGGATTTCAGCTTTGGATAAATATACCGCAAAAGGACAAGATGTGTACTCCAAAGTACAATGACATAAAAAAGGACAGTATACCTGAAATAAAAAGAAAAGATTTTAGCGTAAGGATAATTTCGGGACACTATGGGGACACTCATGGAGCTTTTAGAGGAGAGTATGTAAAAGCTGGCATTTTGGATGTTAATATGGAAAAAGATGCTGAATGGTCTATTAAAACTGATGCTGAATACACTGTATTTGTATATATTTTTAGCGGATATGGATATTTTGACAAAAATGAAGAACGTTGTTGTATTCAGGGAAAAAGTGCAGTTCTATTTAATACGGGAGAAGAAGTCAGGATTCATTCCGGAAAAGATGGAATGCGTTTTACGATATTTATAGCAAATCCTCTTAAAGAACCTGTAGCCTGGGGAGGACCTATTGTTATGAATACCAGGGAGGAACTTGAAAAGGCTTTTGAAGAAATTGACAGTGGAACCTTTATAAAGGACGCTAAAGATACTAACTAGGTCAGCTGCAGTTTTTGCATTAAAACAGCAGATAATTGTGTAAAATTATCTGCTTCACCAATTCCACGTCTGCATTATCATCCTTGTGGAAACTCTTCCAATTTTCAAAAATTAACCTGTATAAAGATATGTAGTTATTAAAACTATATGTTGAAATATATAAATATATATGATATTATATTCATATAAAAGATGCCAATTGTGCACTGTGCATTAGGTAAAGTAATAAATATTCAGATCGAAATTAAAAGGAGCAGATTATGCCTATTATAGAAGTTCTTCAAGAATGGTATAAAAATATATCCCAAAACAGCATGTGCATGGGAATACATATAGAAACCGTAGATAATTCCGGGTGGTGCGTATGCATTGACTTATTTGAAACGGCTTATGAAAATAGAAGTTTTCAAACTGTGTACATGAGAAAGAGCCGCAGCAATTGGTTTAAATGTACCAAAAAAAATGGACTGTTTAAGGGCAGCGGTGGAGTTCAGAACCTGGAGGATATTTTGAAGGTATTTTATTGCTGGATAAAAGCCAGAAAAGCTTAATTCGTGTATTTTGAGGGAGGTAAAATAATATGGAGACAAAAAAGAATTATAATTTAGTTGTTTTTGGTGATTCAATAACAGAAGGAGTTGTATATGACAGCAGAAAAAGAAGGTATTCAAATCTCAAAAATTGCTTTGCCAATCTAGTTGGAAGGCATATTAAGGGTACAGTATGTAATTCTGGCAGGTTTGGAAGTACAATCAAAAGGGGAGTAAAGAAAATGTACAATGATGTTATAAAAAAGACCCCGGATATCGTATTGATAGAATTTGGTGGAAATGACTGCGATTTTAACTGGAAAAATATAGCCGATGATCCTGATTCCAAACACAAGCCCAAGACAGATATTCTAACTTTTCGTGATATATTGTCCGATATGATATATACTTTTGACGAATCCAATATAACTCCAGTGCTTATGACACTTCCCCCAATAGATTATAAAAGATATTTTAATTGGATAACGAAAGGAAATGAGACAGCTGAAAAAAATGTTTTAAAGTGGCTGGGATCTAAAATAGAAATTTACAATTGGCACAGAAAATACAGCGAAATGATTACAAGGGTGGCACATAAGACAAAGACTAGTTTAATTGATGTACGATCTGGAATTCTCAAACAAAATGACTATAGTAAATTTTTATGTATGGATGGCATTCACCCCAACATGGAAGGGCATTCTCTTATTGCCAGCATAATACTCAATTTTGTCAAGGACAATTATAGCTTTTTATTGATTTGAAGAATAATGTGGGCATGATGAGCATATTAATTTTATGTGAATGTGAATATGCGTGGTTGGTGATTGCGTTTATGTTAAGAAGTCCTTTTTACAAAATATTTGACTGCCGTGGTGAAAAAAAACAGGATAATTTTCCAAAAGCATCAGGTACATTTATTCAACCTGATATGGTAACGGAATGGGACGATTTTCAGTGGCAGAGAGAACTTTCATATTTAAAAGAAGTTAAAATGAAATATATTGTAATGAATACTTTTGTGGTTCAAAATCAAAATATAAGAAGAGTGTATGGGATCTCAACGGAAAATGGTAACAGGGTGGAAAAAGTGGATATAGTTGATATCTGTCTGAGAAATTGTGAGAGGTTGGGCTTTAGAGTATTTCTTGGGATCGATTATAATGTTTTATGGTGGAAAATTGGGCCCAGAAAACCAAAATGGTTATATGAACAGATGAAGAAGGGAAATATGGTAGTGCGGGAACTGTATGAAAAATACCATGATAAATATAAAAATGCTTTTTATGGATGGTATTGGACTTATGAAGTGGATAATCTCAATTTTAAAAATTTCAGGGATTTTGAGATATTGGCCAATGCGGTGAATATAAATTTGAAATATATGGACAAAAATAATATGCGGCTGCCCTTTATGATATCGCCTTTTATGAATTCAGAATATTCAACTCCGAAGACCTATGCGGATAATTGGGAACATTTTTTTAAGACAGCTGGTTTGAAGAGAGGAGATATATTCTGTCCGCAGGATTCAGTGGGAGGCGGCGGACTTGATATAAACCAGGTAAAAAATTGGTTTCAAGCTCTTGGAGAAGCTGTAAAATCAAAAAAGAAAGTTTTATTTTGGGCCAATGTGGAGACTTTTGATCACAATAATTGGTCAAGTGCATTCATTAAAAGATTTATAAGACAGATGAAACTTGAAAGCCCATTTGTAGATGATATAATTACTTTTTCTTACAGCCACTATTATAGCCCTAGTAACATAAATGGTGGTTTTCACAGAGCTTATAAAAGATATTTGTACAATCATGAAATTTCCAATAGAAGACCGGAGCCACCTAAATGGGTTAAGATTGACAGGATGGACGGGAAAGTTTTAATTCGGTGGGAAATATCCGGAAATGCAGCAGGATACAGGTTATATTGCAATGGAAAAGAAATATATCACCCTGTTGTACAGAGAAAATATGGGGGGAATAAGGGACAGGTATTTGGAAAATTCGTGTATGAAGATATTTCGGTAAAATCTAAATATCAAATAGAGACCGTGGATTTTTGGGGTAATGTATCAAAAAAAATTACAGCGTAAAAGTATTGTATATTATCCTGGTATTGGGGCTATTGTCTTCATATTTTTTATAAAATATGTTATCCTATAATAAATGATATTCATTATCATCTATTATAGGATCTTTTATTTCTCAGAAAGCTGTATGACTTATTTTAGTTGAAATATTGAAAGGGGCGGTAAAATGGATGTCAAACAACCTGATTATGGGAACTGGGTTCCTCTAAAAATCATATATGTACTAGGTATCTTGTCTATTATAATGATATGTATCAGCATAGTTAGCTTTGGAAAATTTTCCTTTTTGATGAATTTACCTGTCTATATTTTATGGATCCTGCGAATACTTGCTTTGGCAATTACACTAATTGTTATGGCATTTTTGCTTTATATGCTGATCTCCCGGTACTTGTTTTCTTATAACGGAGGGGCTGTTTCTTCAAAAATACTGGATTATGTACTTGGACATCTACAATGGGACGGGAGCGGAAAACTTCTGGATATCGGCTGTGGAAGCGGGGCAATGACTGTAAAGGCGGCAAAAAAGTATCAAAGGGCAAAACTTGTGGGAATTGATTACTGGGGAATAGAATGGGATTATGGAGAGGCACAGTGCAGACGAAATGCCAGCCTTGAAAGAGTTGATGACAGAATTGATTTTACAAGAGGTGATGCAGCAGCTCTTCCATTTGAAGATGAATACTTTGATGCTGCCGTAAGCAATTTTGTATTTCATGAGGTAAAGAGCCAGAAAGATAAAAGATTGGTGGTGAAGGAAGCTCTCAGAGTAG
Organism: Clostridium lapidicellarium; assembly: GCF_041224415.1. Classification (NCBI taxonomy): domain Bacteria; kingdom Bacillati; phylum Bacillota; class Clostridia; order Eubacteriales; family Clostridiaceae; genus Clostridium; species Clostridium lapidicellarium. The sequence goes on along the minus strand of NZ_JBGFFE010000001.1, from coordinate 55,107 downwards.
TTAAAAAGGGAGGGGCTTTTACCTTCCATGATCTTTTTCTGGATAAAAATCTTTATGGGAATATAGATGAATTCGTTGAGGAATTGAAAAATGAAAATATATCTGAAATTGCAGTTATAAAGTCAGAAGATGAGATAAACATACCCAGAATACTTAAACTTCCATTTATGCTGGGCAGTACAGCACTGATCTACGGCAAAAAATAAATTGAATATTTTTAGTTCCCGAAAATATGAAGTGTTTTTTCTTTTAAAATCGTTATTATTATAGAGGGGAGGTGCAATTAAACACATATCCTAAAAATTAGAAAGGGGAAAGAGTATGGTAAGTCTTCTAATATTATTAATACCATTTTTTTTAGTAGCGGTATTAAATATTATGTTGAAGAAAAATAGTAAGAAGTTTGGAAAGAAAATATTATGGCAACACCGCTTATTCGGGTATCTTTTTATATTGTATCTTATGATTAATTTAGTACAAGTAGGTGTTCCTTCTTGGTTTGAATGTAAAATAAGTTTAAATCAAGGACAACCAATATTTCATACTGATAATATGAATTTAGTGCCCTTTAAAGATTCATTGGACATTACAAGTATACTAAATATTATATTATTTATGCCTTTTGGAATCTTTTTGCCAACTTTGTGGGATAAATACCGTAAGTTATTGCCAACATTTTGTTATGGATTCACTTTTTCTCTTATTATCGAAGTAAGCCAATTGTTTACAAGAAATCGTACTTTTGATATAAATGATTTAATTTTTAATACTTTAGGAACTGTATGCGGTTGGGTAGTTTTTAATAGTCTTAGAGAGATTTTTTATAAATTAGCTGATAAAACAGTAGTTAAAAGTTTACCTAGCGATACTTTTATTAGTAAATTAGAACCACATTTATACATTGTGATTGCTTTTATATGTGTTTTTTTTTCATATTAGTTTATCTGTAATGCTTTTATGATATACTTATAATTAATTTGTAAATTGTTTTGTAATTTGGAGAGTGTTGTAATGGGCAGGGCATATACGGAAGAAGAAAGAGAAAAACTTAAAATAAGGATCAAACAACTGGGAAAGGAAATGTTTGAAAAAGAGGGCTTTAAGAATTTCCGGATTCAGAAGCTGACTAAAGAGTCAGGGATTTCCCTGGGAGGGTTTTATACTTTTTTTGAAAACAAGGAATCCCTTTACAGGGAGATTTTAAATGATGAAAAAAATAGAATACGTGCAAAGATAATTGACTGGGTAAAAAAATGTCATATAAGACCAAGAGATTTTTTTATAGAGATTGCAGACAAGTTTCAGGAAAAAGCCAGGGAAAACAAATTGTATGAAGCCAGGGAATCATATAACCTTGTAGATGAAGTACTTCTTGATACGGAAGATACAAATAAAAGAGAAAACCTGGCTTTCATACAGAAGCTCAGAGAAATATGGGAAGAGAAGGGCATTTATTTAAATGGATCCAATGAGGAAATATATGGGATACTGGCCCTGTTTGGAGTTGTGGCCATGAAATGGTACGTAATGGATGAAAGTGTGTTTGAAAAATTATATGTGGAAGTCTGTGACAATTTAATTGGGAAAATAGCAGGAACAGCTGATTCTTAGCATGAGATAAGTTTTTTGCAGAACAGTGAAATTATGGTACATCTTATCTATGAAAAAATATTTACTTTTTCATAGATAAATAGTATAGTTAAAGCAGGTTATGAATAACTTGAAAGCAGGTTGATGATATGAAATCAGTGAGAACAATAATCATATTCATTGTCCAGCTGTGGTTGTTCAGACAGATGAATACCTTGTTTATTACGCTGTTTGTCATGGGAACCATTTCTCTTGCCGCCCTAAATTTAGTTAATAGAAATTTATTGAAAAGGAGTGAGTGATTATTGTGTATGTGGTAAATTTAAATAGAGTTGGAAAAGATGATGTCATGCTGGCGGGTGGAAAGGCTGCTAATTTGGGTGAGATGATTCAGGCGGGTTTTCCGGTACCGTCAGGTTTTTGTATAACCAGTGAAAGCTATGATCAGTTTATAAGGAAAAATAAATTTCAGAGTGTTATAGAAAAATATCTGAAAAAAATTTATCTTGATGGGAGCAGAAGCAGAGAATTATCACAGGAATTGATGGACTTGTTGTCCAGGGGAAGATTCCCGGAGGAAATGAAAGAAGATATTGTGAAGGAATATGAAAAGCTTGGAGAAAAGGTTCCCGCGGCAGTTCGCTCCTCAGCTACAGCTGAGGATCTGCCTGAAGCAAGTTTTGCAGGTCAGCAGGAAACTTATCTGAATGTCAGGGGCAAAGAAAACATACTTGATGCTGTGAAAAAATGTTTTTCATCCCTTTGGTCTGAGAGGGCAATAGAGTACAGAAAGAAAACAGGATATGACAGGAGAAAAATATCTCTAGCTGTTGTAGTGCAGGAGATGATAGAGGGAGATGTATCCGGAGTACTCTTTACTGTAAATCCAACTAATGAAAATACTCATGAAATGATGATAAATTCATCCTATGGACTTGGGGAAGCTGTTGTATCCGGAAAGGTCACGCCTGATATTTTTACCTGGGACAGAAAAGAAGGTAAAATCACAGACGAGATTTTAGGAAGCAAGAAAATGAGCATCCTGTACCGGAAAAACGGAGGTACAATTCAGGTGGAAAATGAAGAAAAAAATAGGAATAAATTTTCCTTGAGCCCCAGGGAAATTGAAGAGCTTGTGAAAACGGCAGCAAATATCGAAGGGCATTATGGTCATCCGCAGGATATAGAATGGGCGGTTAAGAATAATAAAATTTATATTCTTCAGTCTAGGGAAATCACTACACTCGGCAGGAATACAGAAGAGCAGATAAAAACTGTAAAGCTCTCTAAAACTCAGTCTGAAATTATGAACAATCTTATCGAACACTGCCCTACTCCAATTTATCCATTGGAGTTTGAACCTTTTAACCATATAACAAAAGTTAAATTGGAGCTGCTTTCTCAATTTGGCATTCTCATGAAAAGTCAGCTTGGTATGAGGGATGAAGGTACGGTATTTATAGAAAAATCAAGTATACATATTTCTCCTAAGATACTTAAGCTTCCCTTTAAGATAAAACATTTTCTGGACTATTCAAATAATTTGAAGCATACCAAAGATATTTTCAGCAGTGTGAATTACAGGCTTTCAAAAATAGAGAAAGATAAGATTCAAAACAATCTTCAGGAACCTTCCCTTGGAGAGCTGCTGGATTGCCTGGGGGAGATAATGAAAATTTCAGATGAAATTGTCTATGTGCGTTTCAGATATAATATATTCCCGGGTTTTTTAATAAGCAAGTTCATCCACTCAAAACTTCAGAAAATAAAAAAGGGCATGACGGAATACGACCTTTTAAGCAATTTAAGTTATAGAACCTGGAACATGAATAAGGCGGTAGAAAAGCTTGCTCAAATAGTAAATGAGAATGATAATTTAAAAAATGAGATTGTACAGCTGAAGTTTAAAGATAAAAGTGAGCTTGAAATGAAGCTGGAGAATATAGCATGCTCTTATAGAAAATTTGGGGACTTTTACAGGAACATACTGCAGGAATTCGGCTGGAAATCCATAAACAGCTACCAGGCGTTCAGCACGGTTTCCTGGAATGAGGACAAAGGCAGTCTCATTACCCTGCTCAAGGTGGCCATGAAGAGTAAAGCTGGAGAATATGATACAAATAAATATGGTGATATATGCAGCAGAATATGTGATATTTTTTCAAAGAGGACAGCTGATAAGCTGCTTGCAAAAGTAGCGCAGATCAGATCTTATCATGTAAACAGGGAAGAAAGTTTGTACATGCTTGAAGAATGTTATGGCCTTTCAAGAAAAATTCTTGGGGAAATTGCAGTTAAATGTCCTGAAGTATTCAAATATAGGAAGGATATATTGTATTTGACTTTAGATGAAGTATACAGACTTGACGAAGAGCAGGACAGAAAATTTTTTGTAAATAAAATTAAAATGAGAAAGAAAAGCCGTGGAAAAAATAAAATACTGTGGGAAAGTCTCCAGTTGGGCAGCCAAAATAATGGAGAAAATGTATTAAAAGGAGTCTGCGGCAACAGGGGGAAGGCTTCAGGGCAGGTTTGCATTGTAAAAGATATAGGTGAATTTTCAAAACTTAAAAGTGGGGATATACTGGTTTGCAGATATACGGATCCTTCCTGGACTCCACTGTTTTCCATTGCAAAGGCAGTGATTTCCGATACTGGAGGACCTCTTTCCCATAGTGCCATTGTAGCCAGGGAGTACAATATTCCTGCGGTGCTTGGCTGCGGTAATGCCACAAGTGTGCTCAAAGATGGAGACAAGGTAGTAGTGGACGGAGACAAGGGTACTGTGGAATTTTAGGGTTGCCTATTTAAAACTCTGAATATTTATTGCATTTTCTTTCAAAAGGTTGTATTTTAAAAAGAGAGGAATAATTATTATGACTACAGTTTATATGAAACCAAATTACATTTTAATAAATGTGGGATACAGACAACCTTCTGTTCACCATCATCTTGCCAAACATATTATATTGTCCCTTGATGGAGATTTAATATGTACTATAAATTCTAACGGAGAATAATTATTGATTCAAGTGTACTGCATACGGTTCAGTCCAGGAATAACAAACTGCTTGTATTTCTTATAGATGAGGCGAGCAGTCTAGCTCAAGACATGAAAAAAACCTATTATGTGGAGCATCTTATTCTATTATACCCCCGGAAATGGTTTGTAAAATGAGAAGAACTTATAAGAAATCTGTTGATTTGCAGGAAACCACAAGAAAGCAATATGATTACTTTTGCCACCGGACATTTTCACTGCTTAATTTGAATTTTGAAGAACAAATTGCTAAAGATGATAGAATTCAATGGGCGCTGAATCATGTTTCTAATGCAAGCAGTATTGACACTGAAACAATCTCTGCAATTTGCAGGAGTGTTCATCTTTCCCAAAGTAGATTTTCTCATCTTTTCAAAGAGCAGGTGGGTGTGCCCTTGAGCAGCTATCTGGCTTTGCTTAAATTGAGAAAGGCATATCAACTTTTATTGAAGAATTTTAATATTACTTTTGCCGCTATAACTGCTGGATTTAACAGCCCATCTCACTTTTCTTCCACCAGTAGAAAATTTCTCGGAATAACTGCCAGTGAGATTAAAGGGCAGTGTAAAATATTTTAAACGGTTATAAGAATCAGCATGTATTTGAAAGTCAGCTTATTATTTCTTTATTATAATAAAGGCATGGGCATCAGAGATAAAATATTACTGTTTCCATGTTCTTATTTATTTTTTGGAGATGATAAAATGAAAGCAAAAAAAATTTCCTTTAAGAAAGGACTATATCAGTTGAATTCAGAACCTAATTTTAACTTTCAGTTAAATAGAGTGATAATGTGGAATGGCGGGCGTTTAGAAGATATTGAGAAGATTGCTTCTAAGATTGTGAGCAGCAAAAGCTGGAAAGAAGAACTTATAAAACTGGCGTATGAAGCTGAAACAGAGGGGAGAATTGAAAATTCAATCGCCTATTACAGAATGAGTGAATTCTTTATGTATGATGGTGATCCTGATAAAGCAGCAGCATATTCAAAGGCTGCAAACATGTTTTATAAATTTTATTCAGATTACTTTTCGGATGGAGAGGTAAAGGTCTTTCAAGTTCCCTATGAAGATGTATATTTGCCAGTCATGTATGCAAAAGCTCAGGGGGTAAAAAAGGATACCATCTTGCTTCATGGAGGCAATGATTCATACTTTGAGGAATTCTTTTTTCCCATGCTGTACCTTTCACAGCGGGGTTTTGATGTATATCTTTTTGAAGGACCCGGCCAAGGTGGCGTATTGAGGCTGCAGGGCAAACATTTTACCTATAAATGGGAGCTGCCGGTAAAGGCAGTTTTGGACTATTTAAATATTGACGAAGTAACAATTATAGGTGCTTCACTTGGTGGATATCTTGCACCTCGGTCGGCTGCTTTTGAAAAAAGAATTAAAAGAGTTGTGGCATGGTCCGTTTTCCCTGATTTTTCAGACGTAGTAATGGGGGCAATTCCTCCTAGAGCTCAAAAGCTGATTCGATTTTTGTTTAAGTTAAGAGCCGGCAAGATCATAAATTTTATAATTGACAAAAAATTAAAACATGGTAATGAGATGATCAACTGGGGACTCAAACATGGGATGTATGCATATGAGGCCAATACTCCCTATGAATATCTGCAAAAAATAAGTAAATATAAAATGGCGCCAGTAGCGGATAAGATAAATCAAGATGTTTTAATTATTGGAGCATCCCGGGATCATTTTGTAGATTATCGAAAAGTTGGTCAGGAAATAAATATTCTTATCAATGTTCACTCCCTGACCTTTCGATTGATGACAGAAGCAGAGCAGGCAAGCAATCACTGTAATTGTGGAAACTGCAAATTAGTAATGGATACAATTGTTGATTGGATAATGGTGATGAAAAAAGAAAATAGCATTTAACATATCTTGACTGAATGTCAATTATACAATAAAATATGAAAATGGGTGGTGTTTATTAAAAACTGTACCAATATTATTTATATACATAAAGCCAATGCTTAGTAAAATCAAGCATTGGCTTAAAATTTTCAATTCCGGAAATTCAACTGCTGGTTGAATTTCTTCAATATGCTAAACCAGAAATCCATAGGTAAATTTAAGAAGCTGAGCTATAATGTGTTTGTAGGGCTCTATAATGTCAAACTTAAATTTCTACTAATTGTAAATTGCGAATTAAGTGAATATGGCAGCATTTGAATAAAAATATTGGAGGAGTGGATTGTGGACAGGTTACAGATAGGTGAAATAATATCAAAGCTTAGAAAAGAAAGACAGATTACTCAGGAACAACTTGGAAAATATATAGGTGTTTCTACAGCGGCTGTGTCAAAATGGGAGATGGGCAATTCTTATCCTGATATTGAACTCCTTCCGGAACTTGCTTCTTTTTTTGGGGTTTCCATAGATAGGCTTTTAAATTACAGAATACAGCTTTCCGGAGAAGAAGTAATGGATATATTTAAAAAATGTGAAGCACTTCTAACTGGAGAGGATATGGAAAAAGGCGTTGAGCTTGGCAAAAAATATATAGAAAAGTATAGTTCAAGTTATTTCCTGAAATTCAGGATAGGATTTTTATACGATATGTATTCCTGGAGAAGTAAAAATAAGGCAGAGGCAGATAAAGTGGAGGATTATGCTAAGAAACTGTTTGAAGATATAGAGAAAAACTGCAGTGATAAAAATATAATTGAACAGGCACTTTATGTACTGAGCAGCATATATTCATCAAGAGGTCAAGATGAAAGGGCAGTGGAGGTACTCAAAAAAATAAATAAAAGTGAATACCAGGTTGACTTCATGCTGGCAAATATATATTTGAAAAAGAAAGATACTTTAAATAAAGGGCGCAAAATCCTTCAGGGACAGCTCTGGAAGGATATTTTTTATATGAGTTTTATCTTGATGTGTCTTGCAAAATCCTATTGTGAAGACAAGAATAATCTAGAACTGGCAGAAAGATATCTTAATACGGCAATTGATATTAAAAGGGTATTTTCACCTGAAGCCGAGGCTGTACTTGGACTTCATATAGAATATATGGATTTTGCAAATATGTATTCAAAAATGGGAGAAAATGAAAAGGCTCTCGGCATGCTTGAAAAATGGGTGGAGTATATTGAAATGAACAATCTGAACGAAAAAAAGAGAATTTCTTCTGTATGGTGTTTTGATGAGCTTTCGGGAAATAGATCAGGTTTTACACTGGATATGTATGAAAATATGAGCAAGCTGCTTGAGGATGATATATTTGATCCTGTAAGGGAAGACGACAGATTTAGACAGATTTCAGATAAAGTGAATAAGATAAAAAAACATAAGTGATTTTAAGAAGGGAAGATGCAGAAATGAAATTAAAAGTTTTAGTGGATAATAATACATATATTGACCAATATTATTATGGTGAACCTGCTGTTTCATATTATATTGAAGACGAGGATACTATATTGTTATTTGATGTAGGTTATTCTGATATATTTCTCAGAAATTCCGCTTCATTAGGTGTAGATTTAAAAAAAGTAAGTGCTATTATTATTTCACATGGCCATAATGATCACACTGGAGGGTTAAAATATTATTTTGAGCAGCAGTATAAAAACAATATAAACATTATTGCACATCCGGATGCCTTTAGAGAAAAATTTGAAGGAAATTTAAAAATCTGTTCTCCCATTTTACAGGGGGAACTAGAGAAAAAGTGCAATTTAATACTTTCAAAAGAACCTAAAAAAATCAGTAAACACATAACTTTTTTAGGGGAAATACCGCAGACAAATGATTTTGAAAGAAGAAGACCTATTGGAAAACAAAATGTTGATGGAGTTTTGGTTGAGGATTATCTGATGGATGATACAGCACTTGCATATAAAAGTAAAAATGGTATTTATATTATTACCGGATGTTCTCATAGTGGAATATGCAATATAATAGAATATGCAAAGAAAGTATGTAAGGATAATAGAGTATTGGGAGTTATAGGTGGGTTTCACTTATTTGAAATAGATGAGCAGGTTAATAAGACAGTTAATTATTTAAGACAAAATAATATAAAAGAGTTATACCCCTGTCATTGTACATCTTTTACTGTTAAAGCGGAGATAAATAAATTTTTACCTGTGAGAGAAGTTGGGGTAGGATTAGAAATAAATTGGTGAATTAATTATTTTAGAGAGAAGTAAAAATAATTTAAGACATTTTGTAGATCAATCTTAATGTGATTATAATATAATTGTATCGGCTTAGACTGGTACAATTATTTTATTTTGATGGGAGATAGCACAGGTGATTACAGGTGAATTGAAAAATAAAGTAGATAAAATATGGGATATATTTTGGTCTGGTGGCATTACAAACCCTTTAGAGGCAATAGATCAGTTTACATATCTTCTGTTTATAAAGAGCCTGGACAATGTGAAATTCAAGCAAATATTTCCCAAGGATAAGCAGTACTTGAGGTGGGATATATTTAAAAATAGAAGAGCGGAAGAAATGTACAGGATAGTATCTGAAGAGGTTTTCCCTTTTATAAGAGGCATTCAGGAAAATAGAAATTCTGCATATTCGAAATGTATGTCCGATGCTGTTTTTAAAATACCCTCGCCTCTTATGCTGGTTAAAATAGTTGCTGCCATAGACAAGCTTGATTTAAAAGATGGGGATTCGGAGGGGGATCTCTATGAATACCTGCTTTCTAAAATTGCTGTTTCAGGTACTAACGGCCAGTTCAGGACTCCAAGGCACATAATAAGCCTGATGGTAAAATTAATAAAGCCTGTACCAAAAGACGTTATAGTTGACCCCGCCATGGGGACTGCAGGTTTTTTGGTGGGAGCAGAAGAATATTTGAGGGAAAATTATGGCGGTTCATTTAAAGATGATTTCAATAACAATATGTTCAATGGATTTGAAATGGATAGGACTATGCTTAGAATTGCTTCCATGAACATGATGCTTCATGGAGTTGAAAATCCCAATATTGAATACAGAAACTCCCTTTCTAAGGAAAATAAATACAGAGAAAAGTACACTGCTATTATTACAAATCCTCCTTTTAAGGGAAGTCTCGATTATGAAGCAGTTTCTCCGGAACTCCTAAAGGTCACAAAGACTAAAAAGACAGAACTTTTATTTCTGGCACTTTTTTTGAAAATATTAAAGACAGGTGGAAGATGTGCCTCTGTTGTTCCAAAGGGAGTGTTATTTGGCTCTACTAAAGGACATAGAGACATGAAAATGGAAATAATAGACAACAATAAGCTTGAAGCTGTTATAAGTATGCCAAGCGGAATTTTCAAACCCTATGCAGGGATATCCACTTCAATCATCATATTTACAAAGACAGGAGTCGGTAAAACTGACAAGGTATGGTTCTATGACATGAAATCCGACGGCTTTTCACTTGACGATAAAAGAGTTCCTTTAGCGGACAATGATATACCTGATATAATAGCTAGGTTCAATAATTTAAAAAACGAAATAGGGAGAAAGAGAACTGATCAGAGCTTTTTTGTACCTGTAGAGGAAATAAGAAAGAATGACTATGATCTTTCTATAAACAGGTATAGGGAAGTGGAGTATAGGGAAATTCATTACGATGAGCCCAAAGTTATCCTGGGTAAAATAAAGAAGCTTGAAAAAGAGATAGCAGACGGCATAGATGAATTGGGCAAGATGATTGATTAGCTTGCAAGAGCTTGATTATATGGTAATATATATTTAGTAATGGATCTTTGTCTATGAGAAGTTTTGCTATATGATAATCTTAAATTGTGGTGATATGGGGGGATAATAGTGGATAGGCAGGATTTGATAAAAGCGGCAGAGGATTTTGTCGAGAACTCAAAGTATAATTATATAGATGAGAAAGAAGCTATTTCAGAAGATGTCATAGGGATGAAAATTTTTGAGAAACCAATTTTTGCATTTGGATCTGCCAGTGACGAGTATTTTTTATTGCTAAAGAAACCGTCTGCAGTTGGAAAGCATTTTATGGCACCGAAGGAATGGCTTCCAAATTCTAGGACTGTTATATCCTTTTTTCTGCCTTTTAGTGAAATAGTAAGGAAGGGGAACAGAAATGATATGTTGTGGCCTTCTAAGGAATGGCTTCATGGGCGTATTGAAGGCCAAAATTTCTTAAATAAGCTTTGTAGTCATTTGAAATCAAAATTAATAGAAGAAGGATATGATAGTGTAGTACCTTCCTTGGATGAAAGATTTTGGTCAGTGAAATTTGAAGGTGGTCAACTACATCCTGAATTGTCTTTTACAAGCAACTGGTCTGAGAGACATGTAGGTTTTGTATGCGGTCTCGGATCGTTTGGACTTTCAAGAGGGCTTATAACTCAAAAGGGTATGTCCGGGAGAATTGGAAGCATTGTTACAGAATTATATTTATCTCCTGATGAGAGAAAATACAAGAATGTGTATGAATACTGCATAATGTGTGGAAAATGTGCTAAAAATTGCCCTTCACGAGCCATATCCATAGAAAGAGGGAAAGATCATATTGCCTGTGCCAGATTTTTAGATAAAACATCTGAAAAATATAAACCTAGGTATGGGTGTGGAAAATGCCAGGTTGAAGTACCCTGTGAATTTAAAATACCTAAGAAAAGTTGCTAGGTTAAGTGATTCTTAAGTTCAGATGCAGTTTTCTAATGGGAAATGCTCTTTTATATGAATCTTGTTCAAAATTTTGAAAAAAATATATAGAATAAACCTTCATCATTTTACCTAAAATATATGTGTGTTGAAATATTATGAAGGGAAGTTTTATAGTTATGGACAATGATTTACTGGAAAAGTTCAAGAATAAATTGAAATCACAAAAAAGGGAAGCAGAGGATCTATTGAGACAGATGGAAAGAAATGATACTATAAAGTCAAATGAAGAGTTTTCGTCTGAGCTTTCTGCCTATGATAATCATCCTGCAGACAGTGCCAGCAGTTTATTTGATAAGGAAAGGGGACTGGCTTTTCAAAAAAATGAGGAAGTTGTTATAGAGAAAATAGACAATGCTTTGAAAAACATAGAAAGGGGCACTTATGGAATATGTAAAGGCTGTGGCATGGAAATAGACAAAAAAAGGCTTGAATATGTTCCCTATGCGGAATATTGTTCCAGCTGTCAGAGGGATATAGATAATTTAAAGCCTGCAGAAACAAAAAACAGGCCTTCCGAGGAAGATGTAATTGAAGATACGATGGAAAATGGATGCGGCAGTCAGACGGAATTTGATGCAGAGGATAGCTATCAGGCAGTTGGGAAATTTAACGGTAGAAAGAATATAGTGGAGGAATATACGGATGAAGATGAGGAATATGTGGAGCCTGTAGAGTCTATAAGCAACGAACAGTATAAAAATCAGCTTCCATGATGCCCTTGATATTTTTGTATTTATATTGTTTGACCTCGGGCCAAAAAAAATGTTAAAATATTTCAGAACATAAATTAAGTATGTCCATTATATCAGGGAGGTATGTAGTTCAATGAATGCTATTTTGGAAAGAAAAAGCATACGAAAGTATACAGATAAAATGATTTCAAAAGAGATAATAGAAAAAATTTTGAAAGCGGGAATGTCTGCACCTTCAGCAGTTGATGAACAGCCATGGCAATTTATTGTTATAGATGATAAAGATACATTAAATGAAATCACTAAAATACATCCTTATTCACAAATGCTCAAGGAGGCCAGCCATGCGATTGTCGTATGTGGTGATATGAGGTTGAAAAAAGTTGATGAAGATTTTTGGATACAGGATTGTTCTGCTGCTGCAGAAAACATGCTTGTTATGGCACAAGCTCTGGGGTTAGGTGCAGTATGGCTTGGAGTATATCCGATAGAGGAAAGATTTGAAGGTATCGGAAAGCTTTTAAAGCTTCCTGAACAGATAATACCTTTTTGTGTAATATCCCTGGGCTATCCCGGGGAAAAGAAAAATGCAGGTGACAGATATAACCCTGAAAGGGTGCACTGGAATAAATGGCAGTAATGATGTGCTGCAGAGGTTGAAATGCAGAAATTTCAATCTCTGTTTTACTATAAATTGTGGAGAAAAGGGAGAGTAAATGGCAAATTTTTTGGAAAATGAAGATGTAATTAAAAAGCTGGAAGAATATTTACGGTGCTTTGAAAATGAGAGTATAGGTATAAGTATAGAAGAAGAAGGCAAGTCAGACAGGCTGTTATCCTATGATGAACCTATATTTTATAAAAATGGTGAAAGTATTATAATAAGTTTAAAACAGGGAAATAATAAATTTGAGATAAAGCTGTCTTCCATAAAAAGCTGTACTAAGGATGTCTGCGGGGGATTGCAGGATCTGTTGATAATATTACATGACAATACATATATACAGATTTATAATAAAAAATAATTTTGAAAATTTGTATAACATAAATTTCTAATATGATTATTTATTCATTTGTTCTTACAAATTTATGCTATTTATGATAAAATTGAAAGTAGTGATAAAAAGTATGTAAACCTTATAGATTTTCATATAAAATAGAGCATAATATAATGTTAAAGTCCGTATGGCTCAAACTATTAAAAACTAATAGATGCTTGAAAAGGAAATTTATGATAAGCTCTATGAGAAAACAAAAACTTGAAAAGACGAAATATCAATGTCTTTTACTTTATGATAAAAAATTTTTAAGAGGAGATTCAGATGAATTATAATTATATGTCAAACAACGTTCAACCAACTAGCTCAAAACAGGTTTATCACAGTATCCAAAACAGGATTTTAAATTTTGATTTGAAACCAGGGGAAAAAATCAGTGAAAATCAAATGTGTAAGGAATATGACGTTTCACGTTTTATAATACGTAACGTATTTACAAGATTGAACCAGTTGAAGTTATTGACTGTCTATCCGCAGAGGGGAACCTATGTGAGTTTGATCGATATAGGTTATATAGAAGATCTCATGGTACTTAGATCTGCAGTGGAAAAAGAGGTTTTGTATGAAATGCTTACAAGACTTGAAGATGACAAGAGACTTTCATTGGTGAGCAAGCTGGAAAAGAATTTGAAATTGCAGAATAATTGTCGAAATATGAAAGTATATAATAAAAAATTTCAGGATTTAGATACTGAATTCCACAAGATTATAATTGACAGTGTAAAACGCTATAGATTGGTAAAGATTTTAGAGGATCCAATGCTTCATGTCATGAGATGGCGTAATTTTGATGTGGCTTTTGTCAATAAAATACCTGAGGTAATAGATGAACATGAAGTTATAGCAGATGCAATTAAAGAAAAAGATTTGAACAAGGCTCAAAAAGCCATAGAAAAACATTTGACAACCGATTCAAATATGGTGGCAAGGGCAAAAAAAGAATATCCACAGTATTTTACAAAATAAAAATTGTACATGCTGTGCTGCAATTATGGAAAATTTGTACTCTGAACCATTCAGGAAATTGATATTGATTTAAATTAATCAATTCCCTGAATGGTTTTTTATTTTTTGCAATAATTTTAAATTTTTAATTTTGGGAAAGGCAGTATGGATATATGTTAAACAGCTGTTCTGGTCTTATAAATTAATTACATAAATTTCTGCAAATTTATTTACAAATAAAAAAGAGTGTGATACTATGTAATTGTGAACTTGTTAACAAGGATACAAGAAAACTAGACACCAAGATTTAAAGGGATAATAATTGATTTGTAGAGTCTGCTTTAAAGATAAGGGAGGAATCCTCAGATATGTATACATTGGGAGTTGATATAGGATCAACGACATCGAAATGTGTCATCTTGGAAGATGGGAAAAAAGTAATTGCTTCTTCTATTGTAACTGCAGGAACGGGTACAAATGGACCTGATAAGTCAAGAAAAGAAGTATTAGAAAAGTCCGGATTGAAACAAGATGATTTGAACTATGTTGTAGTTACAGGATATGGAAGATCTACCTATACTTATGCTGATGCAGAGATAAGTGAGTTAACCTGTCATGCATTGGGAGTTCAGCATGTATTTCCTGATGCAAGGACAATTATTGATATTGGTGGACAAGATGCAAAAGTTCTTAGCTTGAATGAAAAAGGTAGAATGGTAAATTTCCTGATGAATGATAAATGTGCAGCGGGAACGGGAAGGTTTTTGGATGTTATGGCTAGGATTTTGCAGCTGGATATTGGTGATTTGGAAGTCAAGGCGGCAGCGGCAAAACATCCGGTTAAAATTTCCAGTACTTGTACCGTGTTTGCAGAATCAGAGGTTATATCTCAACTGGCAGCTGGAGTTGAATTGAATGATCTTGTTGCTGGAATCTGCAGCTCCGTAGCAAGTAGAGTCGCTTCTCTTGCAAAGCGTATTGGGATAAGAGAAAAGGTTTGTATGAGCGGCGGTGTAGCCCGTAACGGCGGGGTCAGAAATGCCATGTCAAAGGAATTAGGTGTAGAAATTTTTTATTCACCTTCTGCTCAATTGATGGGTGCGCTTGGTGCAGCATTGGCTGCTTATAATAAAGTGAATTAAAAAGAAGGAGGAGTTAGAAATGGCTGAAGAAAAGAAAAAGAAGAAGAGAAGGGTTTTGGATCCTAATTCAGCTGCATATAAGCTGAATCAAATTGTTGTAAACCATTATAAGGGAGTTCAGGAAGCAAAAGACAGGGGAGAAAAAATTGGATGGTGTGCAAGCAATTTTCCACAGGAAATTTTTCAAACAATGGGAATTAAAGTCTGTTATCCGGAAAATCAGGCAGCGGCGATTGCAGCCAGGGGAGCAGGTGAAAGATTATGTTCCGAAGCAGAGAGCGAAGGCTATTCCAACGATATTTGTGCCTATGCAAGGATAAGTCTTGCATATACAAAATTGAAGGATGTCAAAGAACAGAATATGCCGCAGCCGGATTTTCTACTATGTTGTAACAATATTTGCAACTGCATGATCAAATGGTATGAAAGCATTGCCAAAAAACTGAATATACCGCTTATTTTAATAGATATACCGTTTAATCCTGATTATGAAGTATCTGATGCCCAGGTTGCCTATATTAAAAGTCAGTTTATAGATGCAATTAAACAGCTGGAAAAAATAACGGGAAAGAAATGGGACGACGATAAATTCAAGGAAGTTATGAAAGTTTCAAATCGTACTTCAAGAGCATGGCTCGAAGCTACCAGCTACACTAAGTATCAACCTTCTCCGTTAAACGGTTTCGATTTGCTGAATCATATGGCAGTAGCGGTATGTGCTAGGGGAACGGTAGAAGCTGCGGAGGCTTTTGAAACTTTAGTCAAGGAATATAAAAAGGCTGTTAAAGAAGGTACAAGCACTTTCCATGCAGACGAGAAATATAGAATTATGTTTGAGGGAATTGCGTGCTGGCCTTATCTTCGTGTTACGTCAAGAGGTCTTAAATCCAGGGGAATAAATATGGTAGCAACAATTTATGCAGATGCCTTTGGGTTCTTATATGATGATTTTGACGGTCTTGTAAAAGCTTATTGCAGAGTTCCCAATGCTATAAATTTGGAACTTGCCCGTGATAAGAGAGTTGCCCTGGCCAAAAAAACTGGAGCAGAAGGTTTGCTAGTACATACCAATAGATCTTGCAAGCTCTGGAGCGGATTCATGTATGAAATGAGCCGACAGATTGGGAAAGAATGTGATATACCTGTTGCATCCTTTGATGGAGATCAAGCTGATCCACGTAATTTCTCGGAAGCCCAGTATGAAACCCGTGTGCAGGGATTAACTGAAATTATGGAAGCAAATAAGGGGGATAAATAAAATGGATGTATTAAATAAATTGTTAGCGGAATTTCATGATATTGCTGAAAACCCGGATAAGCAGCTTCAGTCTTATCTTAGTGAAGGTAAAAAAGTGGTTCTCTGTGCACCTGTGTATACACCTGAGGAAATTGTACATTCTATGGGAATTGTTCCGATGGGAGCCTGGGGTGCAGATATTGAGATAAAGGAAGCCAAAAAGTATTTTCCTGCATTTATATGCAGTATAATGCAATCTATTTTGGAACTCGGAATTACCGGCAAGTATAAAGGAGTATCAGCTATTCTAATACCTTCCCTATGTGACTCACTGAAATGTCTTGGACAAAACTGGAAATATGCAGTGAAGGATATTCCCTTTATACCAATGACTTATCCACAGAACAGAGCCAGTGAAGCGGGGAAGAAATTTACCAGGGCTGGATATGAGAGAGTTATAAAAGATCTTGAAAAAGCAACTGGTGCATCTTTCTCCGAGGAATCACTTTGGAATTCCATCAGAGTATATAATACACACAATGCTGCAATGAGGAAATTAAGTGATCTGCTGGTTGAGTATCCACAAATAAATGCTTCACAGAGAAGCGACATATTCAAGAGTGCATATTTTATGAAAAAAGAAGAACATACTGAATTGGTAAATAAATTTGTACGGGCTCTGAGAGAAAGCAGCAAAGGAAAAGATAAAAAGATAAAAATTGTCACATCTGGAATTTTGGCTGACAGTAGAAACCTGTTGAATATTCTGGATGACAATAATATGCAGGTTGTGGGAGATGATATTGCAGATGAATCACGTCAGTATAGAGTAGATACGGACACAAAATCTGAAAAGTCGTCTCTGGATGCACTTAGTGCAAAATTTTCCGATATGGGCAATTGTTCCGTACTGTATGATGCAGACAAGAAAAGGGCTGACTATATTGTGAATTTGGCAAAGAATACAGGTGCAAACGGGGTAATTATTTTCATGACCAAGTTCTGTGACCCTGAGGAATTTGATTGTGTATTTGTAAGAAAGGCCCTTGATTCGGCAGATATTCCAAGTACAGTAATTGAAGTTGACAGGCAGATGGCTAATTATGAACAAGCTAAAACAGCAATTCAAACTTTTAAAGAAATGCTTAGTTAAGTTTTAGATTATTTACCTTAATTAGAAAAGGAAGATCTGATATATGAGATTGGAAAATATAACAATAGGGCAAGTTTTGTTACAGAGACTTAAAACTATGGCAGATGAAAATGCATTTGAATACAGGGATGCTTTTTATACATGGAGAGATTTGGACGAACTTTCCGACGTATTTGCGGTTAAATTACTGAAGTGCGGGATTAAATATGATACTCATGTTGCTATCTGGGGCGGCAACACTCCCAACTGGATAATTACCTATGTGGCGCTGGCTAAAATTGGAGCTGTATCCGTGTTGATCAACCCGAGATATAAAGAGGAAGAATTAGCTAAAACTTTTGAATATTCAGACGTGGAGTATGTTTGCTATGGTGATTGCTGCAGCAATAGTAAAAATATTATAGACCATTTGAATGATAGAAATATAGGGAAAGTAAAAGAGTATATGTATATGGGCAAAAATGAGCATTACAGGGAAGGCAGAGCTCAGATCTTGAAAAATTTAAATCCTTCCGATATGGAAAATCTGAAAAAAGCGGAAAATAAAGTTACTCCACAGCATATTGCCAGTATTGTGTTTACATCCGGCACTACATCTTTTCCAAAAGGTGTTATGCTCACCCACTACCAGCTTGTGAATATTTCAAGGGAAGCGGTGGAACAGATGAAATGGGAAACGGGTGATAGAATGTGCATGTCAGTTCCCTTATTCCACTGCTTCGGGTTGAGTACTGGTTTTCTTGCCAGCTTGAGAGTGGGGTTTTGCATTTATTTGCTTCCGGAGCTTCATACCTCCTGTATTTTAAAATGTATCCACAAGTATAAAATTACTATTTTAAATGGCGTGCCTACAATATTTCTGGCCCTGCTGAGCAATCCCGAGAGGAGGAAATACGATCTGTCCTCTTTGAAGTCGGGAATTATAGCCGGATCAAAGGTATTTAAGGAAGATTATTTAAAGATATGTAAAGAGCTAAAATTTAAAAAATTACAGCAGTCCTACGGACAGACGGAAACGTCTCCCTGTGTTACTTTCAATGGCTATGATGATTCAATGAATATTAAATGCATTTCCGTGGGAAAAGTGATCCCCAATGTGAAAATAAAAATTGTCAGTACAAAGGATGGGCATGATTTGGGGCCTTATGAGTCCGGGGAAATCCTGGTTAAGGGCTTCAATGTAATGAAAGGATATTATAAATGCACAAGGCAAAATTGCGAAAAGGTTAAAGATGGATGGCTCTATACGGGAGATATCGGCTATGTTGACAACTGTGAAAATCTTTATATTACTGGTAGAAAAAAAGATATTATAATAAGATCTGGAGAAAATATATCGCCAGTGGAAATAGAGGAGGCAATTTTGAGATATCCCGGTGTCCTTCAGGTAAAGGTGTTTGGAATACCCGTACCTGTTGTGCAGGAGGAAATAGCAGCCTGTATTGTTGCAGAGAATGGAAAACTGGATGTAGATGGTCTTGTGAGATATTTAAAAAAACATATTGCTGATTATAAGGTTCCAAAATATATTTATATTTTTAAAAAATTCCCAATGAATCTCAATGGGAAAGTGAATGTAAAACAGTTAAAAAAAGAAGTTCAATGGAAGGTAAGTAAGGAGGAAGATTATGATTTTAACAGAACAGCATCAACTGATTAGAAAACTGGCAAGAGGTTTTGCTGAAAAAGAACTTACATCTGATATTTTGGATGAAGTTGAAGCTACGGGAAAATTCCCTGAAGAGATTTTAAAGAAAATGGCCAAGGCAGGTTTCTTTGGAATAAAAGTTCCAAGGGAATTGGGAGGTGCCGGAGCTGATAATCGTGCCTATGTGATTGTAATGGAGGAAATTGCAAGAGTAAGCGGGGTTGCCAGCATATATGTTTCCTCTCCAAATTCTCTTTCTGGAGGTCCCCTGCTGCTGTCGGGAAATGATGAGCAGAAAGAAAAATATCTGAAGCCGGTGGTAACGGGAGAGAAAAAAATTGCCTTTGCATTGACTGAACCTGGAGCGGGATCCGATGCAGGTGGAATGTCTACAACAGCAGTTAGAGACGGAGATTATTATGTTCTAAATGGTCGTAAAACTTTTATTACAATGGCACCTTTAGCTGATTTTGCAGTGATCTATGCAAAAACAGACATGAGCAAGGGTACAAGAGGCATTTCTGCTTTTGTTGTCGATATGAAACAGGAAGGTGTGTCCTGTGGAAAGCCGGAGGCTAAAATGGGAGTAATCGGGTGTGCAACCAGCGACATTATTTTAAATAATGTCAGGGTACATAAGAGCAATCTTCTTGGAGAATTGAACAAAGGGTTTATAAATGCCATGAAAACTCTTGATGTGGGACGTATTGGTGTTGCATCTCAATCCATCGGTATAGCCCAGGCAGCACTTGATGAATCCATTAAATACGCGAAGGAGAGAAAGCAATTTGGAAGAAGAATTGGAGATTTCGAGGCCATTGCTTTTATGATTGCGGACATGGCTACAAAGTTAAAAGCAGCTAAAGAACTAGTCTATGATGCTGCATATCTCAAGGATACCAACCAGGATGCCTCGATGGCATGTTCCATGGCCAAGTATTATGCATCGGAAATCTGCAATGAAATCTGTGCAAAAGCCGTCCAGATTCACGGTGGGTATGGATTCATAAAAGATTATAAGGTGGAGCGTTTATATAGAGACTGCAGGGTATTTACTATTTATGAAGGAACATCTCAGGTACAGCAAATAGTAATTTCCAGGAAGCTGTTAAAGAAGTAGGAAGGGGAGTTGTAATTTATGAAGATTTTAGTATGTGTAAAACAGGTACCTGATACAAATGAAGTCAAGATTGATCCTGTAAAAGGGACGCTGATAAGAGAGGGAGTACCTAGTATCTTAAATCCCGACGATGCCAATGCACTTGAAGCTGCATTGACTATAAAAGATGATAATCCGGGTACAACGGTTGCTGTAATGACCATGGGACCTCCACAGGCATCTGTTATGCTGAGAGAATGTCTTGCCATGGGAGCTGATGAAGCGTATTTACTCAGTGATCGTGCTTTTGGAGGAGCAGATACTTGTGCTACATCCACTACTATTGCAGCAGGTATAAAAAAATTTGGACCTGTGGATGCCATTTTTGCAGGAAGACAGGCAATAGACGGCGATACAGCCCAGGTAGGGCCGCAGGTGGCGGAGAGACTTGGTCTGCCTGTAGTGACTTATGTACAGAATATAAAATTTGATGGAAATAAACTAGTTGTGCAGAGACAGCTGGAAAATGGATATGAAGTAGTGGAAGTTCAGGTTCCCTGTCTTCTTACAGTAGTGAAAGAACTAAATGAGCCAAGATATATGAGTATTTATAGAATTGTTGATGCTTATAAAAAAGAAATTACTGTGTGGAACCACGAGGATATATCCCTGGATCCGAAAGAATGTGGATTGAATGCATCACCTACACAGGTGTTTCGTTCTTTTACACCACCACCAAAGGGAAAAGGTGAAATGCTGAAAGGATCCGTTAATGAAATGGCATCTAGTCTTATCTCCAGGTTAAAAGAAAAACACGTATTATAAGAAAGGGCGGCTGAGTAAAATGACTATGAGAGTTTTAAAAGATAAATGCAAGGGTTGTACTAAATGTGTGCAGAACTGTCCTTTTGGTGCAATCACTATGAAAAATAAAATTGCTGATATTGGAGGAGCTTGCACTGGATGTGGGGTTTGTGTAAAAATATGCCCCTTTGGAGCAATAGAAAAAGTTGAAGAAGAAAAGAAATTAGTTGATCTAAGTGCCTATAAAGGCGTATGGGTATTTGCAGAACAGCGTCAGGGAAAGATTATGCCTGTAGTTATAGAACTTTTGGGAGAAGGTAAAAAACTTGCGAAAGAAGTTGGAACAGAGCTTTGTGCAGTGCTTTGTGGAAATAATGTAGGAAAACTGGCTGACAAACTCTTTGCCTATGGTGCCGATAAAGTTTATGTGGCAGATCATCCTGAATTGGAGAATTATCGTACCGATGCTTATGGCAAGGTTATTTTTGAAGCTATTTCAAAATACAAACCGGAAATAGTATTGTTGGGAGCTACACATATAGGACGTGATTTGGGACCCTGCCTTGCTGTAAAGTGCAGTACCGGATTGACTGCGGATTGTACTAAATTGGAGATTGATCCTGAAGACAAGAAAATAAAGCAGACAAGGCCGGCTTTTGGTGGGAATCTCATGGCTACCATTGTCTGCCCTAATAATCGTCCTCAAATGTCTACAGTAAGACCTGGAGTTATGGATAAAGCTGTTTATGAAAAAGGCCGTAAAGGACAGCTTGTAAAATTAAATGTTGAATTTGAGAAAGGTGACATCAGAACAAAAGTTGTGGATGTAGTGAAAAAAGTGGAGAATGCAGTTTCACTGACAGATGCAGATATTATTGTGTCCGGAGGTATGGGACTTGGCAAGTCTGAAGGATTCAAATTGTTGAAACAGCTGGCGGATAAATTAGGTGGAACTATTGCTGCTTCAAGGGCCTGTGTAGATGCAGGGTGGATTGATCACTCCTATCAGATAGGACAAACAGGCACTACTGTAAAACCCAAAATTTATTTTGCATGCGGTATTTCAGGAGCCATACAGCATCTGGCAGGCATGCAGAATTCTGATTATATAGTTGCCATAAACAAAAATGAAAATGCACCTATTTTCAAGGTAGCCGACTATGGCATTGTAGGTGATTTGTATCAGGCGATTCCTGCAATATTGGAAGAATTGGATAAATAATAATTTAGGAGGAAATGATTATGAAAAATAAACTATTGAAAGGTGTAAGAGTTATTGAGCTGGCAAACTTTATAGCTGCGGCAACTGCAGGTCGTTTTCTTGCTGATCTGGGTGCAGATGTTATAAAAATAGAAAGCCCAAAAGGAGATCCTATTCGGTATACGGCTCCAAGTGAAGGAAGACCCCTTGATATGCATGAGAATACCACATGGGATCTTGAAAATGCAAATAAGCGCTGCATTTCATTGAATATGAAAACTCCAGAGGGAAAAGAAGCTTTCTTTAAACTTCTGGATACGGCAGATATATTTATTACGAACTGGAGAGTTCATGCTTTAGAACGTGCCGGAGTAGATTACGATAGCTTAAAAGGCAGATATCCTAAGCTTGTTTATGCAATGTGCACCGGTTATGGAGAATATGGTCCTGACAAGGATTTGCCTGGATTTGATTTTACTGCTTTCTTTGCAAGGGGAGGTTATCTTGAAACACTGCGTCAAAAAGATTCCGTTCCCATGAACGTGGTACCCGGATTGGGAGATCACAATGTAGGTATGAACCTGGTAGCCGGCATTCTGGCTGCACTATATCAGGCAAAAACCAAGGGAAAAGGTGAAAAAGTCACTACAAGTCTGTTCCAGACTGCTGTTTTCAATATGGGAATGATGATTCAGGCTGCACAGTATAAGGATATTGGGACTCCATATCCTATAAATGTTCGTGAGGGCAATAATCCGCTTCTTGCAGCTTGGAAAACAAAAGAAGGAAGATATATACAGACATGTACACCTGATTATAATACCTATTATAAAAAATTCATGTCTGCAATCGGAAGAGACGATCTAGTTGATTCTGAAAGATATTTTCCAATTCAAAATGTACAAAAGGCAGGAGTGGGCTATGAAGTCTATGACATTGTAATGGAAGCTATTGGAAAGATGACAGTGGAGGAGTGCAGTGAGAGATTGACAAAGGCGGATATACCTTTTGCTCTTGCACAGTCACTAGAGGAAATACTTGAAGATAAACAGGCATGGGCCAACGAATGCTTCTACAGCATGAAATATGATAATGGAAATACCCGAACATTGGTCAGGCCACCTGTAAACTTTGCTGAAATGGGAGAGCCGGAGTATGTACGTGGACCTATGATAGGCGAGCAGGGCAGGAGTATTTTGAAGGAAATTGGATATACAGATGACCAAATCAATAAATTAATTGATGATAAGGCACTTTATATTGGAGAATAAATAAATTGATAATTTCATACCGGTATATGTTATGAAGGCAAATGTCCTGATATATACTGGCATGAAATAAAATTTTTAAAAGTGAACTGGTTGACATATTATTTGAATATTGACACAATTTTTTAATAGGATTACAGAATTAGGGAGGTGGATTTAACATGAAATTTATCGATTTTCCTTCTATGAATGTCAAAATCGAAGGTATGGAAAACATAAGTATACCTAAAATGATGAAAATAAGACAGATTTATGATTCTTTCAAGATTGAAAATTTAAAAGAGTGGATAGAAAGGGAGATGGAAAATAATCTTTCCCATAAGGAGAATTTTAAAGGAAAGAGGATTTGCATTACTGTTGGAAGTAGGGGAATTCCCGATTTAGACATAATTGTAAGGACTATTGTTGATAAGTTGAAAGAGTGGAAGGCTGAGCCTTTTATTATACCTGCAATGGGAAGCCATGCGGGTGGAACTGCGGAAGGTCAAAAGGATTTCATAGCAGGATATAATATTACAGAAAAAACTATGGGAGTTCCCATATTGTCTTCTATGGAAGTTGTTAAAATAGGCCAGCTGCCTGACGAGACACCGGTTTATTGTGACAAAAACGCCTATGAATCAGATGGAATCGTTGTACTCAATAAGGTAAAACCCCATACGGATTTCAGGGGGAAGCATGAGAGCGGCATGGCAAAGATGATGGCCATAGGTCTTGCAAAACATAAGGGAGCTTCCATGTTTCACATGAAGGGATTTTCATCTTTTGCAGAGAGAATTCCCCAAGTCTGTGACATCTTTCTAAAAAATGCCCCTGTTGCCTTTGGTGTTGGGATTGTCCAAAATGCCTATGATGAGATAAGCAATTTGGAAGTCATGGAAAAAGCTCATATTCTTGAAAGAGATGCCGCCCTGCTTAAAATAGCAAAGGAAAAGATTGCAAAATTTAAAATGCCTTCTATAGATGTACTCATTATTGATGAAATTGGAAAGAACATCAGCGGAAACGGATTTGATCCCAATATTGTAGGAAGGAGCAATTCTCCTGGATTTGATGATGTTATCGATTTAAAGAAACTTTTCATAAGGGGTCTTACAGAGGAAACACATCACAACGGATGCGGTTTGAGCAATGCGGATATTACTACAATAAAGTGTGTTCGTGACGTTGATTACGAATCTACTTGGATTAATGTATCCACTGCTACAATGCTGAACGGCGGACGTATTCCAATGTATGCTAACAGTGATAGAGAGGCACTTTTGATTGCCATTAGAACCTGTACGGGAATAGACTTTGACAAGGTGAAGGTGGTACATATAAAAAATACATCCTCAATGGACATAATTGAGGTATCGGAAAGTTATTACGACGAACTGAAAAACAGGGATGATGTTGAAATTTTAAGTAAACCAGAAGATATAAAATTTGATAAAGATGGATTTATGATTTAAAAGGAGGATCGTAAATGAAAATTTTAAAAACTGTTGAAAAAGTTCCAGGAGGGCTGATGATTATCCCTTTATTCCTTGGAGCAATAATAAATACATGTTTTCCTCAGATAATAAAAATTGGCGGGATTACAACGGCAACTTTTTCTACGGGTGCTCTGGCATTTATAGGATGCAATTTGTTATGTGTCGGTGCCCAGATAAATCTTAAAGGTGTGGCAGAATCGTTGAAACGTGGAGGAGTACTTACAATTGCAAAATTTCTTGCGGGTTTCATTCCTGCCATAATTGTAGTGAAGATATTTGGAAATGATGGTATACTAGGAATTACACCTATGTTGCTTCTGGCAGCTGTTACGAGTGATAACTGCGGTATATACCTTGGACTTATGTCCGAGATTGGTGATAAATATGATTTAGGTGCACAGGCATTGCTTGGCCTTACTGTAGGTCCCCTGTTCACACTGCTTGGACTGGGAGTTGCCGGATGCGGTTTTAACCCCATTGCTATAGTTGCATCAGTTGGAACAATGGTTGTAGGTTTTATACTGGGCAATCTTGATGAGGATATAAGAAATTTCTTAAAGAGTGGAATTATGTTCACGCTGCCCTTCTTGGGATTTTCCGTTGGAACCGGATTGAATATTGTAAACATAATTAGAGGCGGTTTCACAGGTATTTTGTTGGGAGTATTGGTTATTGTGCTGTCATTTATATTTTTGGTTCCTGCCGACAAATTTATACTTCGCCGTCCTGGATATGCTGCCGTTGCAAATTGTTCGTCTGCCAGCAGTTCCGTAGCAGTTCCTGCTATTGTGGCCCAGTCGATACCAAGTTTGTCTGGACAAGTTGCAACTGCAACTACTGCTATAGCAGCTTCAGCGGTAATAACTGCAATTGTATGTCCTATATTGACATCAGTTGTAGTCAAAAAGTGGGGATGGACAAAAGAGTCCGTTGAAAGTAGCAATATAGAAGATGCATGATTACTATAAATAAATGCTAATAATAAAAATAAAAGGCCGGCGGCAATTATTTTGACCGTCAGGCCTTTTTTATGGTATTGATGCAAATGGTAAATAAAAATGAGTAACAAATACAACTACTATACATAGACTATTATATATATGATGGTCTATTTTTTATTTATTATAGCAAATATATTGACATTACATAGATATTAGTCTATATTATAGATATAGATAATTATCTATGTATGGAGTGATTTTATGAATTTGGATTATGAATTAAACGCAAAAATATTCAAAGCACTGTCCGATCAGAACAGATTGAAAATTATTAATATACTTTCCTGTGGTGAAAAATGTGCCTGTGATTTACTGGAGTACTTTGATTTTACACAGCCTACTTTATCCCATCACATGAAAGTGCTTATGGACTGTAAACTTGTCAAGTGCAGGAAGGAAGGGGTCTGGAGCCATTATTCCCTGGATAATACTAATGCAAATAGGCTGGTGCTGTTTTTAATGAATATTGTAACGGATACGGAAGAGTGTATCTGTAAAAGCAGGAGTACTTGTTTATGTAAAATTGACGATGAGAAATAAATTTATGTGATAAGGAGAGATTTATATGAAAAAGATGATGATTTTTGAACCGGCGACGTGCTGTTCTACGGGATTGTGTGGACCGTCTATAGATCCTGAATTGTTGAGGGTTTCTACTGTTGTTGATAATCTTCGGAAGAAAGGTGTATCAATTGAAAGATATAATTTGACCGGCAGTCCCCAAGTATTTGTGGACAACAAAACAATCAATAAGGTGTTGAATAGAGAAGGTATAGAAATGCTTCCGATAACCATGGTGGATGGTGCAATAGTGAAGACAAAGGCATATCCAACAAATAGGGAATTTTGTAAATTGCTGGGTATATCAGAGGATTATCTAAAAACTGGACTTAAGGTAAAATCTAAAGGTTGTGACTGTGGAGGAAGGTGCTGCTGATGCTTAAAAAATTTGATCCCTGCAGTATGAATTTAACTGAATATTTGTTCTTCACAGGTAAGGGCGGTGTAGGCAAGACCTCCACTGCCTGTGCCACTGCTGTTGCCCTTGCAGATCAAGGCGAACAAATCATGCTCGTTAGTACGGATCCCGCTTCAAATTTGCAGGATGTATTCAATACGGAACTTGATAATAAGGGAGTTAAAATTAAAGAAGTGCCAAACTTGACAGTTGTTAATCTAAATCCTGAAAAGGCTGCCGCAGAGTATAGAGAAAATGTAATAGCCCCATATGCTGGCAGACTACCTGAAGCAGCTATAAACAATATGAAAGAGCAATTGAGTGGTTCCTGTACTGTTGAAATAGCTGCTTTTAGCGAATTCTCAAAGTTTATCACCGATGAGAAAATGGAGAGAAAATTTGATCATATAATATTTGACACGGCTCCAACTGGTCACACACTTAGGATGCTTCAGCTGCCTTCGGCCTGGAGCAATTTTATAGGTGAGAATACTCATGGAGCTTCATGTCTCGGGCAGCTGTCAGGACTTGAAGATAAAAAAACATTATATGGAGATGCCGTTGATACTTTATCAAATAAAACAAAGACTACTCTTGTACTTGTATCCAGACCTGAAGCCGCACCTTTAAAGGAAGCAGCCAGAGCTTCTAAAGAATTGAGAGATATAGGAATAAATAACCAAATGCTTATAATAAACGGTATTCTTAAAATTCATGACGATGACATTTCAGATTCAATCTACCTGAAACAGAAGAATGCGTTGGAAAATACGCCTGGGCTCTTGAAGAATCTTGAAACCTATGAAATACCGCTTAGACCATATAATGTAACGGGAATTAGAAATGTAAGGGCGTTTTTGGAAAAAGACGATATTGTTGAGTGCAGCAGTGCAAATTTAAATATAAATAAAATATTTAAATTAAAGGATATAGTTGATGACCTGTATAGGAATGATAAAAAAGTAATATTTACTATGGGAAAAGGTGGTGTGGGAAAGACTACCATTGCAGCTGCCATTGCTCTAGGACTTTCCCAAAAAGGTGTAAAAGTTCATCTGACCACTACTGATCCGGCGGCAAATTTGAAATCCGTCCTGGATAAAAGCTGTGGAATTACACTTAGCCAGGTAGATGAGAAGAAGGAGCTTGAAAAATATAAAACAGAGGTATTAAATAATGCCAGAAAAACCATGGACAAAAGTGATATGGCATATATTGAAGAAGATTTACGATCTCCGTGCACACAGGAAATAGCTGCATTCAGGGCTTTTGCAGAGATAGTGGAAAAGTCTAAGGATGAAGTTGTAGTGATAGATACGGCTCCTACAGGGCATACGCTGTTATTGTTGGATTCAACAGAAAGCTATAACAGAGAAATTAAGCGTTCAGAAGGTAATATACCCCAGTCTGTCAGGGAGCTTTTGCCTAAACTTAAAAATGCCAATGATACGGAAGTTATTATTGTAACTTTGGCTGAAGACACTCCAGTATATGAATCCCTGCGTCTTGAATCAGATCTGGAACGTGCTGGAATTGCAAGCAGGTGGTGGGTCATAAATTCCAGCATGTATGCATCTGATACTACAAATAATGTGCTCAAGGCCAAGGCAAGTAATGAAATACCGTGGATAAAAAAAGTTAATGAAATCTCCAATGGAAATTTTGCATTAATAAAATGGAAGGCGGAAGAAATTAAAAATGAAAAATTATTTGATTTACTTGGTTAGGGAAAACTGGAGGAAAAAATGAAACCCAAAGTGGCTTTTATATGTGTCCATAACTCATGTAGATCACAGATGGCCGAGGCAATAGGAAGGTTATATGGAAGTGAGGTATTTGATTCTTACTCAGCTGGCACTGAAATTAAATCCGGAATAAATAAAGATGCAGTCAGGGTAATTAAAAAATTATACGGTATTGATATGGGTAAAACTCAGCACGTTAAGCTGATTGATGATTTACCCGAAATTGATATAGTGATAAAAATGGGCTGTAATGCTGCATGTCCATTTTTGATGTCCAAATATGAAGAAGACTGGGGCTTTGAAGATCCTACGGGAAAAAGCGATGAGAAATTTATTAAAACAGCTAAAATAATTGAGAAAAGGGTAAAAAATCTAATAAAAGAGATAAGGAATAAAGCTCAGAGCATAATTTGAAGATAAAAGACCGACAGCAGTTATTTTGACTGTCGGGTCTTTTTTTATTTGTCCGTTCTAAAATGATATTGTTGCAGATAAGAAACAAAATTCATATTTGCAACAATGTAAAATGCATATTGCGGTTATAAGAGCTAAAGGTAAATTATTCATTTTTTTGTTCTATTAATGCAACAACAGTATATGGAAAATATCTGCAATCACTTGGTATAGGAATGTTTAACCGGTGGTATGATAGTTGCTTTCTCATAAAAAATACATGGAGAAATGGAGGGTATGATTATGAATAATTTAGATAAATTCAAAAATATAATTTGTGATACTTTAAATATAAAGAATGTAAAGAATATTAAGGATGAAATGGGACCAGATGAAATAAAAGATTGGGATTCATTGGCACACATGGAGCTGGTTACAGCATTGGGAGATGAATTCGGAGTAAATTTTGATGTGGTTGACATATCCAGAATGTATACTATTGGAGATATTAAAAAGATATTGAAAAAGTATGGGGTGAAACTATGACATTTACGGATTATGTGTTTGAAAAATCCAGGTATTTAAAGAAAACTGCATTAATATATGGCAGAAGCATTAGCTATGAGAAGGTTTACCACAGTATAAATTATGTATCCAATTTGCTTAATAAAAATAAATGTTCAAAGAAAGATAGCATACTTGTTATTTCTGATAATTCTGTTTTTTTTATAGAAACTTATTTTGGAATAATTAAAAATGGGAGTGTATGTGTTCCGATCAATCCCAGTATGTCTGAAGACGATGTGAAATATATTATAGATATTTTAAAAATAAAAATAATCTTTTGCCAGAAGAAATATGAAACCAGGATAAAAAAATTGATTTGTAATGACACAATTTTATACAGCGAAGAAAGCATGGGAACAAGTGAAAATGAGCTTGGTTCAGGTGATTCCATAGATGTAAAAAAAGATACAGCACTTATTATGTTCACATCGGGCTCTACTTCAAAACCGAAAGGTGTCATGCTCACGCATTACAATTTGATGTATAATACCAATTCTATTGTGGAATATTTGCATTTGACTGAAAAAGACAGGATAGAGGTTGTGCTTCCTTTTTATTACTGCTATGGGACATCTCTTTTGAATACACATTTTAGATGCGGCGGAAGCATTGTAATAAACAATAGGTTTATGTTTCCCCAAACTGTCATAGAGGACATAGAGAAATATAGCTGCACTGGTTTTGCAGGGGTTCCGAGCACTTACCAGATATTGTTGAGAATGACTGATTTTAAAAATGCCAAAATGCCGTCGCTAAGGTATGTAACACAGGCTGGAGGAAGGCTCCCGGAGGTATTTATAGTGGAATTGTATGAGGCTCTTAAGGGAGTGGACATATACATTATGTATGGGCAGACTGAGGCTACAGCCAGGTTGTCATATCTTCCGCCTTCTCAGATTAAAAACAAGCTGGGTTCTATAGGAAAAGGGATTCCGGGTACGGAATTAATGATCCTAAGTAAGAAGGGCCTTCCAGCTGAAATAGGAGAAGTGGGAGAAATAGCCGCTAAAGGCGGAAATGTGATGAAAGGGTATTTTAATGATGAAGTGGAAACAAAAAAAGTGCTTAGGGACGGTATTTTGTATACAGGTGATTTGGCCTTTAAAGATGGGGATGGATATATATTCGTGGTTTCCAGAGAGAAGAATATAATAAAATGTGCCGGAAACAGGATAAGCCCCAGGGAGATTGAAAATACCATATGTGGTATAAAACAGGTTGTGGAATGTGCTGTCATAGGGGTTGAGGATGATATTTTAGGTGAGGCAGTAAAGGCTTTTGTAGTTTTAAAAGATAGTAACAGCGGCATAGATTCAAAATATATAGTGGATTACTGTATGGAAAGGCTTCCAAGGTATAAGGTACCCAAATATGTACAGTTTTTGCCGTCACTTCCTAAAAATTCATCAGGTAAAGTACTGCTTAAAAATCTGAAGAATATGTAAGATAAAACAAGGCAGGTGAATATATGTGGAAATAGACCATTTGATACAAAACATAGTGTTGGGCAATCAATTTAAAGTACCTCAGGAAAAGAAGGGAGGTATACTGCTCGATATAATCAAAAAACAGCTTGAGTCCAACCAAATCAGTCCCAATATAAGCAGTATGTACAAAAAATTCTCTGTAAATATTCCAAAAATTTCAAGACTTTCAGAAGTTCCGTTCATTCCGGTAAACATGTTCAAAAAATTCGATCTTTTGACCTGCAGCAATGAAGATGTAATAAGAATTTTAAATTCCAGTTCCACTACTTCCGGAATTCCCAGCAAGATATATCTGGATAAAATTACATCGATAAGGCAGACTCAGGGTCTTGTAAATACTTTAAAGAATTTTATTGGGAAAAGTAGAAGGCCTCTTCTGATCCTGGATACGGAAGCCGTAAATAGAAAAAGTGATGTATTGAGTGCGAGAGGAGCAGCCATTAGAGGAATCAGCAGTTTTGCCAGCAGTATAACTTATGCTATGGATAGAAAAGGTGAAAATTTGGGAATAAATTTATCCAGATTGAAAAAATTTGAAAATGAAAATAGAGACAAAGAAGTATTGGTATATGGATTTACCTATATAATATGGAGTAAATTTGTAAAAGAATTGAAGAAGAGAAATATTAGTTTGTCTCTTCCTAAAATGAAACTTCTTCACAGCGGCGGGTGGAAAAAACTTGTTTCTGAAAGTGTTGGAAAAGAGGAATTTAATGGAAGGACAGCAGAGGTCTTTGGGACCGAAGAAAAAAATATACTGGATTTTTATGGTATGGTGGAACAACTGGGAGTGGTATTTGTAGATTGTGAATATGGGTATAAACATATACCGGATTTCGCAGATGTTATAATAAGAGACTTTAATACCTTGAAAGAAGTGGAGATCGGCCAGAGTGGAATTATAGAGGTCATGAGTATTTTGGGCTCCAGCTATCCTTCACAGGGTATTTTAACGGAAGATGTAGGAGAATTTATGGGTATTGACGATTGCAGATGTGGAAGACGGGGCAAATATTTTAAATTCAAGTCCAGAATGGAGAAAACTGAAATCAGGGGCTGTGGAGATACATTTGCAGAAAGGAGGGCCGTTAAATGATAGATTGTTATCTGCTGGATGGATCCTTTTATGAAGTGAAAAAAGTTTTTAGTGGATTTGATGAAATAGAAAATATTTTAAAAGAAAATGTAAAACTGTTAAATTCAATGCCGGTGGAAGCTGTTATTCTCATATTGGACGAATACAGCAAAAGGTTGTCTAGAGATAAACAGCTTCTTAAAATTACAGGGACAACTTATCTTTCGTTCTATTTTAGAAAATCAAATATAGAAAAATTGATAGAAATCAATTTGAAGGATAAAAAATATTTAAATGAATTTGTTCCCATAGGTAGCGGTAGATTCATAAGAGCCCAGGGGAGAGGAATCATCTGCCACTGGATTGCAGGAAATGTACCTACTCTTGCTGTCTATTCAGTTTTTCAGTCGCTTATAGCTAAGAATTCAAATCTTGTGAGACTGCCTAAAAAAAGCATTTCTATAGTTTTGAGATTGTTGAAACCTTTGGAAAATATAGAGGTAATTTATAATGGAAAAATATATTCTTCTGAAAACATGTTGAAAAACATATCTCTGGTATATTTCCCTAGAGAAGATGAATCGTTGAATAAATACATGTCGGCTGCTGCAGATTCAAGAATTATATGGGGGGGAGAAAGTGCAGTGAATCATATTACTTCGCTTCCTAAAAAGACCACCTGCAAGGATATAGTTTTTGGACCAAAATATTCTTTTGCCGTATTTGATAGATATGCTGTTGAAAGTGACAGCTGCAGTGAATATATAAACAAATTTGTAACGGATGTAGTTTTGTTTGGACAGAAAGCCTGTTCTTCACCTAATGTACTTTTTATAGAAAAAAGTAATATCCCTTTGAAACATATTGTCAAAGTACTTGAAAGATCTTTTCAAAAAATAGGTAAAAGGTATAAAAATATTCTAGATGAAAATACCTGCGCAGAAATTCTTAACAAGAGGGGGATGTACAGCCTCGATTTGACCAGAGACATTTGCTGCAGCGGTGGATTGGAATATACTATTTTAATTGATGATGAAGTAAAATTAGAAGAGCCTGTAGGGGGAAGATGCATTTTTGTAAAACAGGTAAACAGCATATTTGATGTAAAGGATTTGATTACCCGCAGAATACAGACTATAGGCTATGCCATTGATGACAAAGACAAACTTTTTAAATTTGCAGGTATGGCTACATCGGCAGGTGTGAATAGAGTAGTGGGTTTTGGAGCCATGAATAATTATGATTCTCCCTGGGATGGATGTTTTATGATAAATGAACTTGTATTGTGGTGTAGTCTAAATATTTAGATAGATTTTAGGATTGCCGGCAGGAGACCTTTAAAGTGAGGCTCCTGACTTTTTTATATAAGGGAGGTTGTATTATATGAGAGGATTGACAATTGATGAATTGAAGATTGGGGACAGAGCCTGTTTTGAAAAGATTGTATCTGAAGATGACGTATATTCGTTTGCTGAAATAACGGGGGATTTCAATCCACTCCATGTAGATGAAAAAAAATGCAAGGAGGTGTTCAGAAAAAGAATAGCACATGGAGCACTTATAGCTGGATATTTATCTGCCTGTATAGGAATGTATCTTCCAGGACCAGGTACTATTTATCTGAGTCAAAACTCAAAATTCAATTTGCCTGTGTATTTTGGAGATACCATAAAAGCGGAAGTGGAGGTTTTGAAAATATACAAAAATGAAAATATAGTGAAACTTAAAACTACCTGTACTAATTCAAAAGGCCATAGGGTCTTGACAGGTGAAGCTTTTGTCATGCCGCCGTCAATAGCATAAATTATTAAAATACGTTATTGATGTTTTAAAAACCAGAATTTACAGATGCTTTTTATCATAAAAATGGTTGAATTTATGATATGATTTTTTATGTGGAGTACTGCACATCTACTTATATTTTATCCGAACGCTACCATTGCTAATACTCCCAGCTTCTCAGAGTGGGAGATAAGCACTGCTACGCGCCTGGATAAGTTCTTTTAATGTTCAGGTGGAGAAAAAGTATTACTTATTTAGCAAACTTCGCCTGAGCCTAAGAATCACTTGATGTTATATGATTTTAAAAGGGGGTTTATTTCATGAAGGATGAAGAACTGGTAAGCTTTGATAATTTGCTGAAAGGAGACGTAAAATTTTTGAAATCCAGAATAAGACAGTTATATCAAGTTATTGAAAGCTCCTACGACGGGATATATATAACAGATGGAAATGCAAATACCATATTTCTGAATAAGTCCTATGAGAGAATCACCGGAATGAGAAAAAACGAAATGCTCGGTAAAAATATGAGATATCTGGAAAAAAATAATTATATATCCAAATCAGGGACACTTATGGTGTTGAACAGCAGAAAAAATGTTACAATCGAACAGAAGTTTAAAACAGGCAAGACGGTATTGGTTTCTAGCAGTCCCATATTCAACGAAGACGGTGAGATAACCATGGTGGTTACAAATGTGAGAAATGTCACGGAACTCTATGAATTGAAGGAGCAGCTGGAAAAGAACAGGGAGATCATGGGAAGATATCATTTGCAACTGGAAGCAATGAGACAGCAGATTCTTGA
The DNA here is from genome assembly GCF_041224415.1 of Clostridium lapidicellarium. Classification (NCBI taxonomy): domain Bacteria; kingdom Bacillati; phylum Bacillota; class Clostridia; order Eubacteriales; family Clostridiaceae; genus Clostridium; species Clostridium lapidicellarium. The sequence continues at coordinate 20,286 of NZ_JBGFFE010000001.1, read as the reverse complement.
GTGTTCGGATATTATAGTGAAAGATGAAAAGATGATCAATACACTCAATATGGCAAAGAAAGTTGCAAAAGTAGATACCACTGTGCTTTTGCTGGGGGAAACTGGAGTTGGCAAGGAAAAAGTAGCTAAATATATACATAAAAACAGCAGGAGAAGCAATAAGAATTTTATAAAAATAGACTGCAGTTCTATACCTCGTAACCTTATAGAATCAGAATTTTTTGGCTACGAGAAAGGATCGTTTACAGGTGCAAGCAAGGAAGGGAAGATGGGTCTTTTTGAATTAGCTGACGAAGGTACGGTTTTCTTGGATGAAATCGGTGAACTCAGTCTGGATATGCAGGTGAAACTCTTGAGGGTGCTTCAGGAAGGGGAGATTAGAAGAGTTGGCGGTACTGATACTATTGAAATCGATATAAGGGTGATTGCCGCAACTAACAGAAATTTGGGAAAAATGGTTGCTGAAAAGAAATTCAGAAAGGATCTGTACTATAGGTTGGATGTAGTACCTATTACAATTCTACCACTCAGGGAAAGAAGGGGCGATATTGAACCTCTTATAAACTATTTTATGGGTGTATTTAATAAAAAATATAATTTTGATAAGATTATAACCGGTGCTGCAGTGGACTCCTTAAAGGAATACAGGTGGCCGGGAAATGTCAGGGAATTAAAAAATATAATAGAGAGAGTCATAATTATGACCTCAAGGGATAAGATACTTAGAAGTGATTTGCCTATAAGGGAAGTTTGGGACAGCAGCAAATTTGAAACCGATATGATAAAGAATCACTTAAATCTAAGGGATGCAGTTGAAAATTTAGAAGAATCCATGATAGAAAGTGCTTTTAGAGAGCATGGAAATGTAAGGGATGCGGCAAAGGAACTTGGAATAAATGCTTCCACTTTAGTTAGAAAGAGAAAGAGATACAGAAATAAATATATGTTGCAAAAATGAAATCAGTTGCAATTATGCAAATAAGAGATATATTTAATAAACTGCGTAAGTAAAAAAATAATGTTGCGATTATGCAATAAATACAATTGTAGTGTTTTTATAATACAAAATTCATATGGTTCTGTAATTGTCTTTAATTAAGGGCTATATGAATTTTTTATATTTTGTATAGAGAATTGGTATCAAAATTGCTTGAATATGATTGTGTAAGTAAAAAAATTATATCTATATGAAATGAAAGGAATGATTGCAATGTCTTTAATGACAGGAGAAGAATATGTGGAAAGTTTGCGTAAACTAAAGTTAAACGTTTATTATCTGGGGAAAAAGGTGGAAAGCCCCGTAGATAATCCTGTAATTCGTCCATCTCTTAATTCTGTTAAGATGACTTATGATCTGGCCCAGCAGCCGGAGTATGAAGATCTTATGACGGCAAAGTCAAATATAACAGGTAAAAAAGTAAACAGGTTCACTCATTTACATCAAAGTGCCGAAGATCTGGTAAAGAAGGTAAAAATGCAGAGACTATGCGGGCAGAAAACTGCTGCCTGTTTCCAAAGATGTGTTGGAATGGATGCTTTTAATGCAGTATACAGCACTACTTTTGAGATAGACAAACAGTACAATACCAATTATTTTGAAAATTTCAAAAAATATCTGGCATATGTTCAGGACAAGGATCTTACAGTTGATGGTGCAATGACAGATCCCAAGGGAGATAGAGGATTATCTCCGAGCAAACAAGTTGATCCGGATTTGTATTTGAGAGTCGTGGAAAGAAGACCGGACGGGGTTGTAGTTAGAGGGGCAAAAGCCCACCAGACAGGAATCTGCAATTCTCACGAAGTGCTTGTAATGCCTACACAGGCTATGAAACCTGAGGATAAGGATTATGCAATATCTTTTGCGGTGCCTACTGACACAAAGGGGATAACCATGATAATTGGGAGGCAGTCCTGTGATACTAGGAAACTGGAGAAAGATGCTGACATTGATGTAGGCAATAAGAATTTTGGCGGTGTAGAAGCACTTACAGTATTTGATAATGTATTTGTTCCAAACGACAGGATATTTTTAAATGGTGAGACTGAATATGCGGGTATGCTTGTGGAAAGGTTTGCAGGATATCACAGGCAGAGCTACGGCGGTTGTAAAGTGGGAGTGGGAGATGTACTTATAGGGGCTGCCGCACTGGCTGCTGAATATAATGGAGTGCCTAGAGCATCACATATAAAGGACAAATTGATAGAAATGATGCATTTAAATGAGACATTATATGCATGTGGAATTGCCTGTTCATCCGAGGGATATCCTACAAAAGCAGGTAACTATCAAATAGATTTGCTGCTTGCAAATGTATGTAAGCAGAATGTAACAAGATTTCCCTATGAAATTGTAAGACTGGCGGAAGATATAGCAGGAGGCCTTATGGTAACAATGCCTTCGGAAAAGGATTATAAAAATCGTGAAGTAGGAAAATATGTAAAGAAGTATCTGGTGGGAACTGCATCTGTTCCTGTGGAGAACAGAATGAAAATACTTAGGCTTATAGAAAACTTGAGCCTTGGTACTGCAGCAGTGGGCTATAGGACTGAGTCAATGCATGGAGCAGGTTCGCCGCAGGCACAGAGAATAATGATATCGAGACAGGGAAATCTGGGCCAGAAGAAATCACTGGCAAAAGCCATAGCAAGGATAGAAGAATAGTAAATATGAAAATGGGGTGATTTTCACCCCATACGTAAAATGGCGAGGTGCTGCATTTATGAAGAAAAAAATAATGGAGGTAATTGATAAAAGCATAAGACCTTATTTAAATAGTCATAATGGTGATATCCAGCTTGTTGGAGTGAAAGATGGAGTGGTTAAAGTCAGACTTTTGGGGCAGTGCAGCAATTGTGCCTTATCCAGGGATACTGTTAAAAATGTGATTGAAACTTCTTTGAAATTAAAAATCGAACAGGTGAAAGAGGTGGAAGTTGTAGATTATATAAGTCAGGACACTTTAGAGCTGGCAAAAAAAATATTGAATAAGGGTTTGGGTGACTAAGTGCTGAATGTGGGGATTAAATATTGCGGAGGATGTAATCCCAGATACAACAGAAAAAAATTTTTAAATGATTTGGAAAGAAGTTTTAATTATAGTTTTGAAGTGGCTCAATTAGGTAAAATATACGATATATTGATAATTTTATGTGGATGTAATAGTTGCTGTGTTAACTACAGCGAACTTAAATTTAAGTTTAAAAGAATATTGGTGAGATCTGAAGAGGATTTTAATGAAGTTAAAAATCTGCTGGATCGATATTCCGATGAAATATAGGGGGGAAATTATCTTTATGAATTGGAAGAATATATATAAGGAAAAATTGGTGAGTGCAGAAGAAGCCGTTTCCAAGATAAAATCTAATGACAGGGTAGTTATTGCACATGCTACTGGAGAACCGTTGAATATAGTAGATGCGATGGTTAAAAATAAGGAAAATTATGAAAATGTTGAGATAGTTCATATGGTAGCTATGGGTAAGGGCGAATATGCTAAACCCGGAATGGAGAAGCATTTTCATCACAATTCACTATTTGTAGGGGCTACCACCAAAGATGCTGTAAATTCAGGCAGAGGTGATTATACACCCTGTTATTTCTATGAAGTGCCGGGTTTATTTAGAGATGGCTATTTACCGGTGGATGTGGCGATAATACAGGTAAGCAAGCCGGATAAATATGGCTACTGCAGTTTTGGAGTTTCCAATGATTATACCAAGCCGGCAGCGGAAAGTGCAAAACTTGTAATTGCGGAAGTAAATGAAAATATGCCGAGGACTTTGGGGGATTCATTTATACATGTATCGGATATCGACTATATAGTGGAAGTTTCACATCCGTTGATAGAACTAAAACCGGCTAAATTGGGAAAAGTAGAAAAATCTATAGGAAAATACTGTGCATCCCTGATTGAGGATGGTTCGACTCTTCAGCTTGGTATAGGTGCTATTCCGGATGCTGTACTCATGTTTTTAAAAGATAAGAAGGATTTGGGGATACATTCTGAAATGATATCAGATGGAGTGGTGGATCTGGTTAATTCGGGAGTTATCAACAATAGCAAAAAAACTCTTCATCCCGGCAAGATAGTTGTGACATTTTTAATGGGAACGAGAAAATTATATGATTTTGTGGATGATAATCCTATTATAGCTTCTTATCCGGTAGATTATGTAAATGATCCTCGGGTCATCATGCAAAATTACAAGATGGTATCGATAAATTCCTGTGTTCAGGTGGATTTAATGGGCCAGATATGTTCTGAAAGTATAGGATTGAAGCAGATAAGCGGAGTTGGAGGTCAGGTGGACTTTATAAGGGGAGCCAATATGGCCAAAGATGGTAAAGCCATTATTGCCATACCTTCTACTGCAGCAAAGGGAAAGGTTTCCAGGATAGTCCCACTGCTGAATACCGGGGCCGCAGTTACCACTAACAGATGTGATGCTGATTATGTGGTTACAGAATATGGCATTGCCCATCTTAAGGGAAAGACTTTGAGAGAAAGGGCCAGAGCTTTGATAGATATTACTCATCCTGATTTTAGAGAACCGCTAATCAAAGAATTTGAGAAGAGATTTAATGATAAATTTTAAAAAATAGAAAAATAAAAAATGAGTAAAGGAGAATAATTCCATGGCACATAAAAGAGAATATGGGAAAGAATGTCCTTATATACCGGCAGGTCCGTTTAAAATACGTGTTCCGGGGGTGCACTACAGGTTTGAAATTGCAGATTATGTTCAGGGACTTTTAATGTGTGCTGTTTGTCTCAGTGCTATTCCAATGCTTCAGCAGTATTTGGGAATGCCCTTTGAAGTTGCATTGGCTATTGTTATTCTTAATGGAATTCTTTATTGTACTCATGTCCTTTTGGGTGATCCAGTTGTACCGGGATGGGTTACTCCCGCTATACCACTTTTGATGTTATATGTCAGTGAATTTCCTATGGGACCTGAAAGAGTACAAGCGCTTATTGCATTTGAATTGAGTTTGGGTATTTTTGCTGCACTTCTTGGCATTACAGGATTAGGCAAGAAAATAATTACACTGATACCAAACTGCATGCAAGCCGGTATTATAATGGGAGCTGGCATTGCAGCTGTAAATACCGTATTTGGTAAACAAGGTTATTTTGAAAAATATCCATGGTCAATTACAATCTGTATAGGCTTGGCATTTTGGCTTTTATTTTCAAATTATTTCAAAAGCCTGAGAAATAAAAATAAAGTTCTTCAAGTTATTTCAAATTTGGGAATTTTACCTTGTATACTGCTGGCAGTATTAGTAGCACCGCTTGTAGGTGAAACTATGTGGCCAAGTATTAAATGGGGATTTTCAAATCCTTCTTTTGGAGAATTGTGGAGCCATTGGACATTCTGGTCCGTAGGATTTCCATCGGTGAAAATGTTTGTACAGGCTATACCTATGGTATTTTCAGCTTATGTAATATTATTTGGTGAAATGATTCAGGCACAGGCATTACTGGAAGATGCAGGAAAAGTTCGCCCGGATGAGCTTGTAGACTATAATCCCAACAGGTCACATTTGATATTTGGACTGCGTAATTGTCTGATGTCGATTATAGGACCTGATATAACTATGTGCGGCCCTCTATGGGCAGCTATGCAAGTTGTGGTATGTGATAGATATAAGCATGGTAGAAAAGCTATGGATTCTATAAATGGAGGCGCGGGTTCATTCAGGTTCGGTACTTTGACAGGCTATTTTTTGATGCCTATAGTTACTCTTGTCACTCCAATTTTAAATATAGCGCTGGCTTTGACAATGATGGTTCAAGGATATGTTTCTGTAAGAATAGGTATATTAAAGGCACGTACTATAAATGATCTGGGAATTGCAGGTGTGATGGCTGCTGTAATAGTTGCTAGAGGTGCTGCATGGGGTCTTGCCGTAGGCATAGTATTGAGTTTGTTGGTCTTGCTTGGCAATAAAAAGAATCTAGATGTAAATATTTTTGTTAGAGAAGATAAAAAAACTGAAGTTAAGGAAGAAGTTTAAAATTTATATATTTTTTAAATAAGAAAGAGTTTTCTAAAGGTCAAAAGTTACATGATTTTTGGAAAACTCTTATTTAATTATTTTTGTGACAATGTGATTAATTCATTTTTCATAATTTTATAGTCTATCAAAAAGTGACATTTTGTAAAGTTAATCTCAAGGTGACATTATCACAAGTTAACAACAAATTCATAATATAACGTTGTAAATTTGAATTGTATAATTTATGGTATAATGAGTTTATTAAATTGAATATGTTGATAAAACTTTTAATTGATATTAATGTAGAGAAGAAATTTTTAAATGATAAAAATTTCCTTTTTTATCGGATTAATTGAATCGGCGGCAATTTTTATAATTTGCGTGCTATTTAATAGATTATATGCTGGGTTTAAAATTTTAGGTATTATAGGCTTGTTCTTTCTGGTTTTGTCAGCAATATTATCTGGAAGTTTAGCAAAGTGGAGAAAGAATAAGATTAAATTATGCAGTTGAAGATAAAAGTGTACGTAAGTATAGAATAGATTTTCATATTAGTACTTTTTTGATAGGAATTACTAATATGATATTCAGTTTAATTTCATATTTTATTCAATAACAGGATGTGAAATCATGCTTGAGGTTTTGATTTGTGAGGACAATGCGGTCTATAGGGAAAAATTTAAAAATGTTGTTGAAGATATTATATTAAAAGAGAATATCGATTTAAAAATATCCCTGTGTACCGAAAATCCCATGGAAGTAATTGAATATATAAAAAGGCGGGATATTACAGGTATTTATTTTCTGGATGTGGATTTGAAGTGCAGTATGAATGGCATAAAATTGGGTGAGAAGATAAGAGATTTTGATCCACGGGGATTTATAATTTTTACTACAGTTCATATGGAAATGAGCTATATGGTGTTTAAATACAAGGTGGAGGCCATGGATTATGTGGCAAAAGACGAGGAGAATTTTACAGACAGAGTGAAAGACTGCATGCTTAAAGCTTATGGCGATTACTATAGGGAGAGTTCAAAGGACAAGTATATCTCTATAGATGAAGACTGCAGGATTATCAATATAAAATTGAGAGACATCCTTTTTATAGAAACCAGTGCCGCAGCGCACAGGATAAGGGTTCATGAAGAAAACAGACAGATTGAATTTTACGGAAGTCTGAAGGATATACAAAAAAAGCTTACTTCCAATTTTTACAGGTGCCATAAATCCTATATTGTCAACAGGGATAAGATTGCTGAAGTGGACATGAAGTCAAACAGGATAACCATGACAAATGGAGAAAAATGCTATGTTTCCTTCAGATACAAAAGGGGGCTTAAAAGGTGATTATAAAAGAATTCCCCTTAAGTAAACTTTTCACGGAGCTTGTGCTTCCTCCCATACCTGTCAGTATATTGTGCTGCATTTCAATATGGATCTTGTCCGGATACAAAACCGACTTTCACAAAGCTGAAAAATATTTTTTAACTTCTTACCTGATAGGAATGGTACTTCAAACAGGCTCTTATGTCATAGTGTTTCCATTGCTCATTGCTGTGACAATAGCTGAGTTAAAAAACAGTAAAGATATGATGGATACTTTGAAGGTACTCATGGCTATATTTTCCATATACTTTGTAGAAGTCATGCTCAAAGCCCTTAACGGGGCTTATTTTTACTGGAAAGACAGTTCCCGTATAAAAAATTATGCAATGGTGTATGCAGTAGTACCTGCAGGTGTATTTTTAATATCTATACTTAAGAATACTGTTTTTAAGGGAAGAAACAGATACGCGAAAGATTCACTCTGGAGAGCAAGGCTCAGATTGATGTTTGCTCTGAGCATACCCATAATGGTGAGCATAAGGCTTATATATCCCTACGTGAATTCCAGAAGTTACGGCAGCTTTTCCTTTGTAATAGACTGGTATATACCAATTGCAATACCTCTTTTTTCAATTGTGCTCATACTATTCATAATATACAACTATGAAAAAAGCATAGGCATACAGGTGGAACTAAAAAGGGAAGTTGAAGAAAGACATCGTCTGGAGGAATATGCCTCTGTAGTTGAGGAAATGTACGGCCAGACGAGAAAATTCAAGCACGACTATAAAAACATGCTTTTGCCCCTTAAAGGATATATAGATAGTGAAGATACAAAAGGACTTAAAAAATTTTTTTATGAAAATGTGATGCATATAGATGACCACATAAATTGGAGCAGTACGAATATAGACAAACTCGGGTATATCAGGATTTCAGCTTTGAAGGCTCTTATATCCGCTAAACTCATAAAAGCACTTTCAAAGAATATAGATGTGAGAGTAGAAATAGTTGAGAATATATCCAGGGTTGACATGAATATAATGGATTTGTGCAGAATAGCTGGAATACTTATGGACAATGCCCTTGAAGGTGTAGAAAAGTGTGACACGCCCCGCTTGTATTTTTGCGCCTTCAACAGAGGGTCTTATGTGGTCCTGGTTTTTAAAAACAATTTCAAAGGTGAAAAACCTGTGATCCATAAAATATGGGAGAAAGGTTTTTCTACTAAAGGAGAGGACAGAGGCCTGGGACTTTATACGGTAAAGAACATAATAGATGAAAAATACAACAATGTTTTTATGAATACAAGTGTTGAAGACAGCCAGTTTATCCAGGAATTATGGATTAAGGATACAACTTCACCAACGTAAAATTTCTATTCTTTACCGTAATAATCAGTATGCTTTTATGAATCCACAGCGGCTGATTCGGAAATATGGATAAAATTGAATATGATATCTGTTAACATTTAAACCGGGAGCTCAAGGGTATTGATATCTTGAAAGTTTCCGGCTTTATTTTTTAGATCAGGAGGGAAAACATGGAGCCTATTTTGGAAGTTAGAAATTTGAACAAATTCTATAAAAACAAACAGGTACTTAAAAATATCAGCATGAAAGTATTCAAAGGTGATATATACGGATTTATAGGTCCCAATGGTGCTGGAAAAACTACCACTATAAAGAGCATACTGGGGCTTGTAAGGCCCTCCAGCGGTAAAATTTATATTGAGGGAAGAGATATTGTCAAAGATAAATATAAAAACCCGGGGGATATAGGTGCAGTGATAGATTATCCAAGTTTTTACAACAATCTGTCCGCCTTCAGAAATTTGAAATTGTATGCCAATGTACTGGATATAAGAGGGGATAGGATAATGGAAGTCTTAAATATGGTACATCTTCAGGAATACAAGGACAGAAAGGTTTCAAATTATTCCATGGGGATGAGACAGAGGCTTGCGGTGGCCAGGGCATTTTTATCCAAACCTGAAATTGTGATATTGGATGAGCCCACCAATGGTCTGGACCCGGAAGGTGTGAGGGATATAAGAAATCTGATAAAAAGGCTTTCAGAAGACGAGAAGGTTACTTTTATGTACTGTTCTCATATTTTAAATGAAGTGCAGAATCTGTGCAGCAGGGTGGCAGTCATAAATAAGGGCTCAATTCTGGCGGAGGGCTGCGTGGATGAACTTTTGAACGCTGACAGGGAAAGGTACAGCATATTTACGGGTGAAGCGGAAAAATTGAAAAAGGTGTTAAATGGCTATTGCCTGGAAATGCATGATATTGAAGGTGGAGTTTCCATAGAAATAAACAGGGGAGATTTCAAATTGATAAATAAAGTTATGGCAGAAGAAAATGTGGAGATAAATGATATTGTCAAAAAAAGCATTTCTCTTGAAGAATATTTTATGGAGGAGGTTGGATACTGTGGGTATGATAAAAAATGAGCTTGTAAAATTTTTTGTCTCTTCCAGAATATTTATCTATGGAGGCACAATACTTCTATTTATATTTGTTGACAATATAGTATTTGGAGATAATTCTGCAAAGGGGATGATTTACCGCAATTTTTTGAAATCCAACATGGAAACCCAGATCTTTGCCATACCTATAATTCTGGCACCTGTAGTTTCAGATATATTTACACAGGACTACAGAAGCGGCTGCATGAAATTTTTTATGATCTACAAAAGGAGAGAAAAGGTGTTTGCAGCAAAGGCGGCGGCACTTGTTTTTATAACGGAAACCATGCTACTTCTTGTTTTTGGAGTTTTGACAATCATTTATTTGTGCAGAAATGGCGGACAGGTTTATGGCTGGAAAGTGGAGCTTTTGAGGGAAGCAGCTTTATTTACTGCAGCCCTGATACCTGTGCTTCTCATATATATCATGATCTGCATACTGTTAAAAAACAGCGGAATAATATGCGTACTGGTGTTTCTGCTTCTTATAATGTCCGATTTCATTCCAAAGGTCATGGGGAATATAACTCCCAGGAGATTTCTGTGGGGGTGGGTTTTAAATAATGGGTATCACAGCTTCGATATTGTGCTGTTTTTGGCATATTCAATTTTTTTCGCCTTCATTGATATAAGGCTTTTTGTAAGAAAGGAGATTTTATGTTGACCTGGAAATTTCTAAAAAACGAGATTGTAAAGATTGTGTATTCCCAAAAGACCTGCATACTGCTGATATTTGTGCTGTTTATGATTGGAGCCATATGTTACATGATGCACCTTGATAAACTGAATATAATAAACGGTGTGCCGAAAACAAGAAACTACAGTACACAGCTTAGAATGGAGATATTGAATATGAACAGTATCGTATTTTTGAAGCTGTTCAGCACGGAATTTGTGTTCAGAACAGTGGTACCCTATTTTGCATTTTTTATGGTGGTGGTTTCAGTGGAAATTTTCGGTGAAGACTTCTTCAGCGGAAATATGAAATATTTTATAAGATTATCCGGGGGAAAAGGACAACTTTTTAAAGCTAAAGTACTGGCTGTGATCTTTTATTCATTTTCAGTGGTTGTGGTGACTTTCCTGCTTGGTTTTGTCATAAGTTCCCTGGTATTTGCACTTAGCTTTCACGGCTTTTTCAGGATTATGATCATCTACCTGTCGGCAGCTGTGCCTGTGGCATCTTTCGGTCTTATAATAGGACTTATGTCCATGTTTATAAGAAATAAGAATATGAGTATAACGATAGGTATTATCCTCTCCATATTTCTGACTGTTTCGGACAGGCTTACGATTACGAGCAGTTTTTCACCCATAGGTGTCCTGGGACTTATGGAGAAAATGAGGGCGGACAATGTATCCCTGATTTCCCTGCTTATGGCAGATGTAACTTCTGCAGTTTATCTTGCGATTGCTTATTTTGCAGGCAGAAAAATTTTTAAAATGAAAGAATTCAACTGCTGACCTTATAGAATCCTTATAATTGTCTGCTATCATCTTTATACAGGAAAGGATGATTGAAATGGATAATTTGATTTTGGAGACCAGTGATCTCTGTAAAACTTTCAAAGGGGAATATGCGGTGAAGAACATATCCCTCAAGATAAAGAAAAATTCCATCTATGGACTTCTGGGACCCAATGGGGTTGGGAAATCCACCACACTGAAAATGCTGACAGGTATGCTTCGCCCCACAAGCGGGAAGATCTTATTCGAAAACAAGTCCTGGAGTAGGGGCAATTTGAAGGATATAGGAGCCCTTATTGAATCCCCGCCTCTTTATGGAAACCTTACTGCAAGGGAAAATCTCAAGGTGAGAACTACTGTTTTGGGTTTGGCGGAAAGCAGAATTGATGAAGTGCTGAGCATAGTTGATCTTAAAAATACAGGGGAAAAAAGAGCACATCAGTTTTCAATGGGCATGAAGCAGCGCCTTGGTATAGCTCTGGCCCTTATAAACAAACCCAGGCTTTTAATTTTGGACGAGCCCACTAATGGACTTGATCCTTTTGGAATACAGCAGTTGAGAGAACTTATAAGATCATTTCCAAAGCAGGGCATAACAGTTATACTGTCAAGTCATATATTGAGTGAAGTAGAACAGGTGGCCCAGGAAATAGGAATTATTTCAGGTGGAGTTTTGGGATATCAGGGAGACATGAAAGCAGGAGAGGATCTGGAAAAACTTTTTGTGGAAGTTGCAGGAAAATACAGAAGGGAGGGCGAATAGCATGGCAGCATATTTTAAGTCCGAGGCTTTGAAGGCAAGACATAGTTTTTCAAAAAAACTTGTTTTTCTGGCACCTGCTTTTACCATAGCAGCGGTACTTTTTCTTTCTAGAGCCTATTTCCATCAGAATGTCTATAACTGGTGGTATGTAATGATACTTCCGGGAATGATATCCGTAGTGTGTACCCTTGTGGCAGGACAGGATGGTAAAATGAAAAACATGGCGGTGATGTCACTGCCGGTGGATCTTAAAAAAGTGTGGATGTCCAAGATACTTTTGTGCATGCTTATTGTGGTGGAAGCTTCAGCTGTTATTCTGGCCGGTGCTGTAGTAATCGGGAACCTCCTGGGCGTAGGTATTTTCAAATTGCCTCTTTTAAACCAGTTTGAAGGAATTTCAGTGCTCGTACTCACCTTTTTATGGCAGATCCCCCTTTGCCTTTTTCTTGGAAGCAAAATGGGAATGTTTCCTACAATTATTATAAATATGACAGCTTATATGGTGCTCGGGATATTGTGTGCAGTGAAGGGTTTGTTCTGGATGGTACCCTATGCCATTCCCGCAAGACTCATGTGTCCCATTTTAAAGATTCTTCCAAATGGCCTGCCGGCTGCACCGGGAAACCAGACCTTCAGGCCGGAGCTTCTTTCAAAAGGTGTCATCCTGCCTGGAATTGCAATTACACTGGTTTTGCTTTTAGTACTTGTATTTGTAACTTCAAAGTGGTATGAAAGACAGGAGGCAAGATAGATGGTTCAGTTCTTTAGGCTTGTCAGGGCAGATTTCCAGAAAATAAAGAGGAGCTCTCTTTTATGGATTCATATTCTTGTACCGATTTTTATAGCAGCGGCATTTGTTGCCTACTATTCATTTTCTTCTGTAAAAGAAGTTTCAAAGATATCCGGATATTTCGAAGTATTGTCCATAGGATTTCCCCTCATAATTGGAATAGTGACTAGTAATGCACTTGAGCAGGAGGAAGATGCGGGGAATTTTCAGCAGCTTTTGACGGCAGAGTGCAGAATGGCCGGATTTTTAAGCAAAATAGTAATGCTCTTTTTGCTGGAATTATTTTCCCTGTTCATTGCATCAGGTCTTTTTACAGCTGGAATGAAGTTTTTAAATGGTGACAATCTAATTACTGCAGCAATTTATGGGAAAATTGTTTTACTGCTTTTTTCGAGTATGATATTTTTATACTTTCTCCATGTACTCTGCAGTCTGAAATTCGGCAGCGGGGCGTCCATAGGTCTTGGAATCGGTGAGAGTTTGATTTCGGCTCTAATGCTCACGGGTCTTGGAGATAAGATATGGAAGTGGATTCCCTGTGCCTTTGGGGTGAGATTTTCCGATTATTATATTGCCTTAAATGCAAATACTACAAACAGGGCTTATATTATGGGGGATTTTAAAAGTGGAATTTGTACCTGCACTGTAATGACAACTGTTATAATTATAATAAGTGTGGTTTTCTTTTACTCTTTTGAGGGAAGAAGCGGAGATTGAGCAGATGAGGTGATAAAATGGCTAAGATACTGGCAATTGACGATGAAGAGGGGATTCTCGAAATTATAAAAACTGCGCTTTCCAGAGAAGGGCATGAAGTTACTGCTGTCAGCAATTTTTCAGATTTTACGGTGGAAAGATGTAGAGATTATGATCTGATACTTCTGGATATAATGATGCCGGATATGGACGGGTTTACACTCTGCAGGAAAATCCGGGATCTGGTGGATTGTCCTATTATATTTTTGACGGCAAAGACTTCTGAAAGTGACATTATAAAAGGGCTTGGACTGGGTGGAGATGATTATATCACAAAACCCTTTGGAATTGGGGAGCTGAGATCCCGTGTGGCGGCCCATCTCAGACGGGAGCACAGGGAAAAGAGCAACAGTTTTGCCCTGGGAAGTGTTAAATTTAAAATGTCTGCAAAAGAAGTGTATGTAAAAGATAAAATGGTGCCTTTGACAAAGAGTGAGTATGAAATCAGTGAATTTTTAGCCTTAAATCATGGCCAGGTGTTTTCAAGGGAAAAGATATATGAATCCGTGTTCGGATTTGACAGGGAAAGTGACAGCTCTGCCGTAGTGGAGCATATAAAGAACATAAGGGCAAAATTTGACAGGGTGAATTGCAATCCAATAAAGACAGTCTGGGGGATTGGCTACAAATGGCTTTAAAGAACAGTGTGAGTTTTAGAAGTTTGTTTGTGAAATATATTCTATATTTTATTTTCGGTACTTTTATGCTTTTTCTGTTTGTCTTCTTTGGACTTGATTTTATACTCAAAGCAAATATTGTGTTCCCCGCCAATTATTTTGAAAAGAAGGTTGAACAAAACAGGTATGAAATTACAAGGGCGAAAAAAGTAACTGAAGTTTTGGTGCCTGAAGGCTGCCAATATGGTGTTTACAGCAGGCGGGGCAGGATTCTCTATGGGAATTTTAAAGTCAGAGAATTTCAGAAGGTATGGAGGGATTTTGAAAACAATAAAGTGACTTCAGGGAGAAATCGTTATTACAAGTTTTTTTACAGAAGTAATGAAATCTGTATTGTCAGGTATCCACTGAGGGCGCAGTTTACAAATTTATTTCTCAGGAAATATTTTCCTGATATCGAAAATTTATTATATATTCTTGCATTCTTAATTTTTATAACATACGTGCTTTTGCTTTCCGCAAAGTTCGGCAGATATGTTTCAGGAGAAATGAATGTTCTGATGAAAGTAACAGAAAAAATAAAACATCACAATCTTGATTTCAATCCAAAACATTCAAGAATCTATGAGATTGACAGAGTTATAAATTCTTTGGATGATATGAAAAGGGCATTGAGAGATTCACTGGAAAGACAGTGGAATATGGAAAGTGCAAGGAAAAATCAAATTTCTTCACTGGCCCATGACATAAAGACACCTCTTACCATTATAAAGGGAAATGCAGAGCTTATGAAAGAGAGCTGCAGTGATTACAATGTTGCAGAGTATAATCAACATATCCTTAAAAGTGCCGGTGAAATTGAACGTTATCTGGAGCTGCTTATAAATATGATAAAGTCGGAAGTCAGTATTGCTTTTAATCCGGTCAAAATAAATGTGAAAACATTTTTTGAAAAGCTGGAAACTCAGGGGAAGGTTATTTCGGAGAGAAAAAATATTCAGTTTGTGGGCAGCAAAGAGAAAAATGTACCGGAATTTTTTCATGGAGATGAAGAGCTGCTGTACAGGGCCATTGTAAATGTGATATCAAATGCGGTTGAATATTCCCAGGAAGGTGGAAAAATTAATTTCAAATTAGGGAGAAAGAATAGCAGTATAAGTTTCTCAGTTGAAGACAGTGGTAGGGGATTTTCAAAGGAGGAACTGCAGCTGGCCGGGGAACAGTTTTACAGGGGTGACAGCAGCAGAAACTCAAAGAATCATTACGGCATGGGACTTTTTATTGCCAAATCCTTTGTAAGGCTTCATAGGGGCTGTATAAAATTGTCAAATTCTAAAATTACGGGAGGAGCCCTCGTAATACTTGAAATACCGTTTGATGAATTTTGAAGTGCTGTACAATTATTTTAAAAAGTAGTTGTACAGCACCCCTGAATTTCAAATCACAATTTTTCGTCATCTATTGAGTTAAACCAGTTATTTATAGGTTTCATAATTGAACTTATACATCCATCTTCAAAAGGAGATTTGAGATTAGCCAGTTTTACCAATTCCAGAAATGACTTTGTGCCTCCAACCTTGCATATTTTTATATAGTCCTTCCACGCGGAGTTTTTGTCTACTGCTGCTTTTTCCCAGAACTGAAGTGCGCATATCTGTGCCAGTGCATAATCGATATAGTAGAAAGGTACGTTGAATATATGGGACTGCTGGAACCACCAGCATCCTCTTTCGAGAAAATCACATCCGGTATAATTTTTATGGGGAAGATATTTCTTTTCTATATTCCTCCAGGCTGTTTTTCTGTCCTTTGGAGATGCTTCCGGGTTTTCGTATACGTAGTGCTGAAATTCGTCCACGGTAACACCATAGGGAATAAACTCTACAGCACTTTCCAGGTGGGCAAACCTGTATTTGTCTGCATCCTCACTAAAGAAAAGCTCCATCCATGGCCAGGTAAAAAATTCCATACTCATGGAATGTATTTCACAGCTTTCATAAGTTGGAAAGATACATTCCGGAATTTCAATCCATCGGGAGAGGTAACTTTGAAAAGCATGGCCGGTTTCATGAGTCAGTACGTTCACATCTCCCGAAGTGCCGTTGAAATTTGAGAATATGAAAGGTGTCTTGTAATCCGGTATATAAGTACAGTATCCGCCGCCCGCCTTGTTTTCTTTAGTTACCAGATCAAGAAGATTTTTATCTAGCATGAAATTAAAGAATTCTCCAGTTTGAGGAGACAATTCGGAATACATTTTAAATGCATTTTTGACTATCCATTCCGGTCCGCCTTTTGGTATGGCATTTCCCGTATTGAATTTGAAATTTTCATCATAATAGAAAAGACTGCTGAGTCCCAATCTTTTTCTCTGCCTTTCATAGAGTTTTGAAGCGGCGGGTACGAGATATTTTTTCACCTGCTTTCTAAAATTGGCCACCATTTGAGGATTGTAATCACTTCTCTTCATTCGTATATAACCGAGCTTTACGAAATTTTCAAATCCCAGTTTTCTGGCTATCTTAGTTCTTATTTTAACAAGATTATCATATATTCTGTCAATTTCATCTTCATGATCTGCGAAAAATTTATATTTTGAATCTGAAGCATTTTTCCGCATTTCTCTGTCTCTACTCTGCATGAAAGGTGTTAACTCTGAGAGATTTCTGGTTTCACCCATAAATGTAATTTTTGCAGAGGCCAATAATCTGGTATACTTGGAGGATAGTTCATTTTCAAGCTGTAAGTCTTCTATAATATTTGGCGAAAAGGATTTTAAAGAAAATTCTGCTAAAGTGAAAAATTGTCTTCCAAGTTTTTCTTCCAGCTTTTTTCTAAATTTAGAATGAATCAGCTCTTTGTAAAATTTAAAATCAAGTTCTTCATATAATGGCGAGTATTTATCCCAGTAATTCTGCTCTTCATCATAATATCTATCTTTTGTATTTATACTGTGCCTTATTTCAGCCAGAGTTCCCATTGTTTCCAGATGGTTTCTAATATGGTTTATATGATTTATGCATTCAAGTTGATTTTTACAGCTGTTGGAAACTTTCAATTCATGTATAAGAGAATCGAACGATACTTTGATCTTTTCATAATCAGGCCTTTCATATTTAAATTCGCTGAATTTCATTTAAATTAACCTCCAATATAATTTGAACTTATTAATATTATAGTATAGATGGAGGAATTTTCAAAATGGATAATTTGATGTTTGAAATTAAATTTGGTAAAATATAAGTAAAATAATGAAAGGATAAGGTATGTAATTGATGAAGATTAACTAATTCAGCTTTTTGAATTAAATTTATATGTGATTTTGTGGGCCGGAGGGTCTTTATTTTGCTGGATTAGTTTAAATGGAATTACAATAATGTGATACTGCAGCTGCAGTAGTCTTTTATATATTTGTTTTTTGTTTATCTTTCCAGCTTTGCGAAGAGGAGAGATTTTTTTATGCTTATCTTAGAAATTAACAATTTAAAAAAGTATTTTAATGACAGGTTAATTGTTTCTGTCGATAATCTAACTATAAGCAGTGGAGACAAAATAGGTGTTGTTGGGAGAAATGGTGCAGGTAAGACCACTTTTTTAAATATACTGGCAGGGGAGGAGAGCTGTGAAGGTATAGTAAAAAGGAACTGCTCAATTTCCTATATAAGACAGTTCCCCAGGGAAAATATAAAAGCTCATGGCAAAATATTGAGTGAGTTTGGAATTGGCAGAAAGGCTGGCATAGATGACTTAAGCGGTGGAGAATATACTAAACTAAATATTGCAGCTGCCCTTAGCGGTGAAGGCGAACTACTTTTAGCAGATGAGCCCACCTGTAATCTGGACTATGAAGGTATCAGCCTTTTACAAAAGAAGCTTGAGAAAATTGAGACTTTTGTATTGATAAGTCACGATAGGGAGCTGATGGATTCACTCTGCAGCAGGATAATTGAGATAGAAGATGGTAAACTTGCTTTATATGAAGGCAACTATTCGAGTTATAAGAGACAAAAAACTTTGGAAATGCAGTTTAGACAGAAAAAATATGAGCACTATATAAGTGAAAAATCGAGACTGCAGAGAACAATTGAACAGACGGAAAAAAGTTCAAAATCGATGAGAAAAGCTCCAAGACGGATGGGTAATTCTGAAGCAAGGCTTCATAAGGGAAGTACAAGTGAAAAAAGAAAAAAAATAAGCAATTCTGTGAGAAGGATGAAAGTACATCTGAAAAATCTTCAGGTTGAAAAAAAACCTTATAAAGTTCCCGGAGTCAAGTTTGACTTTTCACTGGTGAATCCTCCTGAAAATAAGATAGTCATATCAGGAAAAAATATATGCTTTAATTATGGCAGTGTCAATGTTTTAAAAGATGCAGACTTTGAAATTTATAATGGAAGCAAAACGGCAATTGTGGGATCAAACGGTTCGGGGAAGACTACTCTTATGAATCTCATGGAAGGTGATTCTAAGTCAGTGTACAAAGTGCCGAAGGCTGTAATAGGGTATCTTTGCCAGGATTTTTCGAATCTTGACAGTGAAAAAACTGTAATTGACAATGTAATGAGAGATTCCGTGCAGGACGAGATTTCGGTGAGAACTGTTCTGGCAAGGCTGCTTTTTACAGGAAGTGATGTGTATAAAAAGGTTTCTGTGCTCAGCGGGGGAGAAAAAATAAAAGCTTCTTTTGCGAAAATTTTTGTTTCAGATGCAAATATACTTCTTCTTGATGAACCTACCAATTATCTTGATCTGCAGTCTGTTGAATCACTTGAGGATATCCTTGAATCCTACCTGGGAACGGTGGTATTTGTATCCCATGACAGAAAATTCATAAATTCAATTGCAGATAGAATGATGTTATTGAAAGACGGGAAGATAACTGAATTTGGTGGAAATTTGAGGGAATTTGAAAGACATCAGAAGTTGAAAAAGGACAGTGAAGGACATAGAGTGGAGAAATCGGTTTTGCAGATGAAGCTTACTGAAATTATATCAAGAATGTTGCTGCCGGGCAGCGATAAGGAAATGCTTGAAGTGGAATATAAAGATGTTTTAAATAGATTAAAAAACTTAGATAAAAAATAATATAATGGAGAGAATATGAATATTACAATAATTTCTGTAGGAAAATTGAAGGAAAAATATTTAAAAGATGCGGCGGCGGAGTATTCCAAAAGACTTTCCAGATACTGCAAACTGAATATCATTGAAGTCATGGATGAAAAGGTTCCGGAAAAGACTTCCGAGAGGGAAAAAGATCTTATAAAGCGGCGTGAAGGCAAGAGAATATTAAAGTATTTAGATAATAGAAGTTATATAATATCCCTTGACTTAAAAGGAAATATGATGACCTCCGTAGAGTTTGCCCGCAGTATAGAACAGCTGACATTGAAGGGAAACAGCAGCATAATTTTCATAATTGGAGACTCTCTGGGAATTTCTGAGGAAATTTTACAGAAGTCAGACTATAGATTATGTTTTTCTAAAATGACTTTTCCCCATCAGCTTTTCAGAATAATGCTTCTGGAGCAGATTTACAGGACATTTAAGATATTGAGGGGGGAACCTTACCACAAATGACGGAGGTTTTTTGTGTAATGGGTTGATATGAGCGGGATTAAGAAGCTATACTAAAGATAATGCTTAATAAAAGTTTTATAAAAATATGATTTTAAATCATAAAATGTGTTATAATATAAATACAAAGAGAGAAAATAAAAACAGGATGCTGAGAACATCCTGTAGTGTACAATCTAGTTGCTTAGGCAACTGGTAACACTAGATTTTTAAAATAAAAAACAGTAGTCTCCATTTGCGGACGGGGCTACTATTTTTTTATTTCTTTAATAAGTAAAACTATAAATGTTAACAGTGAAATGAGGAATAATCCTGCTTCAAAAAGTAACATTAAGATGTCTTTCATTGTATCACCTCCCTTCAGCAGGGATGAGTGATACCAGTAGCCCACATGCAACGTATTCAATTGTACCAGTAAATTATAGCATGTCTTTTGATTTAATTCTATAGATAATATGATTTTGATCGTGTCAATTTACTGTAGGTTAAAAAGCTACAGACTTTCCC